>JACKOW010000003.1:0-300000 GCA_024234055.1 Rhodanobacteraceae bacterium
GCTGTTGCCATCACGGCCAATGCCCAGATAGGTTGCTCCATCAATGACGAAGCCCTTGTACAGGTCGCGAAAGATGTTGACCGCGCTGCGTGGGTACGGCGATACGGTGCCGGTTGAGGTTGCGCCGCCCTTTCGCATCAGCACGCGAAAGAAGGCGGGGATGGGATCAGCGAACTGCGCTTCGTTGGCTGGCAGATAGGCCAGATCCTGCTTGGTCAGGCTGTAGTTGCGGTCGTCCCAGGGGCCAATCGTTGCCAAAGCCGCATAGTTCACCTGCGGATCTACGCCTCTGGATTGAACAATGTTCGGCACCAGCCGCGTTCCGCTTTCCTGGGCTGTCGCAGCCCCCGAACCGACCGCCAGCAACACCACCGCCAGCGCCAGAAAACACACATTTCGCATGAACTTTACTCCAGATCAAATGCCGCACTCGCCGCGACGCACAGCAAAGGTAGCGACGGGCATAGATCCCAAGTTTAGCCTGCATTCAGGCTCAAGAGCCGCAAAGGTGCATACAAGTCTCGATTATTGGCAGCTCAAAGCCGAGACGGATGCCACTGCAGACTCCGGTGATCATTCTTGGATAGGACACCGCGGCGCGCCAATGTCAGTAGGCACACATGGAAAAGCACGGGATAGATCAACTGAGAACAAGGAACTGCTCAGCCGGGATAGACCGGCGCCTGCAGCAAGCCCGTATCCTCCGCCCAACCCTGACCCAGATTCAGATTCTGGATAGCCTGCCCGGCCATCCCTTTGACCAGATTGTCGATGGCCACCAGCACACAGGCGCTGCCACCCGACGCGCTGACCGCGATATCGGCGAAGTTGCTGCCGGCCACCGCAGCGATACGCGGGGTGCTGTCGACCAGGCGGATGAAGCGGCACTGCTGATAGCGCTGTTCGAAAGCGGCGCGCAGATCGGCGCCGGTCAGGTCGGGCGCCTGGAAGGTCAGCGTGGCGAAGATGCCGCGAACCAGCGGGGCGGAATGCGGCACGAAGGCAAAGTCCAGGGCTGTGCCCTGCTCTGCCAGCGTGCGTCGGATCTCGCCTTCGTGCTGGTGGGCCAGCATCTTGTAGGCGCGGAAGTCGTTGGCCCGGGTGGGATGGTGAGTGGTATCGCTGGGACTGGCGCCGGAGCCGGATGAACCAGTGATGGCGGAGACAGCGACCCAGGTCGGCGCGTGCGCACCCAGGTCCGCCAGTGGCAGCAAGCCGAGCTGGATCGCGGTGGCAAAGCAGCCGGGATTGGCGATGCGGCGCGCCCCCACGAGCCGCGCGCGGCGCCATTCGCTCAGGCCGTAGACAAACTCGGCCAAACGCTCCGGGCAAGGATGCTCGCCGCCGTAGCTGCGACTGAAACTGGCGGCATCCGCAAGGCGGAAATCGCCAGAAAGATCAATGACGGTCAGTTTTCGATCCAGGCCATGTTCCTGCCATAGCTGTTCCAGCTGCAGCAGTTGCCGTGCAAACTCGCCATGCGGCATGGCCGCGAAAAGTACCGGACAGTCGCTTTGGGCCAGTGCAGCCCAGTCCGGTGCGGCGACAAATTCGCCGGCCACAATGCCGCGCAGATTGGGGTGCACGGCGCCTATGGGCTTGCCGACGTGCTGGCGCGAGATGCAGCTCAAACTGCGAAGACGCGGGTGGCTGGCCAGCAGTCGCAGCAGCTCGCCGCCGCCGTAGCCTGATGCACCGAGAATCACGACATCCATGTTGGCCTCACTAGCCAGTGGTTAGGATCCCGCCAAGAGCGGCCGACCCTGTAGGAGCGACCTTGCGTCGCGACCGGCGTGGCGACACGGGCGGTGCGTCGTGGAAGGCCGTCGTCGCGCAACCATGAAGCTGCGGGTCGCGACGCAAGGTCGCTCCTACAAGAGAAGCATCGCGACGCGAGGTCGCTCCTACAAAAAACGTTTGGCGCGAATCGGCTCTTACGACCGCGCCTTGAACTTCTGTACCAGATCCAGCGCCAGTTCGCCGAGCGATTTGGGATCGACTCGGGCGTTGCGGGCGGGAATGCCCAGGCGCTCGACGAAACGGGTGCCGACGGCGTTGTCGGTGGCGGGGCCGGCGACCACGTCGACATCGATGCCGAAGCTCTCGCGCAGATACTCGACGCCGCCGGCGACGCCGACCGGATCATTGGCGCAGAACACGAAACAGGCGCATTGGGCGCGCAGGGCTTCGTCGGCCAGGATTGCCTGCACGCCGTATTCGCCCATGACGCCGTCGCCAGTTTCGGCAACGATCACATCCACGCCCTTGGCCGCGATCTCGCTGAGCACCTTGTGGGCGGTTTCCGCCGCGGTCTCCGGGCCCGAGCAGACGATGCCGGCATCGGTGAAATCGGCGATGACCTCGGCGCCGTGATCGTAGAGATGCAGGGTGTCGCGCATCAGCGAGATGCCGGTGAGCTTGGCACCACCAACTTTGTATCCGGCCTGATGAAGAGCGCGTACCATGGCCGAACCGGCCAGGGTCTTGCCTGAGTTCATGCACGTACCGAGGATGAAGATGATCGGCACCTTGGGCGCGGTCGGTACGCCCTGCAGGGCGTTGTGGCGGATATGCGCCGGAATGCCCTGGCGCGACTGGAATTCCGGAAAGATCAACACCTGCCCCAGCACTTCCAGCTGGAAGGGTTTGCCGACTTCGGGGTTGTAGGACACGCATTCGCCGATGACGCCGCCGATGTTGAGCATGTTCAGGGTGTCGCCGATCTTGACCGATTTGGGCATCACGCCCTCATAGCCATGCAGCGCATTGCGCTTGCCCAGCACGCCGACCACCAGATCGCCGTCATGCAGCGTCATCCAGCGCCCGTGGGTGTCTTCCAGCTGATTGTAGGTACGCTTTTCGCCATGCACGCGCACGGCGATGGCCGAGCCCTCCTCCACCAGGATGTCCTCGCCCAGCGTCAAGGTGCGCTGCAGATTGAGGTTCCGGGTGACGCTGGCGATTTTGTCGACGGTCAGGCGCATGAGGATGGTCCCTTGGGGAGGAAAAAGGAAAACGGAAAAAGGAAAAAGGGAGGGCGGCGCGCGGCGAGGCTGGAGCCGCCGCATTCGTAGGTCACGTTGGGCGCGCAGCGACCTGCGTGACATCGTCGGGATTGCCGCGTGCCCGCAGATGCGTCATTGCGAGGAGCGCAGCGACGAAGCAATCCAGTGCCTTGTTGTACGCCCGAACCCTGGATTGCCGCGGCCCGCTGCGCGGGCCTCGCAATGACGCCCTCGAAGGTCCGGGGTGCCAGCATTGCTCTACCCATTTTCCTTTTCCCCTTTTCCTTCTTCCCGAGCTCCCAGAGCCACCTGCTGAGCCACGCCGAACAGCTTGCAATAGCCGCGCGCCTCTTCGCCGGTCCAGGCCTTGGCCCCTTCGCCGTAGCTGGCGACCTTGGATTGCATCAGGCTGTGGCTGGAGCGTACGCCTTCCACCTGGGCCACGCGCGGATACAGCGTCATGCGCACATCGCCGCTGACGGCCGCTTGTGAGGACGCAAGAAAGGCTTCCAGATCGCGGCCCAGCGGGTCGAAATAGTGACCTTCGTGCAGCAGGCTGCCATAGAGATTGCCCAGCGATTCCTTCCAGAACAGCTGCTTGCCACTGAGCACCAGCTTCTCCAGCTCGCGATGGGCCTGGATCAGCAGATGCGCCGCTGGCGCCGAGAAGCCGACCCGGCCCTTGATGCCGAGGATGGTGTCGCCGAGGTGAATGCCGCGACCGATGCCGTATTTCTCACCGAGCGCGTTCAGCGCCTCGACGATGGCGACCGCGCCCAGCGCCTCGCCGTTCAGCGCCACCGGCTCGCCGCGCTTGAATCCCAACTCGATGGTCTGCGGCGCCAGATCGCCAGCAATGACGCCACCGGGATAGGCCGACTCCGGCAGATGCTGCCAGGAATCATGGGTTTCCTTGCCGCCGACCGAGGTGCCCCACATGCCTTCGTTGACCGAATACAGCGTGGTCTTGGCGGGAATCTCGACGCCACGCTCGGCCAACCAGCGGGTCTCGTCCTCGCGCGACAGTGCCAGTTCGCGGATGGGCGTGATCAGCTCCTTGTCCGGGCAGAGCGCCCGGAAAGCCACATCGAAGCGCACCTGATCATTGCCGGCGCCGGTAGAGCCGTGGGCGATGGCGCTGGCCCCGAGCTCATTGGCGGCCTGGGCGACGCGCTTGGCCTGGCAGACGCGCTCGGCCGAGACCGACAGCGGATAGAGCTGGCCGCGCAGCACGTTGCCGAACAGCAGATAACGCAGATAATCGTCCCACAGTTCCTGACGGGCATCGATGGTCAGGTGCTGCGTCACACCCAGGCGACGGGCGGAGGCTTCGATACGGCTCAGTTCCGCCGCATCAAATCCGCCGGTATTGACCGACACGGTGGCCACATCGAAGCCACGCTCGCGCAGATGCAGCACGCAGAAGGAGGTGTCGAGGCCACCGGAGAACGCGAGTACGCACAGAGGTTTGGACATTTGAATGGCTTAGGAAAAAGGGAAAAGGGAAAAGGGAAGAGCTTGAAGCGACGGCGCCTGGCAGAACCCAGCGTCATTGCGAGGAGCGAAGCGACGAAGCAATCCAGCGTTCTTGCGGCTTGCGCCATTCTGGATTGCCACGGCCCGCTGTGCGGGCCTCGCAACGACGCCAATTGAGGAATTACCGCAATCGTAGGTCAGGTTGGGCGCGCAGCGACCTACGTGACAACGGCTTACCCTGACGCGCATGACGCTTCGAATACCCGGTCGGCGAATCGAAGCGGCTTCGAGGAGGGACACGCCCCTGCGCGGCCGCTCTTGATCTCCGGGCAAGGCAAAGCGGCGCCGCAGCGCGGCACCCTCCACGGCAACCGCCTGCGCGATGAAGCCAAGCGAGAAATCGCAGCCAACGTGACCTGCCAAAGCGCTCATTGCGCAAACACCCGCGCTTCGACCGCATCCAGCAGCTGCTGGCGCGACGCGAGCCAGGCCGAACCCTCAGCCAGTTCCTGCGCGGCGATATCCAGGCCGAGCGCTCCGAGCCCACCGGTGTGGGTGGCGCTGAGGGCGGCCCTGTCAGGCACGAACTCGCCGGCCATGACCGCCGTGCCGATCTGCTTGTAGGCATCGCGGAAGGTCTGCCCGCCAGCCACCAGCACATAGGCCTGATGGGCGGCGTAGAGCTCATCGCTCATGGCCGCAGCGCTGCGGTTTGCATCGACTTTGAGCACCGGAATCAATCGGGTCAGCACATCGAGCGTGGCCGCAGCGGCATCCAGGCCGGCCAGCAATGGCCGCTTGTGCAACTGGAAGTCGCGGTGATAGCTGCCGGGCACGCCGGTGACGATCTGGCGATGCCATTCGGCGATGCCGCGCAACTCGCGGCAGCGCCCGCGCGCCAGTTCCAGCACGTCCGGATTGCGCTTCTGCGGCATGATCGAAGAGCCAGTGGTGAAGGCATCGGGCAGACGCACGAAGCCGAATTCCTCGGTCGAGTACAGCAGCAAATCCCAGCACAGTTTCTCCAGCGTGCCGGCCACCGAGACCAGCCAGTCAAGCAGCGCCTGCTCGTGGCGGCCACGCGAATTCATGACATCCACCGGCGAGCGCTGCACGCGCGCAAATCCCAGCAGTTCCGCCACACGCTCACGACGCAACGGCAAGGGCACACCAAAGCCGGCTGCGGCGCCCAGCGGGCAGCGATCCAGCCGTCGCCAGAGGCCATCGGCGGCCTGCATTTCCTCGACCAGCCCTTCGACATAGCCGATGGCCCACTGGCCGATACTGGAGGGCATGGCGCGGCGCAGATGGGTGTATCCGGGCACCGGCACCGCCTCGTGGGAGCGGGCGAAATCGAGCAGCGCATTGGCCAGCGCATGCACCTGCGCCACCAGTCCAAGCAAGCGCGAGCGCAGCAGCAATCGCAAGGCCAGCAGCACCTGATCATTGCGCGAGCGCCCCAGGTGGATACGCTTTCCGGCCTCCCCCACCCGCTCGATCAGCGCATGCTCCAGCGCGGTGTGGCCGTCTTCCTGATCGTCCGAAATCATCAGCTCGCGGCGCTCGGTCACGGGCTTCAGTTCGGCCAGTGCCGCGACCAGCGCCGAGGCATCGGCGGACGACAGCAACCCGGCCTCGCCCAGCATTCGCGCATGCGCGGCCGATCCCTGCACATCGAAGGGCAGCAGGGCAAGATCGAGCTGCGGATCCTCGCCCACGGTAAAGCGGTGGACGGCCGCGTCCAGCGGCAATCCCTTGGCCCACAGTGGGGTGCTGGCGGTTGGGCTTGTCATGATCGGTGATCAGAAACCTCGATGGGGAAGTAGGTCACGTTGCCCGCAACGCGGGCTACGTGACGAGTGGTACGACGCCAACGTCACGTAGGTCGCTGCGCGCCCAACGTGACCTACGACACTATTCCTCGTCCTTGACGATCATGGTGCCGGCACCTTCGTTGGTGAAGATTTCCACCAGCAGGGCGTCGGCCTGCACGCCGGACACCAAGTGCGCGGAATGCACGCCGTTCTTGAGCGCATGACGGATCGAGGCGGCCTTGGGCAACATGCCGCCGGCGAGTTCGCCGCGTGCTTCCATCTCGTCCAGTTTGGCCAGTGTGGCGAAAGTGATGAGCGAGGACGGGTTCTTGACGTCCTTCAGCAGGCCGGACACCTTGAGCACATAGAACAGTTTCTCGGCGCCGAGCGTGGCCGCCAGATGTGAGGCGATGGTATCGGCATTGGTGTTGTAGACACTGCCGTCGGGGCTGCCTGACAGCGGCGCGATCACCGGCACATAGTCCGACTCCAGCAGATGATTGAGCAGCGTGGGATCGATCTGTTCGATATCACCGACCAGCCCGTAGTCGAAGAACTTCGGCTTGCCCTCGTCCTCGCCCATGTACATCGGCGCGCGCTTGCGGGCCTTGATCATGCCGGCGTCGACACCGGTGAGACCGACCGCGGGAACGCCTACGCGGTTCATCTCCGACAGCAGATCGGTATTGGTGACGCCATTGAAGACCATCTTGGCCGCTTCCAGCACCTCGGGCGTGGTGACCCGGCGACCGGCTTGTTTCTCGATCGGCAGATTCAGCTGGGTGCACAACTGGTCCAGCCGCGAGCCACCGCCATGGACCACCACGACGCGGATCGACAGCGTCCACAGCACGCCGATCTGCTCGACCACCTTACGCCGGCTTTCCGGCTCATCGAGCACCTCACCACCGAGCTTGATGACGAAGGTCTTGCCGCGAAACTGACGCAGGTACTTGGACAGTCCTTTGAGAGCGTCGTAGGGATTGGATGCGAAGGGCATTTTGGGAACCTCGGAAACGGGGAAAGAAGAAAGTGCGGGGCACGGGGCACGGGGCACGGGGACTGGACTGGGGATTGTGGCCAAGAGGGCCGGCTTTTCCCGTGCCCCCTGCCCCCTTTCCCCTGCCCCCGCTCCTAGGCCTTGCCAAACAGCCAGGCGAGTGCGGCCATTTGTACCCACAGGCGGTTCTCGGCTTCGTCGATCACCCGCGAGAACTCGGAGTCGAGGACTTCGTCGCTGATCTCGACATTGCGGCGCACCGGCAGGCAGTGCAGAAAGATTGCCTCGGAGGTGCAGTGTTCAAAATGCTTGAGCGTGGGCATCCAGCCGCGCAGCGCAGGCGAGGACACGATGCTGTCTTCGCTGGCACGCGGTTCCGGGCCCCAGGCCTTGGCATAGACCACATGGGCACCGTGCAATGCCTCGCGCTGGTCGTGGGTGTAGCGAATCTTCGCGCCGCTTTCGCCAGCGTAGCGCTGCGCCTGTGCTCGCACGGCCTCGCCAAGTTCGAATCCCGGGGGATGCGCTACCGTGATGTCGCAACCGGCAGCGGCCGCATGCAGCAACACCGAGTTGGGCACGGCCTTGGCCAATGGTTTGACGTGCGGCGCCCAGCTCAGGACCACCTTCACGCCCTGGGTCTGACCGAAACTCTCCTGCACCGTGAGCATGTCGGCCAGTCCCTGGCAGGGATGTTCGCGTGCCGATTCCAGACTGACCATGGGTACCTTGGCATGCCGCCGGAAGGCGTTGATGACGCCATCGATATCGTCGTCGGCCTGGCCCATGCCGCGCGAGAACGCGCGCACACCCAGCGCATCGACGTAGCGCGACAGCACCGGTGCGGCCTCACGCACATGTTCGGCCTTGTCGGCGTTCATGACTGCGCCGTCTTCGGTCTCGACCTTCCAGACGCCGCTGCCTTCTTCCAGCGCCACGGCCTGGCCGCCGAGCTTGAGCATCGCCACTTCGAAGCTGGTGCGGGTGCGCAGCGAGGGATTGAAGAACAGCATGCCGAGCACCTTGCCCTTGAGCAGAGCGCCGGGTTCGTTGCGCTTGAAATCGGCCGCCAGCTTCAGCAATGAGGCTTGCCCTTTTGGGCCGAGATCGTCCAGATGAGTGAAATGGCGCATCGATACTTATCCTTGGAATTGCGAAATGGCGAGCTCGAGTGCGCTGATCGCGTCCTCGCTGACATTGAGACAGGGCATCAGGCGCAGAACCTGCGGATCGGATGAGCCACCGACCAGCAGTCTACGTTCGAATAGATGACGCTTCAGTGTGGCGGCCGGCGCCCGCGTACGCAGGCCCAGCAACAGACCCTCGCCAAGCACGCACTCGACCGCGGGTCCGGGCAAGCTCTGTTTCAGGCGTGCACCAACGGCTTGGGCGTATGCGGCGAGTTCGTCGTCCTGGATGACCTGCAGCGTGGCCACCAGCGCGGCCATCGCCAGCGGCCCGCCACCAAAGGTGCTGCCCAGGTCGCCGCTCTGCACCGCCGCTGCACGCTCGGCGGACAGCAGCGTGGCGCCCACCGGCACACCCGAGGCCAGACCCTTGGCCAGGGTCAGCGCATCGGGGCGCACACCATAGAATTCGGCCGCAGTCGGCGTGCCCAGCCGCCCTACCCCGGTCTGGATCTCATCGAAGATCAGCCAGGTACCCGCGGCTGCCGTCAACTCGCGCAGTCGCGCAAACCAGGCCGGGCTGGCGCAGCGGATCCCGGACATGCTCTGGATGGGTTCGACGATGACGGCGGCCACCGAAGCGAAATCGAAACGCTCCAGCGCAGCGAGATCGGCGAAGGGCAGGCGCTGGCACCGCGGCAAAACCGCCGCGTAAGGATCGGTGATCTTCGGATCGTCCGTGACCGACAGGGCCAGGGTGGTGCGCCCGTGCCAGCCGCCGTCAAAGCTCAGCAAACCACTGCGCCCAGTCTGCTTGATCGCCAGCTTCAGGGCGTTCTCGTTGGCCTCGGCGCCGGAATTGCAGAAGAACACCCGGCTCATGCCCGAGCCGGCCACGAAGGAGATCAGGGCATCAGCTGCCTGCTCGCGGATGCGCAAGCGCGCGGCAGCCGAATAGAACAGCAAACGTCCGGCCTGCTCGGCGATGGCAGCCACCACTCGCGGGTGCGAATGGCCGGTAGCCGTGACACAATGGCCACCGTACCAATCGAGGTACTCGGTCCCGTCCTCGGCATGGACCCGGTCGCCACTGGCGTGGTCGAGCACGAAGGGAAAAGCGGCATAGGTTTCTAGCAGCGCTGACATGAATGATGTTGCATAACATGCGAAGGTAACGCATATTATGCACTTTCCATCGAGCGCACAAGCCCATGGCCCGAACCGCTGCAGATCTTGATCAAACGCTGCTGGAGTTGATCAGCAACGATCGCATCTCTGACCAGTTCGAACTGCAGGCGGCCTTGGCCAAGGCTGGCAAGGTAGTCAGCCAACCCACGCTCTCACGGCATCTCACACGTCTTGGAATTTCCAAGCGCAACGGCCGCTACGCGCCTCCCGGCGACGGCAGCCCGGGCGCCACGGCGGTGCTGTCGGCACCACCCAATCTGATCGTGCTCCGGACCAAGCCGGGATTTGCCAATGCCGTTGCCGCCGTGCTCGATCACCAGCCCCTGCCCGGCCAGGCCGGCACCATCGCCGGCGACGACACCGTATTCATCGCCCTGCGCGAAGGTCATGCCCTGCAGACCTTGATCGACGCCGCCCGGTTGCGCTTCCTGGACGAGCCCTGAGCGCGCCTCGGTGCGGGCAGATTCGGGCCAGCGACTGGCCCGGACGGCAGTCGCGACGCAAGGTCGCTCCTACCAGAAGCACTTCTCGTAGGAGCGACCTTGCGTCGCGAACGGTGACTCTGCCCTTTTCCCGATGGCTGATCGCCCACCAAAGGCCAAGCTATCCCAGACGATCCGGCGCGACCGCGTCTTCGTAACGATCAATCGCCAGCTTGGCGGCCTCACGGCCGATCTCGATCATCTCCCTGGCTTTCCAGAATTCATAGAAGAAACAGGATTGATGGGGAATTCGTACCAGCACATCAGGCGGATCCAGGGCCAATTGGGTCTGGCTGATTCGGGACTGCACGGCGTCAAGCGAGCGCGACATCAGATCCAGCAGCCCAGGCTGCGCCGGTTCCGGGCTGCCACGCTCCATCAAGCCCTCGATCCAGGCTTCGATCCGCGCCCGCAAGCCGTTCCCGTTGTTGTCCTTGTCGCCGGATTCCTTGCGGGATTCGGGCTGCTTGCCCTGCTTGACCGGCAGCAGGTATTGAGAATTGGCATCCACCGCCATCACCAGATCTGCCGAAAACATCCGAGTTGCGGCGATAGGGATGGGAGCCAGCAGACCTCCATCGACCAGTTCCCGGCCGTCAACACGATGCGGAGTGAACACCATGGGAATGGCGATCGAGGCGCGCACTGCGTCGAAGAGCTTGCCGCGGGTCATCCAGACCTCGCGCTGACTGGCCAGATCCGTGGCCACGGCGACAAAGGGTGTCTGCAGTTCCTCGATGCGGTGTTCGCCGACCAGGCGACGCAGCTCAGCGATCACACGGTCGCCCTTGATCAATCCGGGATGCCCGAAAGCGAAGTCAAGCAAGCGCATGACGTCGCCCCGTTCCAGCGCACAGGCCCAGTCACGGTAGTCGGCGAGTTTGCCGGCGGCGCAGATGCCGCCGACCAATGCCCCCATCGACGAACCTGCTATGGCGGCGATGCGGTATCCCCGCTGCTGCAGCACGTCGATGACACCAATGTGCGCCAAACCGCGAGCACCGCCCGCCCCCAGCACCAGGGCCACGCTCGGCCGCTTGCGATCACGGACTTCGGCGTTTTCGTCCTGCCCGGCAGGGTCGTCTTTTGATTCAGCGCTCACGGGCCCTTCCCAATCTGATCTCTATCGCGAAGGCTAGCAGCAGGGAGGCTACCGGATGGCGCCAGCACAGGCTCTCACCCGGCAAGGGGCAACCGTATTCACTCAAGATCGGTTCCCGAATCAACCCTGACCCTGCTTGGCTGCTGCACCAGACGCTCGGGACTAACGGCAACGCTCATCCAGAACCCTTGCGCCTGGTCGCAGCCACGCTCACGCAGCAACTGGTACTGGGCCTCGACTTCCACGCCTTCGGCAATGACCTGCATGCCCAGCGAATGGGCCATGGCGATGATCGCGCTGGCCAGCGCCAGGTCTTCGGGATCACTGAGGATGTCGGTGATGAAGCTGCGATCAATCTTGACCCCATCCACGCGGGCGCGGCGCAGATGGCTCAAGCCGGAAAAGCCGGTCCCGAAATCGTCCAGCCAGACTCGAACCCCGGTCTCGCGCAACTTGCCCAGGGCCTCGAAGGCCAGTTGCTCGTCGTGCAGCAGGCTGGATTCGGTCAGTTCCAAGTGCAACAGCTGCGGTGCCAACTGGTGCTTGTCGAGAATGGCGCTGATCCGCCGACCCAGATCGGCCCGTTGCAGCTGACGACCGGACAAGTTGACCGCTACCGACAATCCCGGGCGCTGCGCCTGCCAATGCGCGGCATCGCGGCAGGCGCGATCGAGCACCCATTCCCCGAGTGCGTCGATCAGGCCGCAGGCTTCGGCCACCGGCACGAAGATCGACGGCGGCACCGAGCCTCGGCGATCGTCGGTCCAGCGCAGCAGAGCCTCGGCGCCCACCAGTACGCCGTCCTTCAGGGCATGGATAGGCTGATAGGCCACGTCCAGACGTCCTTGTTCCAGCGCTTCCCGGAGATCATGCTCCAGCCCCAGACGCTCCTCGGCAGCCTCGGTGAGATGCCCGGCAAAGAAGCGATAGCAATTCTTGCCACGCTGCTTGGCCTGATACATGGCCAGGTCGCCGTGCTTCAGCAGCAACTTCGAGGTGTGGGCGTCATCCGGAAAGACGGTGATGCCGATGCTCGCCCCAACCAGGAGCGAGCGCCCCCCGATCAGGAAGGGTTGCTTGAGACTGTCGAGCAGCGCCGTGGCCGCGTACTCGCTCTTGCGGCGCGCGTCGATGCCGGTGACCACGGCCACGAACTCGTCACCACCCAGCCTTGCGATCACTGGCTGCACAGGCAAATCCGGAGTGACCAGGGTGTGCTTGAGTCGGTTGGCAAACTCAACCAACACCTCGTCGCCGGCATCATGCCCTAGTGTGTCATTGATGCGCTTGAAATCGTCCATGTCGACAAACAGCAGCGCCAGACCCATGCCACTGCCGCGGAATTCGGCGATCGCCTCGTCCAGCAATTCGCGCAGCATCAGCCGGTTGGGGAGTCCGGTCAGGCTGTCGTGATAAGCCAGCTTGCGAATGTCATGATGATGTCGACGCACCGCTTCGCTCATGCGCCCGAATGCCCGGATCAGCTCGCCCAACTCGTCACCGCGATGACTGCTGATGTGCCGCTCGAACCGGCCACGCTCTATCTCCTGCGCCTGTGCCGCCAGACGGCGAATCGGACGCACCAACCCGCGCGCAACCAACCAACCCGCCAGCGCCAGCCACAGCAGCAGTACAAGGAATCCCAACCCGAGCATATGTGCCGGGCCTGAAAAAGCTACTCGGAAGCGTTCGCGGGCGCCGGCCTTCTCGACCGCCAGGGCGCCTTCGGTGCGTGCCAGCGACAAACCTACGCGTACGCCGCCCAGGCGCAGATCGCCAATCTCGATCGGTGCACTGGCATCGATCTGCTGCTCACCCCACTGCACGATGGGCGCGTCGGCACCGATGACGGCAGGGGCCAGGGCATCGTCCATGACCTGACCGAAGCGCGGGATATCCCGACTGCCATCGTGGATCAGGCGGCCCTGATGGTCGTAGACCAGTACATAGTCCACATCGGGCTGATCCAGTGCCGATCGCGCCACCTCACGCACGGTCAGCAGATCGGTGTAGTACACCGGATTGGTCAGGGTTTCAGCCAGAAACGCGGCCAGCTGCACACCGCGATCGGCCAGCGACGCGCGGCCCTGTTCGCGCGAGGCCAGCTCATTCTGCATCAGCACGTCGTCCATCGCCTGGGTGGCACTGCGCCAGCCCATGACCAGCACCACCAGCCACACCAGCGTAGTGCCCAGCAGGCTCAGTACGAACTTGGCGCGCAGTCCTACACGCATCATTCAATCTCAGCGCGAACACGGCGCACGCCGTCCCGGAGGCGGCTCAGCACCTGGGAGGTGGCTTCGTCGATGTCATCAAAGCGCTCGGTTCTGGAATAAGCCTGAAGCGCCGCCCTGGCGGCCGG
Organism: Rhodanobacteraceae bacterium; assembly: GCA_024234055.1. Classification (NCBI taxonomy): domain Bacteria; kingdom Pseudomonadati; phylum Pseudomonadota; class Gammaproteobacteria; order Lysobacterales; family Rhodanobacteraceae; species Rhodanobacteraceae bacterium. The sequence continues at coordinate 13,557 of JACKOW010000003.1, forward strand.
ATCCCTGTGGGCTTTCAGCAGAATCTCGCGCAATCGCGCCTGGATGGCCGGATCCAGCCCTGGACGCACCAGTTCCAGTGCCCTGGGGAAACTGGCGCTCTCGTAGAACACTTTCAGGTCGGCGAACACGGCCGGCTGCTCCCGTTGCAGCTGTGCCCAATCCTGATTGCTGAAGACTGCGGCATCCACGAGCCCCTTGTGGACCCAGGTGATCAGATTGCTTTCCGATCGGGAGAAGACGTAGCCGATGAACGCTGGCGGTGGTCGCTCCAGCGGCGAGGCCTGGATGGCCAGCGGCAGACCCAGGTCGAGCAGGATCGCCGCGGGCGCCAGATAGGCACTGGTGGACAAGGGATGCTGAAAACCTAGCGCCTTGCCGCGCAGATCTGTCAGGTCGTGAATGCCCTGATCCTTCCGGGCGAAGAACACGCTGTGGTAGTCGAACTGGCCACCACGACTGGCGCGCAGGAAGATCCTGGCCTGAGCGCGCTCCTGAAACCCCAGCGCGGCGCCGGAGGTTTCGCTGATCCAGTCGACCTTGCCCTGACGGAGATAGCTGACCATCTGCTGGGCATCTCGCGCCATCAGCACCCGCCCCTCGCGAATGCCCACGTCGCCCATGCGGGCCACGACATAGTCGAGCAACGGCTTCAGCTGTTCATAATGGGCCTTGGGGTCATCGCTGACGCGGCCGAGAACCAAGACCGTCTGCGGCCTGCTGTCGGCCCAGGCCAGACTGCCCTGCATGGCCAGCAAAGGCAGCGCGAGCAGCATCAGGAACTTGGGCAGATTCAGGCTGCGCATGCAGACGCGTCATGACGGACGATACGCGAGTATAGGCGCGAAGCGCGCTGCAAAAGGCCCGCAGCTACGGCGGTGCCCAGCGGACCTCTGTGGCGGCGAGTGCCGGACAGCTACTCGAAGCCGTCGTCAAAGATCCCATCCAGCGGCTGCACATAGGCCGTGCCTTCGAGCGGATTGTCGACGCCACGGCCGGGCGCGCCGATGATCGCCGAGGTGGCGTCCGCCGCTACCGCCCGCCCGAACCCGTCGCCGTCTGACCCTGCGGACGCAAACCATTGCGTCGATTCTCGCCAGCCTGTTGCCTGACGACGAAAGGTCCGCACTGTGCCCTGATTGGCGGTGCTGCCAAGGTCAAAGCCGCTGCCACCCAGCAGCGCCTGATTCCCGGCAATCGCCACCGAAATGCCCAGCCCTTCACCGACCTGCGCCTGCGTGGCCCTGAGCTCACCATCCAGCACCAGGTCGGCCAGCCGATAGACATAGCCAGCCCCTTGAGCCGCGTTGCCCTCCTGAAAGGCGCCGATCAGCATTCGCTCGCTATCGGCAGAGACCGAGAAGCCAAAGGCAGCGTTGGCCTTGGGCACGGGGGCCTGGATTCCAGCGACGGGAACCCAGTTGCTGCCGCTGCGCTCATAGACAAAGACGCCGCCCGCCGAGACCGGCTCGGACTCCTTGGTAAATCCAGGCGCTCCGACAATGGCCTTACCCTCGGTCAGAGCCACGCTGGCTCCGAAGAACGCGAAGGCATCTGGTTCCGGCAGATCGAGTCGAGTCTCTTGCACCCACCCAGACGGGTCATGCCTGAAGACATAGGCAGTGCCCTGGTCCGTGAACGGAATCCGGGCTCCTCGCGCCCCAACCAGGACCCGGTTTCCGTGAATGGCCACGGCAAATCCGAACAAATCGCGCGCGCGGCCATCGCTCGCGGTCAACTTGGCATCGAACAGCCATTGTTCGCCCTCTCTTCGGAAGACATAGGCCGAGCCCTGATCGACATTGCCGTCGATCACATCCCAGTAGGCTCCAATCACCGCGTAGTCACCATCGATGGCGACGGAGATGCCGAATCGATCCTCGATCGACGCATCCGGTGCCTCCAGGCGACCCCGGTAGTGCCATTCCGAACCGCTGCGCTGAAACCAGTGCACCGCGCCAGCCTCGGCACCGGCATCGGTCTGTTCCAGATAGGCCCCGACCATGGCGATATCATCTTGCACCGCCACCGCACTACCGAAGCGATCGAACATGGCGCCATCGCCGCTGTCGAGCCGGCCGGCGGCGAAGACCGAATTGCCTTGGGTCAGATACCAGTGCACTGCGCCCTGGGAACGGTTCGGACCTACCCGATCCAGATCCGCGCCGATCAGGGCCCCGTCTGCCGACAAGGCCAGCGCGACACCAAAGTGGTTGGAAACACCGCCATCAGCGATATCCAATTGAGCTATCTCGATCAGTGTCTGTTCGGTACGCTGGTAGACGCTCACCGCGCCCTCGCCCAGCAGAGCGCCGCCCGCCGAGATCAGCGCACGCGTTTCATCGAGCGCGAGGGCGCTGCCAAATCGATCCGCCGGAAGCCCGCCATCGCGACGCAGCACGGCCAGGGGCTCGGCACCGCCGAGGATCTTCAACACCCTCACCTCGCCGACCCCGACGTTGGCCCCCGGCGATCCGATCAACGCCAATCCTCGGTCGACCGCAATGGCTGCCCCCAACTCGGCACCGATTGTGGCCGACAATGGTAATCGGGCTGCAACCGTCCAACCGCCGCCGCCAAGCTCGCTGCGAAACACGGCGCCGGCGCCATCCGCCTCCGGGGCGCCGATCAGCAAGACGCCGTCGGCTATCGCCAGCGCCGCGCCGAAACGCGCAGCGCCAGAGCCGTCCGTCGGCGTCAGGCTGCCCTCGAACTGGTACTGGCCGTTGCCATCGCGTCGATACAGATCCACCCGACCGGCGCCCGCCTGTGGCGCGCCCACCGCCAAGCGATCCTGCCACAGCGCCAGTGCGGCACCGAAGCGCTGATCCGCGGCCACCACCGGGGGCGTGATCAACTGCCGCAGCACATAGCCCTGAGTCGATCTCCCGTAGATGAACACGCTGCCGACCTCGGGCACCTGGTCCACTCGTCGACGCTGCGCCCCCACGGCCAGAAAGCTATCGGCCATGGCGATGGCCACACCGAAGTTGTCGCCGTCCTCGCCGGTCGGTTGCGGAACAAGCTTCTGGCTCTGCACCCAGCCCGACCCGGAGCGTTCGAAGACATAGGCTGAACCCTCGCCGATACCGAAGGTGGCGCCCGGTGCCGCGATGGAGTCGCCGTAGGCACCGATGACCGCCGTGGTGCCTTCCACCGCCACGGCGATGCCGAAGTTGTCGCCGGAGGCGCCATCGCCGGTCACTGGCGGCGGCAACTCGGTGTCGACCAAGGTCACGGTCTGCGCTGGCAAGGTCATGCAGACCAGCAGGCCGATCGCCAGCAGCAGGCACGCGCGGCGGCATCCAGCCCGGATTCCATGGATTGCGATACTCACTCCCTTCATGCCTCCGACTGAATCCCAACCCGCGTTCGCGCCGATCGGCAGAGGATCGCACGGTGAGACGAAAAAGCGCGTGCACCCGATCTGCCCACCTGCCCCCGCTTCAGGAAGCCTGCACAAGCAGGACCCATGAGATTTTGCCCCCAGGCGCGTAGCATCGCGGGCCCGAGCCGCTGCAGGACAAGCACCCCGTGAGCCTGGATCCATCGCATCTGGACGCCGTCGACCCCTTGCGCAGCTTCAGGGATGAATTCGCAGTACCTTCATTGGCCGGGCGCGAGATCGCCTACTTCTGCGGCAATTCCCTGGGACTGATGCCGCGCGCCACAGCAGCGGCCCTGAACCGGGTCACCGAGCAGTGGCAGACCCAGGCCGTCGAGGCACATTTCACCGATGACGACGCCTGGATGAACTACCACGAACTGGTGCGTGACGGGCTGGCCGAGATAGCCGGCGCCAAGCCGATAGAAGTCGTGGCCATGAACACGCTGACCACCAATCTGCATCTGATGATGGTCAGCTTCTATCGTCCGACCGCGCAACGCCGCAAGATCCTCATCGAGGCGCGGGCCTTTCCCTCCGATCGCCATGCCGTGGCCTCGCAGATCGCCTTTCATGGCGGCGATCCGGCCCAGGACCTGATCGAGCTGGCGCCGCTGCCCGGTGCCCATACGCTGGACATGGCCCAGATCGAAGAAGTGCTGGAGCGCGAAGGCGAGCGGATCGCCCTGATACTCTGGCCCGGCGTGCAATACGCCAGCGGACAGCGCTTTGATCTGCAGCGCATCGCCGCGCTCGGCGCCCGCTTTGGTTGCGCGGTGGGCTTTGATCTGGCCCACGCCATCGGCAACGTACCGGTCGATCTGCACGACAGCGGCGCCGACTTCGCTGTCTGGTGCAGCTACAAGTACCTGAATTCCGGTCCGGGGGCGATTGCTGGCTGTTTTGTCCACGAAAGGCACGCGCACGCCCAATTGCCGCGCTTTGCCGGCTGGTGGGGACATCAGGCCAGCACGCGCTTTCGCATGGGGCCGGAATTCGTACCCACCTCGGGGGCCGACGGCTGGCAGTTGTCGAATCCCTCGATACTGTCGCTGGCCCCGCTGCGGGTGTCGCTGGCCCAGTTTCAGCGTGCCGGCCTGCCAGCGCTGCGCGGCAAGTCCGTCGCCCTGACGGGTTGGCTGGCCGAGAAGCTGCTTGTCCGCCTCGGCGATCACATCGACATCCTGACGCCGGCCGATCCCGAGCAACGCGGCTGCCAGCTCTCCATCCGGGTGCGCGCCGGTCGTCAGGCCGGTCGCGATGCCTTCGAGCATCTGGCAGCTGCCGGCATCCTCTGCGACTGGCGCGAACCCGACGTGATCCGGGCCTCGCCGGTCCCGCTCTACAATCGTTACAGCGACTGCCAGCGACTGGTCGATGCGCTGGACGAATTCTTCAGAGGTCAGGCATGAATACCGAAGAATCTCCGATCCTGATTGCCGGCGCCGGATTGGCCGGTGCCCTGCTCGCGGCGCAGCTTTCCGGGCAAGGTCATCGGGTGACTCTGGTCGAACGCCGCGGCGACATGCGCCGCGAGCAGATTGCGGTGGGCCGATCGATCAATCTGGCCCTGGCCGAACGCGGCTGGGAGGGCCTGCGCAGGGCGGGCGCCGTTGAACTGGTGCGCAGCTACGCCCTGCCGATGCGCGGCCGCATGGTTCATGGCCGCGAGGGCGAATGTCAGTTCCAGGTTTACGGACTCAAGCCGAACGAGGTCATCTGGTCAGTCCACCGTGGCCGGCTGAATCAGACACTGATCGATGTGGCAGCGGATGCTGGCGCCACACTGCGCTTCAATGCGCGACTGGACCACGTTGACTTCGACGGTCGCCGGGCACATTTCGTCGACGAACTCGATGGCAGCCAGTTCGAACTCGAATTCTCGGTACTGATCGGTGCCGATGGCGCCGGCTCGGCGGTGCGCGCTGCCATGGAAGCCGAGCAGCCACTGGGCCAGCGCACCGATTTCCTCGATCACGGTTACAAGGAACTGACCATTCCCGCCCGCGCCGATGGCAGTCCAGCCATGGACGTGGAGGCGCTGCACATCTGGCCACGCGGCAGCTACATGCTGATTGCCCTGCCCAATCCCGATGCCACCTTCACCGCCACGCTGTTCCTGCCCAATGAAGGCGAGCACAGCTTTGCCCGATTTGCCGACGTCGGCGCCGCCCGCCGATTCTTCGAGGCAGAGTTTGCCGACGCGCTGGCACTGATTCCCGATTTCGACGAGCAGTACCAGCGCAATCCGGTCGGCCTGCTGGGCACGCTGCGCTGCCCGCACTGGCATCGCGGTGATCGCGCCCTGCTGATCGGCGATGCTGCCCACGCCATCGTGCCCTTCCATGGCCAGGGCATGAACTGCGCCTTCGAAGACTGCGTGGCCTTGCAGGATCTGATCACGGAGGCATCGGACGGGTCTCAGATCCACTGGCCCGACGTCTTCGAGCGCTTCGACGCCGAACGCCGCCCCAACGCCCATGCCATTGCCGAGATGGCGCTGGAGAACTATCTGGAAATGCGCGACGCCGTCGCCGACCCGCGGTATCAGCTGCGCCGACAGCTGGAACTGGAACTGGCACGGCGCGTGCCGGATCGCTTCATGCCGCGCTACAGCATGGTCATGTTCAGCAGCATTCCCTACGCCCTCGCCCGCGAGCGCGGGGAGCAGCAGCTCGAACTGCTGAAAGAACTGACCGCCGGCAAGGACCGCTTCGACGAGATCGACCTCGACGCAGCCGTCGACCGCGTGCATGAGCGCATGACGCCACTGCCCGCATGAGCGAAGCCGCGGATCCAGCCCTCAGCGCTGAAGCATTGCTGCAGCCCATCGCCAGCGTGCTGATGCAAACCTCGCATCCCGGCAACATCGGCTCGGCGGCGCGCGCCCTGAAGACCATGGGTCTGAGCCAGCTGCGACTGGTGTCGCCCCTGCGCTTTCCCGATCCTGAAGCCAATGCCCTGGCGTCGGGTGCCGAGGACATCCTCGACAACGCGCAGCGCTTCGAGACACTGAACGAGGCCCTGGCTGATGCCCGCATGGTCTTCGGCAGCAGCGATCGGGTGCGCGGTATCCGCATGCTCGAAATCGAGCCGCGCGAGTTCGCCCGATTGGCACTGGACGCCGCCGCCGTCGGGCCGGTGGCCGTGCTCTACGGCACCGAGCGCACCGGTCTGACCAATGAAGAACTCGAACTCTGCCAGTACCTGGTGACCATTCCCGCCAACGCCCAGTACAGCTCACTGAACCTCGCCAGCGCGGTGCAGGTGCTCTCCTACGAGTTGCGCGTGGAGGCCCTGAGCCGCAGCGGCCGGCCGCCAGCTGAAGCCCTGCACGTTCCCGCCCCCAACGAACAGCTGGAGCGCTACTTCACGCACCTGGAACAGGTGCTGGAACTGATCGGCTTCTTCGGCGACCGCTCCTCCACCAAGATCATGCGCCGCCTGCGCCGGCTCTATCAGCGCAGCATGCCCGACGAGCGTGAACTGCAGATCCTGCGTGGCATCCTCACCGAAACCGAAGTCACCATCCGCGGACGCCAGCGCCGAAGCCAGTAGCCCCTGGGATCGCCGAGTTGCACTCGGCCGCTCCTGCCCCGGAATAGCGAAGATCAACAGCGCCGACTGCAAGTCGGCGATCCCGGCCCAGCCCCCTGGGATCGCCGAGTTGCACTCGGCCGCTCCTGCCCCGGAATAGCGAAGATCAACAGCGCCGACTGCAAGTCGGCGATCCCAGCCCAGTCGCTTCTGACTCCGCCCTGGCGAAAGCCGGGGTCCTGCGCAGCAGACTCACGCTCCCTGCCTATACTGGACGCTCCCTTGGCCCTGCCCCCACCTATGCCCAACGCCATCGTCGAAGAACTGATCGATCTGCTGCAATTGGAACGCCTGGAAGAAAACCTGTTCCGCGGCCAGAGCCGCGATATCGGCACTCGCTTCGTCTTTGGCGGCCAGGTGCTGGGGCAGTCACTGGCGGCGGCGCAGCGCACGGTCGAAGGTCGAGATGTGCATTCCATGCATGCCTACTTCCTGCGAGCAGGCGACGTCGAAGCACCGATCGTCTACGAGGTCGACCGCAATCGGGATGGCAAGAGCTTCAGCTCGCGTCGGGTGGTCGCTATCCAGCACGGCCAGCCGATCTTCACCATGGCCGCCTCTTTCCAGGAGCCCGAAGACGGTCTGACCCACCAGATGTCCATGCCGGACGTGCCACAACCCGAAGACCTGGCCGAGCCCGAACCGCTCAGTGCCGAGACCCTGGCCAAGATTCCCCCCAAGCTGCAGCGCTGGGTGATGAGCCGTGGTCCCTTCGAATTCCGTCATGTGTATCCGCGCGACGAATTCAAGCGACCCAAGCGCCCGCCCTTGCAGCATGTGTGGTTCCGGCTGGTCGACCGCATTCCCGACGACGCCCTGTTGCATCGGGCATTGCTGGCCTATGCCTCGGATTTTCATCTGATCGGCACCGCCACCCTGCCCCATGGCATCAGCTACCTGCAGGGCAATGTGCAGATGGCCAGCCTGGATCACGCCATGTGGTTTCACCGCTCGTTCCGGGTTGACGACTGGCTGCTGTATTCCTGCGACAGCCCCACCAGTCAGGGCGCACGCGGGCTGTCGCGCGGCTCCATCTACGAGCGCAGCGGTCGGCTGGTGGCCTCCACCGCCCAGGAAGGCCTGATCCGCTTGCTTGAAGAGAAAGCTGATTCCGCGTAACGGCCATGAGCGAAGACAGCATCCGCCTGTATCGCACCCACCTGCACGCCTGCGGCTACTTCCGCGAGCGCCAGGCCAGCAATCATGTGCTCGATCCCGAATCGCCGCGCCTGGCCTCGGTCTACGGTCAGGCCCTGGCCCAGGGCTTTCGCCGGGCGGGTGACGTGCTCTACCGCACCGCCTGCCCCGGCTGCAGCGCCTGCGTGCCCTATCGCATCCCGGTCTGGCAGTTTGTCCCCAAGCGCAGCCAGAAGCGGGTGCTGGCCCGCAACACCGACATCCAGATCCACTGGCGCCCGGCAGCGCTCGGCGAAGAACACCTCGCGCTCTACCAGCGCTACCTCGGCCACCGCCATCGCGGCGGCGGCATGGACGGCGCCGGCGCCGAGGATTTCAGCCGTTTCCTGCTGAGCACCTGGGCCCAAACCTGGTTCATGGAATTGCGCTTCGCCGACAGACTGATCGGCTGCGCCGTGACCGATCTCTGCAGCGACAGTGCCTCGGCCGTCTACACCTATTTCGATCCCGATCTGTCGACCCGATCGCTCGGCACACTGGCCATCCTCAAGCAGATCGAACACTGCAGAATCAACGCATTGCCACACCTATACCTCGGATTCTGGATCCAGGGCCATCCCAAGATGGATTACAAGCGCCAGTTCGGGCCCGGCCAGCAATACCTGAACCAGCACTGGCAGCCCTTGGGCGATCCAGGTCTTCAGCCTGCGCTGGCGGTCACCCCAGACTGAATACGACGCCACACCTCCGGTACGCCGATCAACCGCGGGCAGCGAAGATCTCGCACTCGCCCGCTTGCAAGACAGAAGCCCGTTCAGACACAGACTCAAAACCTCCGATACCGATCAAAGGCGCCGGACAAATGCGCGACCAAGCACGGCGTGATGAATCCCAGGCCCGTATCGACAAAATGAGACTTGCATCACACCACCCGACCATGCGCGCTTCGCGGCCCGCCATTCGTCCGCTTCTTGATACCTCGCAACTGAGGATGCTTGCCCAGCGCCAGCTCAAGCACTAGCTTGAATGCATTACTCCAAGCACCAGTCAGGATGTCATGACTCCTCGTTGCAACAGGTCGGCTCCAGGGCATCGTCGAGACCAACGCGGCTTTACGCTGCTCGAACTCATCGTGGTGTTGTTCATCGTCATCGTGTTGGCCGCACTGGCAGCTCCGTCCTTGCGGGAAATGAATGTCCGTTCGATCGTCAAGGCCAATACCAATGATCTGGTCACTGCGCTGAATCTGGCGCGTGCGGAAGCCGTCAAGCGCGGTAGTGACGTCGCCGTGGTCGCTCAGGGCGGGGACTGGAACAACGGTTGGGCGATTCAGACTGTGGGTGTTGTTGAAACGCTGGTGACCCACGACGCCATCCAGCCGGATTTCCGCGTCATGGGCGCGGCCACGGGCGGCGGAGCCAATGATCGCGTGGTGTTTACGGCGACGGGCGCTCTGCGACTTGCCACGGGCTACGACTTCAATGTCTGTCGCCCGAGCTACAGCCCTGGAGAAGCTGAATCCCGTCGGATCATTGTCTCGGCCACCGGGTCGGTTCGCTCACGACGTGACACCACCAGCTCGCCCGCCGGCAACTGCTCCTGAGGTGCACTGATGTCGATCGCCCAACGCCAAACCGGTTTCACCCTGATCGAGGTCATGATCGCGGTTCTCATCTTCAGCATCGGCCTGATGGGGATGGCCGCGTTGATGGTGTTATCGGTCAAGACCAACCAGAGCGCCTACCTGCGCACCCAGGCGTCCTTTCTCGCGCAGGGTTTCGCCGATCGCATGCGCGCCAACATGAGCCAGATTCCCAACTACAACGGCACCTACGACGCATCCACCGTCGCTCCGGACCCGTGCAGCGGCGGCGTGGTCTGCATCCCGACCGAAGTCCTGAATCGGGACCGTGCGCTGTTCAGCCAGCAGCTGGTCAACACTTTGCCCAACCCCACCGCAACCGTGAACTGCGTGGGCACCATCCTGGGCGCGGCGGGTCAACCGACGACGCCCTATGCCGGGCAGTGCACCTTGACCATCCAGTGGGACGAAGCGACCTTGTCCAGAGGCACGCTCTCAGCCACGCCGGGAACTGCGGCGGCTGACCTGCAGACCTTCGCCTGGGTATTTCAACCATGAGAGCCAAGATGTCTTTCCACATGCGAGAAACCGGGATGCGCCATTCCAGAGGCTTCACGCTGGTCGAACTGATGATTGCCTTGCTGATTGGTTTGATTGGCACTATCGGCATCGTCAGTCTGTTCAGCGGCACCAGCAAGACCAACCGATTCCAGGAAGCCTTGGCGCGCCTTCAGGAGAACGGTCGCTACGCAACACTTCGCATTGAAAGCGATCTGAGAATGTCAGCCGCTCAGTACTGCTCTGCCTACAAGGGCACCTTGCTCACCGGCACGGTCACTCCCATGGCGACCGAACGCCCACCCGCAGTCTATGCGGCCAATCTGTTTCTCCCGGATTCGGGGAATATGCGCAGCGTTGACGCGGCTGGATACGCCTCAACTTCAAATGCCACCAGTGGCTACGGTCTGAGCCAGCGCTTCTTCATGCAGGGATACACCTGCACCACCGGCACGAGTTGCACACCCGCCTTGCCGAATCCGGCCATGTTCCCGCCGGCAGGTCTTTCCGCTGGCAATCGGGTTCCCAACAGCGACATCCTGACCACGAGATATCAACGCGGCACCGGTTGGCCCGTGGTTGGCCCAGAGGCGGATTGCGTCAGTGGTGGAACGATCGAGATCAGCCCCCAGCCCGGTGATGATCTGGTCAATTTTTCACCAACTCCGCTGGAGTTGGCATATCTGAGCGACTGCAATTCGCCCGCCATCATCCCGATCACCGGTAGATCCGGGAACACCCTGACCCTTGGCACCTTGCTGGGCGGTCCTTATCCCCCAAATTGTGGTGGAGCAAGTGGGCGCGACAAGCGCCTGTTCAATTTCAGCACCGATTTTGTGACCATCACCTACTACCTTGCCTTCAGAGCCGATGACAATCCCGACGCAAGACCGAACAGCGGTGCAGATCGACTAGTGCCGGTGCTGATCCGCCGTGTCAACGGGGTCGAGCAGGAACTCGTGCGCGGTATTGATCGGCTGGATTTCCGCTATGGCGTCAGAGACAACCAGGGAGCGTTGCGATTCCTCAACGCCGAACAAGTCAATAACAACCTGGGCGGGACGATCACCTGCACCCCAAGTCCAGCCAACGTTCCACCGCAAACCGCCGAGAACGCGCCAGGTGTACCAGAACCACAATGCCTCTGGAGATCAGTGCAACGCGTGGAGGCGCACTTGCTGGTAGGTCCGGGTCAGGAAGTACCGTCCATGGACTCGATCTCACGCGGCTATCGCTACCTGGATGTGGAGTACAACCCGGACGAGAACACGCCCTTGCCTTCGGGAATCCTGAGCATGAATGTGCCTCGTCGTGAGTTCATTGCCCACGCCGCCAATCGTAACCGTGTCCTTTGACAGGTCAGAATCGTCATGAACCCGATCCGCAATCATCGCAAACGTCAGAACGGTGCAGTGCTGTTCCTGGCACTGACGTTCCTGCTGTTGTTGACCATCCTCGCGGTCACGGCCAGCAGCACCTCCATCATGCAGGAACGGATGGTCGGCGGTATGCGCAATCGACAACTGGGACTGATGGGCGTGGAGAGCACGCTGAGAGGTGCGGAAGAGACGCTTTGGAACCTGAATTTCAACAACGCCAGACACCCCTTCCCACCGTGCCTTGGACCGACAAGCACCACCCTTTGTGCCATCAAGGTGCGGTCTGACGGTACGCTTCCGCCCTATGCCCAGAACTTCCGCACCAATCGCAGCTGGATCGATCCGAGCAGTGATGGTGCCCAGACCTATGCCCGCGACATGTCCGCCATGACGGGCGATCAAATCACTGCCAATCTGTCAACCCAGCCCCGCTTCATCATTGAGAATCTGGGCGACGTTCTGCCTGACAGCGCCGGCAAGACGGGTGGCGTAATCCAGCCGGCCGGCGGCGGGGCCAGTGCAAGCACTCTGGTGTTTTACCGCATTACCGCGCGCAGCCAAGGCGGTACTGACGCAGTGGTCCGAATCGCCGAGAGCTACTACGCCGCCATTGATCTGGGCAATACCGGCATCAACCCCAACTAGCTGCAATCCATCGACCTCGTCGCAGGGATTTACCATGTCATATTCCATCTTTTCGCCGTCCAGCGCCACATCAGGCCGAGGCCCGCGGGCGCAGCGGGCGCTGTTTCTGGCGCCGTTGTTGGCCTACGCCTCCCTGGGCGCCGCTCAACCCGCGCCCGGCACGGTCGATCTCCTTCCTACCCCGCCGGAGATCACCTCCAGCGTGGCACCCAATCTGATGATCTCCTTCGACGATTCGGGTTCCATGGGCCGAAACTACATGCCCGATCGCCGGCCCTTCGACAACAACGGCTGGGGCGCAGACGACTCGCAGAACTTTCTGGGCTCTGCCGACTACAACAGCGGCCGCCCGTGGCTGTGCGCGGGTGTGATCGATCATCGGGTCACCGATCCGACCGATATTCGCTCACGGCCGATGAATGGCGTCTATTACAATCCGAATGCCGACTACCAGCCGCCCTACAAGGCCGATGGTGTCACCTTGTTCCCCGATGCCTCCTTCAGTGCGGCCTGGGACAACGGCATTACCGCCAATTGGCCCACCAACGGCGCCAACACGGTAACTACCCGAAACTTGGGGACAACCAGCAGAATCTGCGGCAACAGTGCCGGTTACTATCGCCTGAAATCCAATGTGACCCTGAACGTCGATGCCGACGGCAATGTCACCAATACTGGCACGCTTTACACGGCGAACAACTGGGAATGGGTCAGCTTGCCCGCCAGCGAAAGGCAGAACTATGCCAACTGGTATTCCTATTACCACATCCGCTCACTGGCAGCTCGCTCTGCGTTTTCTCGCGCGGTTGCGCCTTTTGATGAGAACATCCGGGTAGCCTGGCAGAATTTCAACAGCAACAGACTGGTCAGTGGCACCGACATTTACAAGTTTGTCGATGTTCCCGCCACCAACAATGTGCGCTCCCGCTTTTACGACTGGCTCTATACGCATCCGGTACGCGGCGGCACGCCCAATCAGGCCACCACAATCCGAGCAGGCGACTTCTTCACCCGGAACAATGGTGCGCGGGACGAAAACCCCTATTGGGATCGCGATCTCAACCGTGAACTCAGTTGCCGCCAGAATTTCCATCTGAATATCACGGACGGTCTCTGGAACGGTGGCACCGTGACAACAACGACGAATGACCGGGTTCCGGCTACACAGACGCTGCCGGACGGGCGCACGTATTCGACGTCTGATAGTCAGTCGCAGATCATGTGGAACGAAGACACGCCGGTCAATCCGACCATGGCCGACCTTGCGTGGCATTATTGGCGAACTGACCTTCGGCCCGACTTCGCAGCGAACGTGGCAACGCGGTTGAAAGTGCCTCCTTTCCTGCCGGATCGATCCACCAATCTGTTTGGGATACCTCTCGGATCGGGGCAGGATTCTCGAGACAACAAGGAGATCTATTGGAATCCCGCAAATGACCCTGCCTCGTGGCCACATCTGGTGCAGTTCTTCATCAGTTTTGGCGCCGACGGCACCGTGCCCAGAAACCCGACCAATTTCCTGCGCTACCGGCAGGGAACGTTGGCTTGGCCGGCGCCCGTCGCCGGCACCGACGATGGCAAGAAGATTGACGATATCTGGCATGCCGCCATCAACAGCAGAGGCAAGTTCTTCTCAACCGCCAATCCCGATGACCTGATCGTGGCGCTCAACGAGATCGTGTCCAGCATCATTGCCCGTCGCGGCGCCTCCACCGCAGTCTCGGTGTCCTTGCCCATCATCACCGACGGCACTACCGGCTACACCGCAGGTTATGACACCGCCGATTGGTCTGGCTTCGTCACTCGCGTGGACCTGGATCCCCAGACCGGCGAACGTCTGGGCATACGCTGGGATGCCGCCTGTCTGCTGACTGGCGGGGCCTGCCCCAGCACCGCCCAGACCAATCTACCCGTGCGCGATCCGAATACCCGAGTCATCGTGACATCCGACGGTGTTCCTGGATCCGGCAAGCCGTTCCGATATACCAACCTCAGCACCCGTCAACGAGACCGCTTGAACGTAGATCCATCCACGATACGTCTGGATCTCGGCACCTGGGCAGCCGATACCTTTGGTTCGGCGCGCGTGGACTATATCCGCGGACGACGTACCAATGAATCAACCTCCAGTCCGCGCTTCCGTGCACGCAGTTCGGTGCTCGGTGCCGTCATTCGCGGACAGCCCGTTTACGTCTCATCGCCAGTTTCCGGCTACGATGACAACTTCCCGGCCGGCAGCCCGGAGGAAGTCGCCAATCAGGCCGGCTTCTCCTATGCCCGCTTCCAGAATGACTACAGTGATCGCCGTCCAACCGTTTATGTCGCTGCCAACGATGGCATGCTGCATGCGTTTGACGCGCAGAATGGACGGGAACTCTTCGCCTACGTGCCCAATGCGGTCATCGAGAACTTCAGACTGACCAAATCGACTCAAGTTGAATCTGGATTCACGCCGTCGGTGGACGACAAGCCGGTATCGGGCGATGTGTTCATCAACGGTCGCTGGCGCACGATCATTCTCGGCTCCATGCGACTGGGCGGACGGGGTGTCTACGCGATCGACGTCACCAATGCACCGTCAGCCACCTCTGCGACCGAAGATACGGAGAAGCTGAAACCGATGTGGGAGTTCACCAATGTGCCGCCGCCGGGAAACACGGCCAGCGACTGTGCACAAGGCGCTCGCCACTGCTCTTCGCTGGGCTACACCTATGAATCGGTGAACTTCGCACGCATCAAGTACCAGGACAAATGGGTGGCTTTCGTCTCCAGCGGCTATTTCCCCAAGGAATCTCTGGATCCAGCCAGTCGCGAGGCGGCTGCAAGCCGAACTTCGCTGTTGGTCATTGACCTTGCGACAGGAACCCTGATCCGCGAGATTCGAACCACTTCCGCGCCACAAACCGCCACCGCGACCTTTGGCTTGTCGCAACCCATCGTCTATGACATTGGCAATAACCAGACCGGCGATGTCGTTGTTGCCGGTGACCTCGCTGGCAATCTGTGGCGCTTCGACGTGTCCTCCGACACGC
Organism: Rhodanobacteraceae bacterium; assembly: GCA_024234055.1. Lineage (NCBI taxonomy): Bacteria > Pseudomonadati > Pseudomonadota > Gammaproteobacteria > Lysobacterales > Rhodanobacteraceae > Rhodanobacteraceae bacterium. The sequence goes on from JACKOW010000003.1 coordinate 28,870, forward strand.
CGAGCGACTGGAAGGTGGATCTGATGTTCCGCAGCTATGGAAATGGCGGAGCAGCCCAGCCCGGTGACCAACCCATTTCCTCCGGGGCAATTCCGCTGGCAGATCCCTTGACTCGGGGACCGATCTGGATATTTGGCACCGGCAAATTCCTTGGGCTGCCCGATAGAACTGCCGCCATACCCGAGCAAGCCTTTTACGGCGTCCGCGACTACGGCACCTGTCAGACCGGCAATCCCACGGCCTGCGCGCGCTATCCGATCCAGGTCAACCAATTGGTCACTCAGACCCTGGTTCAGGATGGGGATGGCGTACGCCGCGTCACCACCGCCAATCCGGTACCCGAGACGACGACCAGTGCGGGCAGACGTGGCTGGCGCATCCGGCTGAACCTTTCGGCCGAGCCCGGTGAGCGCGCCTTCACCATTCCCTTTGCCTTCTACAGTGCCAATGCCGTGCTGCTGCGCTCAATCATTCCCAAGGGCGTGGACCCTTGCGATCCAGGCGCACGCTACGGCCTGATGTTCGTGAATGCGGCAGACGGCACGGCTTTCGTGGACCTGAACGATGCCAGTCCCTCGCGCGTGGTCGGCGGTGTCGTGAGTACATCCACGCCGCCTGGCGACCCGATTACCGTACGTGGAGGTGGCAAGCTGATCATTCCCGGCGTTCCTCCCAATGATCCAACAGTTGGTTCCGGATCTGTGCTCGACGCGATCCTGAACGGACCAGGCGCGGGGATCGCCAATCCACCCTGGCACCGCGGGGCGTGGCGCGAACTTCAGGATCAATAGTTGCACGATGCCCCGGGGAGAATTCTCTCCGGGGCACGACTCCAGCCAGAGGTTCTGGTGACGTTTTCAGGATCGACCAGACTGATGCCGTCCATCCTTTCCAACATTACAGGGGCATGTCAGTGAAAAACCGGACCCATTCCGGCTTTACCCTCGTTGAACTGGTGGTCGTCATGGCCATTCTGGCAATCATCGCCGCCATCGCGCTGCCCGCTTATCAGAACTATGTGCTACGGGCACGACGCGTAGAGGGACGAGAAATGCTTCAGCGCATCGCCTCGGCCCAGGAACGCTTCTATACGAATCGGAATCGCTACACCGATGATCTGACCACCAACGCCGGATTGAACCTCGCCACCACCACCTCTGAGGGCGGTTACTACGTGGTGGGAGTGTTGGTTGCCGCAGACGGGCAATCGTACACGCTGACGGCGACACCTCAAGGGGCTCAAAGCGTCGATCAGTGTGCCAACCTGACGGTCAATAACGTCGGAGCCAGAGGCTTCTCGGGAAGCCAGACCAACGGCAAGTGCTGGTAGGTAAGCCCCTGGCAGTTTTCAGATGTACTACCGCGACGCGCAGTACACTGACGCTCGCTGTGGTCCGTAAGGTAAATCACGCAAGTTGACAACGCGGACTTCTGAAATCCGCCACCGAGAATTTCGGCGGGAAGGACGACCTGAGAGGCTAAAGAGCAGCGTCTCAGACGATCTTGGTGCCGCTGGCCCGAATCGAACGGGCGACCTACTGATTACGAATCAGTTGCTCTACCAGCTGAGCTACAGCGGCGCGCGCAGAGCCGTACATGTTAGTGCGGTACGCTGGCTTTGACAAGCGCGACGACCTAGGGCGCGGGCGCTGGCTGGCCGCGAATCGGATGGATCAGCTGAACAATCCCGATCCGCCCGCAAAGCGCCCGACCTTCAGCGGTTATACTGCCGCGCCTCGCGACACCTGAGGCAATCCCATGCGTATTGTGGCCGAGGCGCTCACTTTTGATGACGTCTCGTTGGTACCGGCTTATTCCAACGTGCTGCCGCGGGATGTCGATCTCGCCACGCGCTTCTCGCGCCAGCTCAAGCTCAACATCCCCATCGTCTCGGCGGCCATGGACACGGTCACCGAGTCGCGCCTGGCCATCGCCATGGCGCAGATGGGTGGATTGGGCATCGTCCACAAGAACATGACGATCGAGCAACAGGCGGCTGAAGTGCGCATCGTCAAGAAGTTCGAGGCCGGCGTGATCCGTGATCCGATCACGGTGCCGCCGGAAGCCAGCGTGCGCGAGGTGATGAAGCTCACGCGCAAGCACCAGATCTCCGGTGTGCCGGTGGTCGACGGCGCCGAGCTGGTCGGCATTGTCACCAGCCGCGATCTGCGCTTCGAAACCCGCATGGACGAGCCCGTCAGCCGCATCATGACGCCCAAGCCGCGCCTGATCACGGTGCGCGAGGGCGCCAGTGATGACGAGGTACTGGCGCTGCTGCATGAGTACCGCATCGAGAAAGTGCTGGTGGTCAACGATCAGTTCCAGCTGCGCGGCATGATCACGGTCAAGGACATCCAGAAGGCCCGCGACAATCCCAACGCCTGCAAGGACGCCCAGGAGCGCCTGCGCGTGGGTGCCGCCGTGGGCGTGGGTGGCGATACCGAAGCCCGCGTGCATGCGCTGGTCGAAGCGGGTGTGGATGTGATTGTCGTCGACACGGCGCACGGTCATTCCCAGGGCGTGATTGATCGCGTGCGCTGGGTCAAGCAGGCCTTCCCGCAGTTGCAGGTGGTTGGCGGCAATATCACCACGGGCGATGCGGCCATGGCGCTGGTCGACGCTGGCGCCGATGGCGTCAAGGTCGGCGTGGGTCCGGGTTCGATCTGCACCACCCGCATCATTGCCGGCGTGGGCGTGCCGCAGATTACGGCGGTGTCGATGGTGGCCAAGGCCATCGGCGACACCGGCGCGGCGATCATTGCCGATGGCGGCATCCGCTACTCCGGCGATGTCGCCAAGGCGCTGGTGGCCGGCGCCCATTGCGTGATGATCGGCGGCCTTTTTGCCGGCACCGAAGAGGCGCCGGGCGAAGTGGAGCTGTATCAGGGCCGCAGCTACAAGTCCTATCGCGGCATGGGCTCGCTGGGCGCCATGCAACGCGGCTCCAAGGATCGCTATTTCCAGGACGATTCCGACGCCGACAAGCTGGTGCCCGAAGGCATCGAGGGCCGGGTGCCTTATCGCGGTCCGCTGCGCAACATCGTCCATCAGCTGCTGGGCGGTGTGCGCGCCAGCATGGGTTATGTCGGTTGCGCCACGGTGGCGGCCATGCGCACGGAGCCCAGCTTCGTGCGCATCACCAATGCCGGCGTGCGCGAGTCTCACGTCCATGATGTGCAGATCACCAAGGAAGCGCCCAACTACAGGCTCGATTGAGATGCATGGCGACCAGGGCCACGAAGACGAAGAACAACTGCTGACGGTCGAATCCGGGCCCTATGTAGCCGATGCCGGTGGCGTCTACACCCGGGAGCGCGGTTCCGAACAATGGCTGGTTCTGCTGTTGTGCCTGGTCGGTGTAGGCATTCTGGCGCTGTTGCCGATCTCGCTGGAATCACGCATGCAGGCCTCGCTGTCACTGGTGGGTGGCTGTGGCGTGGGCAGCGTGTTGGCCACCTGGTGGCGCCGCCGCCGGCCCTTGCCGCTGGTGCTGCTTCAGGGCGACGTGCTGATGTGCTTTGCCCCCGGATTGGTGCCCAAGTTGCTGGCGCGCTTTCCCACCGAGGCCGTCACCAGCGTGGCCATGTCGCCCTCGCCTGCCGGCATTCAACTGGAATGGCTGTTCCGCGGCGGCGAACAGGGTCGATTCACCCTCAATCCTGATCCGCGCCTGGGGCTGCCCCTGGCCTTCTTCCTGGCTCGACGTTTCGGAACCCGCTTCAAGGATCATCGAACATGAGCGTCAACATTCATCAGGATCGCATCCTGATCCTGGATTTCGGTTCGCAATACACCCAGCTGATCGCCCGCCGCGTCCGCGAGATCGGGGTCTATTGCGAGATCTGGGCCTGGGATCACAAGCCTGAAGACATCGCCGAATTCGCGCCGCGCGGGGTGATCCTGTCGGGTGGTCCGGAGTCCGTGACCGAGGCCGATTCGCCGCGGGCGCCGCAGGCAGTATTCGATCTGGGCGTGCCCATCCTCGGCATCTGCTACGGCATGCAGACCATGGCCGCTCAGCTCGGTGGCCAGGTGGTGCCAGGGGACGAACGCGAGTTCGGCTATGCCGCGGTGCTGCAAACCGCTGCTTGCTCCCTGCTGGACGAGCTCACTGTGGATAACGAGCAGCCGGCACTGGACGTCTGGATGAGTCACGGCGATCGCGTCAGCGCGCTGCCTCCGGGCTTTACGGCGGTTGCGGCGACCCAGAATGTGCCGATCGTGGCCATGGCCGATAGCGAACGTCGCTACTACGGCCTGCAATTCCATCCCGAAGTGACGCATACCCAGCATGGCGAAACCATTCTGCGTCGCTTTGTGGTCGACGAATGCGGCTGCGCCACGCTGTGGACCGCAGCCCTGATCATCGACGACGGCATTGCTCGGGTACGCGAGCAAGTCGGCAAGGACACGGTCTTGCTGGGCCTTTCCGGTGGCGTCGACTCCTCGGTGGTGGCAGCGCTGTTGCACCAGGCCATCGGCCAGCAGCTGTTGTGCATCTTCGTCGATACCGGATTGCTGCGCTTCCAGGAAGGCGACCAGGTGATGGCGCAGTTTGCCGAGCACATGCACCTGCGCGTGATCCGGGTCGATGCCCGCGAACGTTTCTTCGCAGCGCTGGCCGGCGTTGAAGATCCAGAGGCCAAGCGCAAGATCATCGGTGGACTGTTCATCGAAGTGTTCGAGGAAGAAGCCACCCGCCACGGCGATGTGCGCTGGTTGGCCCAGGGCACCATCTATCCGGACGTCATCGAGTCGGCCGGCTCCCGAACCGGCAAGGCCCATGTGATCAAGTCACACCACAATGTCGGCGGCCTGCCTGCGCGCATGCGCATGGGCCTGGTCGAACCGCTGCGCGAGCTGTTCAAGGATGAGGTGCGGCGCATGGGTGTCGCCCTGGGACTGCCGCATTCGATGGTCTATCGCCACCCCTTCCCGGGGCCAGGCCTGGGCGTGCGTGTGCTCGGCGAAGTCAATGCCGCTGCAGTGAATGTGCTGCAGCGGGCCGACCATATCTTCATCGAGGAGCTGCGCCGCGCCGATCTTTACGACAAGGTCAGCCAGGCCTTCGCCGTGTTCCTGCCGGTACGTTCGGTGGGCGTGGTCGGCGACGCCCGCGCCTACGAACCGGTGATCGCCCTGCGCGCCGTCGAGACCATCGATTTCATGACCGCGCACTGGGCCCACCTGCCCTACGCCTTCCTCGACCACGTCGCCCGGCGCATCGTCAACGAAGTCCGCGGCGTCTCCCGCGTGGTCTACGATATTTCCGGCAAGCCGCCGGCGACGATCGAGTGGGAGTGAAGCGGTAAAAGGTCAAACGTAAAACGTCAATTTGCGTTTTCCTCAGACCGTCGTTCCCGCGACAACGGGAGCGACGAGACCCGATCCTCCACTTCCCTTTCACCTTTCACCTTTGACGTTTTGCGTTTTACGTTTCACTCATCAACCCTCCAGCCACGAGTTTCGCGAAACGTGAGTGCAGCCGACCACTCCCTCTGGATGACCGAAGCGCTGGCACTGGCCGACGCTGCCGAAGCCATGGGCGAGGTGCCGGTGGCGGCGTTGGTGGTGCTCGACGGAGTGGTCATCGGCCGCGGCTACAATCGCAATATCGTCGACTGTGACCCGAGCGCGCATGCCGAGATCGTGGCCCTGCGCCAGGCCGGTCAGGCCGTCGGCAATCACCGTCTGGTAGGCGCCAGCCTGTATTGCACGCTGGAGCCGTGCATCATGTGTGCCGGGGCGATCATCCACGCGCGGCTGGCGCAACTGGTGTACGCGGCGGATGATCCGAAGACCGGCGCGGTCGGCAGCGTCTTCGACATCATCGCTGACCCGCGTCACAACCATCGCGTGGAAGTGGTCCGCGGCGTTCTGGCAGACCAGGCCAGCGAGCGCCTGCGGGAGTTTTTCCGGCGCAAACGACAACTGGAAAAGGAACAGCGAAACCGTGACTGAAGCCGTGCAGATCCAAGCGGACCACCTGATCTGGATCGACCTGGAAATGACCGGGCTGGATACCGATCGCGACGGCATCCTCGAGATCGCCACGCTGGTCACGGACAAGCAACTGAACGAACTGGCAGAAGGGCCGGTGCTGGCGATTGCCACGCCGCTGGAACGCCTGCAGGCCATGGACGACTGGAATCGCAACCAGCACGGCAAGAGCGGCTTGTGGCAGCGCGCGCTGGACTCCACCGTCACGCTCGCCGAGGCCGAAGCGCAGACGCTGGCCTTCTTGCGCCAGTGGCTGCCCGAGCGCGCATCCCCGATGTGCGGTAATTCAATCTGCCAGGACCGCCGCTTCCTGCACCGGGAAATGCCGCAGCTGGAGCAATTCTTCCACTACCGCAATCTGGACGTCAGCTCGATCAAGGAGCTGGCCAAACGCTGGGCACCCCAGATCATGAGTGGTTTCCAGAAGTCCGGCGCCCATCTGGCCATGTCCGACATCCGCGATTCCATCGCCGAGTTGCGTCATTACCGCCAGTTCATGGGGGAGCTGGGTGGGAATGTGGTTTTGTAGGTCACGCTGAACGCGCAGCGGTCTACGTGACGCGCGGCCTTCAGACCTCGTAGCCCGATGTGCGGCGCAGCCGCTCACCCGGGCTTTTGGCACCGCGCTCCCGAACCGCGCTGCACGCCGCAGAGCCGTCACGTAGACCCTTCGGGTCAAGGTGAACTACCTCCAATCGTCAAATCAACAAACAACAAACCGCTCTGAAGATCAGGGTTCTGGCTTGATGCAGGAAAGGCGTCCAGACGAGTCTGGACCTACAGAAGCCGGGTGCCCTTCTCCGCGCCCTCCGCGTCTCCGCGTGAGCCCGCTCTCACCAAACATGCCGCAAGTACCTGAATCAAAATATTTTCCGCGAAGGACGCAAAGTAGAGCGATTCCAAGTTGTCAGCCGGTTGTATCGTCAGAGATCGCCGCTCAGCCGACCAAGCTTTGAAATCTTCGCGTCCTTTGCGTCCTTTGCGGACAAAAATGAAACCCTGAGATCGCCGACAGTTTGATGCGCGAATAAGCGCACCGCCAGTGGCGACCGGGACTCCTACCAACAACCGACAACCAACAACCAACAACCGCTCTCAGAGCTCGGGCTCATACTTGTAGCCCACGCCGTAGATGGACTTGATCGGGTCGCTGCCGGCTTCCATGTCCTCGAACTTGCGCCGGAGGTTCTTGATGTGGCTGTCCACGGTGCGGTCCGACACCACGCGGTGATCCATGTAGAGATGCTCCAGCAACTGCGCGCGCGACATGACGTGCCCGGGTCGTTGCACCAGGGCCTTGAGCAGGCGGAATTCCACCGGCGTCAGATCGAGCTTGCGCCCGCGCCAGCGCGCCTCGAAGCGGTCCTCGTCCAGATCGAGTCCGCTCCGGGCACTGTTTCCGGCGGCGCGCTGCCAATCGTGACTGCGCCGCAACAAGGCCCGGGCTCGGGCCAGCACTTCCCTCGGGCTGAAAGGCTTGCAGACATAGTCATCGGCACCCAACTCCAGTCCCAGCAGCCGATCGATCTCCTCCACCCGGGCGGTGATCATGATGACTGGCACCGTGGAAAACTGTCGCAGCTCCTTGCAGATCGTGAGGCCGTCGGTGCCCGGCAGCATCAGATCGAGCAACAGCAGATCCGGCGGATTCAGGCGCAAGGCCGGCAGGGCATCGTCGCCGTGTTCGATCAGCTCAACCACAGCGCCGTCGGCCAGCAGATAGTCGCGAAGCACGGCGGCCAACTTGGGCTCGTCTTCCACGATGAGTACGCGCTTGCCGTGAATCTGAGTCATGACTGCGGCCATAGAATGTGAATGGCAACACCACCCAGCGCCGACGACTCGGCATGGATGCTGGCACCGTGGGCATCGACAATACGCCGGGCGATGGCCAGGCCCAGGCCGGCGCCGCCGGCCGCCCGCGAGCGCGAAGCATCGACGCGATAGAGCGGATCGAACATCAGTTGCAGGGCCTCGGCCGATACACCAGGCGCCGAATCCTCCCAGCACAGCCGCCAATGGCCATCGCTCTGCCGCAGAGATACTCTCACCCGGCCGCCACGATCGGTGTAGCGACAGCTGTTCGCCGCCAGATTGGCCCAGAGCTGCGCCAGGCGGCCGCCATCACCGCGCACCGGCGCGGACTCGGGCAATTCCGACTCCAGGGTCAAGCCCGCCTGGGTGAAAGCCGACTGCTGTGACTGCAAGGCCTGGCGCAGCAGGTCGGCAAGATCGACTGACTCAAAGCGATAGGCCAGCGCTCCGGCATCGGCCAGCGACAGCTGATAGAGATCATCGACCAGCCGCGACAGGCGCTCGGCCTCCGCCGACAGCGACTTCAGGGCCTCGCGATTGACCGGGCGCACGCCGTCTTCCAGGGCATCGAGTTCCGCACGCATCACGGCAATCGGGGTGCGCAATTCGTGGCTGATTTCCGCGGTCCAGCGCTGACGGGCGTTGCGGTTCTGCGCCAGCGCCTCGGCCATGGCGTTGAAATCCCGAGCCAGTTCGCCGATCTCGTCACTGCGATCCATGGACACCCGCGCCGCATAGTCACCACCCGCAATGCGCTGGGCGCTATCGGCCATACCACGCAAGGGCTCAGCCAGGCGCCGCGCAAAGACCATCGAAGCCAGTGATGCCAGCAGCAGCACCAGCAAGGCCGTCACCACGCCGCTGCGCAATTGCGCCTGGGCGAAATCCAGATCGAAGCTGCTTTCCAGCCTGGGCAGGGGTTGATACGCCAGCACGCCGACCTGCTGTTCGTCGACATGAATGGGCAGCAGCACCGAGCCCGGCCAGCGCTGGGGCGGGCCGATCACGGCAGCATTCTGAGCATCGTAGAGCCCGTAACGCGCGACCAGGTCGGCGCCACCGCCGGGACCACGCCCCGGCGGTGGTGGCGGCCGCTCGGGCGGCGGCCGCCGACCCGGCCCTGGACGCTGTCGATCTTCCGGGCCGAAGCCGCGCTCACGGCCCGGCGGTGGACCAGCGCCGCCCGGGCCCCAACGCCCGCCCTCGGGCGGACCTAGGGGTAGCCCGTCTTCCTGCCGCGGCGGCGGTGGCCCGTCCATTCGCGACTCGAGGTTGTCAGGATCAAACAGCTGCCGGAACCGCCGCGGATTACGACGCAGCCGCTCCCATCCACCCTGATCACGGTATTCGGCCGCCAGTGCCGGAATCAGGGCCTCGGCTCGGTCCCGGTTCAATTGGTTGACATAGCCCAGCAAGCCGCTCTGAAAGCTGCGCTGCTGGACCCACAGCAATGCCGACAGGGCGAGCAGAACCGCCACCGCAGTCAAGGCAAACATTCGCTGCCAGAGTCTGATTCGTAGCATGAGTGCAGACGCATTGATCAACGCGCAAACTAACGCGAATGCACGAGGCTCACCACGGCTTTGCCGCGAATCCTCGGATTCTCCACAATCTCACGCCACCCTAGCGCGCCTGCCGCAGTATCTCGGCGACATCCTCGGGTAGCCCGGCATCCAGGATGCGCCGCTTGAGGTTCAACAGCGGCTTGCGCTGGAGCCTCGACAGGGTCTCTTTCAGTTCGAGGATGCCACGCGGGTGCAGGCTGAAATCGCACAGGCCCAGCGCCAGCAGCAGTGCCGTGAAGCGGGTATCGCCGGCCATCTCCCCGCACAGGGTCACTGGCTTGCCGAGCGCGTTGGAGGTGTCGATGACGGCGCTGATCAAGCGCAGCACCGAGGGATGCAAGGGCTGGTACCAACGCGAGACGGCCTGGTTGCCACGGTCGATGGCCAGTGTGTACTGGATCAGGTCATTGGTGCCGATCGACACGAAATCGAGGATCTCGACCATCCGGGGTGCCGCGATCGCCGCCGCCGGGACTTCGATCATACCACCCACCGGCACATGGTCCTGGTAGCGGATGCCGGCGGCGCTCAGTTCCTCCTCGACCTCCCGGATCAGCGCCCGCGCCTGCAAGGCGTCTCCGGGTCCGCCGAGCATCGGCAGCAGCATGTTCACCGGCCCGTAGATGGCCGCACGCAGAATCGCCCGCACCTGGGTCTTGAACAACTCCGGAAACTTCAGACTCAGGCGGATGCCACGCAAGCCCAGCGCCGGATTCGGTTCATCGTGATCCTGTCCCAGCGGCAGTTGCTTGTCGGCGCCTATATCCAGCGTGCGCAAGGTCAGCGGATGCGCATCCATGCGTTTGACGGCCTCGACATAGGCCAGATATTGCTCTTCCTCTTCCGGTGGCGTCTGCCGGTTGAGATAGAGAAATTCGGTGCGGAACAGGCCGATACCGGCAGCGCCGTGCTTCAGCGCCAGATCCAGATCCTTGGGCTGCTCGGCATTGGCCCACAGGCGGATGGCCTGTCCATCACCGGTCAAGGATGCCGCGCCGGCCAGACGCAGCAACTGGGTGGCGCGCCGCTTCAGCTCGTACTGGCGCTCGCGGTAGCGGGTCAGACGTTCGCCATCGGGGTCGATCAGGGCAAAGCCACGGTCGCCGTCAACAATCAGCAACTGGCCTTCATGCACCATCTGCCGGGCGCCGCGCACGCCGACCACACAGGGCACGCCCAGTGAGCGCGCCAGAATCGAGCTGTGCGAGAGCTGACCACCGGTTTCGATGATGAAGGCCGCCAGACCGCGTTCGGCCAGTCCGCTGAGCTCGGCCGGCTCGATGTCGTCAGCGACGATGACGGTGTCATCGAGCGCGTCCTCGTCGGCAAACAGGCTGCGCACCGAGCGATTGGCCAGGGCCGCCTGGATGCGCTTGACCACCTGATCAACATCATCGCGGCGGGCGCGGAAATAGTCGTCCTGCATCTGCTCGAATGCCGCAAACAGCTGGTCGCGGGCCTGTTTCAGGCCCCATTCGGCGTTGCAGGCCCGGGCCCGGATGAACTCCACCGGTGCCTCGACCAGGGCATCGTCCTCGAGCATCATCAGATGCGTACCGATGAAGTCCCGGACTTCGCTGGCCACCTGCGCACCGAGGCGCTCAGCCACCACCGTCAGCTCCACCCGCGCCGCAGCGACAGCCGCCCGGTAACGGTCGATCTCGGCACCAACGTGATCCGGATCGAGCGTGTATTCGGGAATCTCGATGCCGCCGCTTTCGAGCACGCGGGCGCGGCCGATGCCGATGCCCCGGGAAGCGCCCTGCCCGCTCAGGATCAGGGCCATGGCGATCTCCAGCTCGGAGCAGCCAGCGTAGCCCAGACCTTGGCAACGACACAGGCATCACCGATGCGGTCGCTGCTGCGCCGCAGGTCGAAGGTCGCTGCTGGAGCACCTGCGCTGTTCAATGCCTGTCAGTCCGGTTCGTCAAAGCGGCGCTCGAACAGATCGATCACCGCAGCCAGTGCTGCTTCCTCATCATCGCCGTGGGCGCGTACCGCTACTGTGACACCTTTTGCCGCCGCGAGCATCATCACCCCGAGGATGCTCTGGGCGTTGACTTCACGGCCGCGGCAGATCAGCGATACCTTGGAGGCGTAGCGCCCGCTCAGCTGGACCAGCTTGGCGGCTGCACGCGCATGCAGCCCCAGGCGATTGCTCACTACCAGTTCGTGTTCAACCATCGATCACCACTCCCGATCGGCCACCATCGCGGGCCACCTCGGCCAGTTCCTGCAAACCCTTTTCCGGATAGGTGAGCACCCGCAGCAACATCGGCAGATTCAGTCCTGCCACACGCAACAGCGTGCGACCTGGTTCGTGCTCGGCGGCCAGGTTGAACGGCGTGGCGCCGTAAATGTCGGCCAAGACCAGCACCCCCTGTCCCTCGTCCAGATCACGCAATTCCTGGCGCAGGGTTCGCGTGCAGATCACGCCATCGCCCACGTCCCAGGGTACCTCGAACACGCCGACCTTGAGGGGCATGACGCGGATCACCCGACGCGCAGCCGCCAGCATGCAGCTGGCGATGCCCTCATGCGTCACCAACAGCACGCCCACGCTCAAGCGGAAGCCCTCATGCCAACTCGCGGTGAAAACACAACACTTCGCCGCCGAGCTCCCGGAATCGCTCCTGCAGCCGTTCGGCGATGTACACCGACCGATGGCGGCCGCCGGTGCAGCCGATCGCAATCGTCAGATAGCTGCGCTCGGAGGGATCGAAGCGCGGCAGCCAGCGCTTCAGGAAGCGCTCGACGTCATCGATGAACTCACCCACTTCGGGACGGGCCTCGAAAAACTCGCCGACGGCAGCGTCGCGACCGGACAAGGGCCGCAGGCGCGGTTCCCAGTGCGGGTTCGGCAAGGCCCGGGCATCGAACAGGAAATCGGCCTCGTTGGGCACGCCGCGCTTGAAGGCAAAGGACTCGAACATCAGGGATACGCCACTCGCGCTGATTCCCAGCGACTCCAGTATCCGCCGCCGCAGCTGATAGACATTCAATTCGCTGGTGTCGATTTCAGCATCGGCAATCTGCTTGACCGGCTTCAGGACCACACGCTCGCGGGCGATGGCATCGCTGAGCGACATGCCCTCGCAACCCAGGGGATGCCTGCGTCGGGTCTCGCTGAAGCGTTTCAGCAGCACCTCGTCACGGGCATCCAGGAACACCAGAAAGGGCGGCAGCCCCAGCTCTGCCAGTTGCGAGAAGGCCCGAGGCAGTTCGCCGGGGTCGCCACCGGCGGTGCGCGCATCGATACCCACCGCCACGCGCGGATATCGCGCTTCACCGGCGCCCAGCGCATGTTCGGCCAGCGCCGGCAGCAGGCTCGCCGGCAGATTGTCGATGCAATAGAAACCCAGATCCTCCAGCGTGCGCAGTGCCACGCTCTTGCCCGAACCGGAAGTACCGCTGACCACCGCAAGGCGCACCTTGCCGGCCGATGGTGATGTCGGGTGCTCTACCATGTCCGCTGCCGCTTCATCGTGTGTGCCTGACGATCGACAAAAGTCTGGGCCGCGTCGATCCCCTTGCTCTTCAGCACATGGTTGCGTACCGCCGCTTCCACCAGCACTGCCAGGTTGCGGCCCGCGGCCACCGGCAGCACCAGACGCGGCACATCCACCTCGAAGACCTTGATGCTGCTGACGTCACCGTACAAGCGCTTCATCGCATCGTGCTCGCCGTCGTCGACCGTGGGACCGAGGTGCACGATCAGACGCAGGTACTTGTTGCGCTTGACCGCGGTGTCGCCAAACATCTCGCGCACATTGAGCACGCCGAGGCCGCGGACCTCCAGGCAATCGCGCAGGATCTCCGGGCAGGTGCCATCGATGACATCCGGCGCCACCAGCGTGAACTCGGGCGCATCGTCGGCCACCAGGCGATGCCCGCGCGTGATCAGTTCCAGGGCCAGCTCGCTCTTGCCGGCACCGGCGTCGCCGGTGATCAGTACGCCGATGGAATAGACCTCCAGGAACACGCCGTGCAAGGTGGTCTGCGGCGCCAGTGAGCGTGCCAGATGGTATTGCAGATAGGTCAGTACATCGTGGCCGCGCTTGCCGGTGCGCCAGATCGGAATCCGTGATCGCCGGGCTGAGCGCAGCACATCGTCCGGCGGCTCCAGCCCCCGCGCGAACACCAGTGCCGCCGGCTGCAGCTTCATCATCCGCTGCACATTGGTGCGTCGGGCGGTCACGCCGAGCGCATCCAGGAAAGCCAGTTCCTCGGCACCCAGAATCTGGATCTTGTTGGGGTGAATCAGGTTCAGATAGCCCACCAGCGAGGGCCGGCGCTGCTTGCCTTCGGCAATCTCGATCTTGCGATCGGCGCCCACCGACTTGCCGACCCAGTTCAGCTCAAGCCGCGCGCTGACATCGTCAAACAGCTCCTGCGCAGTCAATGAACGCGTCATGGGCGAATTCCGGGCCGGGGCCTTATGACTCAAACCGTGCTGAACTGCAAGGTGCGCTCGCTCAGGCGTTCGAACAGCTGCTGCGAATCGGTGGCCGAGCGCAACTCCTCGCACACTTCCGGGTGACTGAACAACTCGGCCACCTGCGCCAGCAGTGCCAGATGCTGATCGGTGAAATGTTCCGGCACCACCAGCGCCAGCAGCAAATCGACCGCCTCGCCATCCGGCGCATCGAAGTCGATGCCATCCTTCAGCCGCACGAAGGCGGCTGTCGGCTGGATATCGCTGGCGACGCGTCCATGCGGAATGGCCACACCCTGCCCCAGACCGGTGGAGCCCAGATGCTCGCGCGCAATCAGCGCTTCGAAAATGGAACGCTGCACGCCAGCATCATGGTCGGCCGACAGCAGATCGGCCAGTTGTTCCAGCAGCCGCTTCTTGCTGCTGACGCGCAGATCCGCAACAACCCGATCTCGGGCCAGGATATCAATGAGTTGCATGGTCAGTGATCAGAGGTCAAATCCATCGGCCACGGTGCTGCGGTGTTCGCTGACCCGCTCCTTGTGACGAACCAGTTGCCGGTCAAGCTTGTCGACCAGTCCATCGATCGCAGCGTAAGCATCCTGTCCTTCCGCCTTGGCAAACACGGTCTTGCCTCGCAGATTGACCGTGGCCTCGGCATATTGGGCCAGTTTTTCCGTCCCCATGATGACGTGCATGTCGATCACTTTCTCGAAAGGCTCCACCAGACGAAGCATCTTGCTCTGCGCGTAGCTCTTGAGCGCGTCGGTGATGTCCAACTGATGGCCGGAGATGGTGAGGTTCATGGATAGACTCCTCTGCAGATGAGCGGTTTCAGGGACGAAACCGCGGAGGCATGCGCCAGGGCCCGGGCTGGGGTCCCTGTGATCCGAAATCGCCTGGATGCCATGGACTCATGTCAGCCTGACCGCACACGTTCGTTGGATGAGGGAATACGCAGGGCTTCACGATACTTGGCGACGGTACGTCGCGCCACCAGAATGCCACGCCGTTTCAATAATTCCGAAATGCTGCTGTCAGACAAAGGCTTCTGCGGCGGTTCGTCCTCGATGAGCTTCTTGATCATGGCCTGAATCGCGGTACTGGAGGCTTCTCCGCCATCGCGGGTGGCCACATGGCTGGAGAAGAAATACTTGAACTCGAATGTACCGCGCGGCGTGTGCATGTACTTGCGCGTGGTCACACGGCTGACGGTGGATTCATGCATGCCGATCTCCTCGGCCACCTCCCGCAGAACCAGGGGCCGCATCGCCTCAGGACCGCGCTCGAGAAAAGCTTCCTGTCGATCGACAATCACGCGTGCCACCTTGAGCACGGTCTGATCGCGCTGTTCCAGGCTCTTCAGCAACCAGCGAGCTTCCTGCAACTGGCCTTTCAGGGCCGTGCCTTCGTCGCGACCGCACTGGCGCAACAGATTGGCGTAGTGATCGTTCACCCGAAGTTTGGGCGCGGCGCCCGGATTCAGCCCCACCTCCCAGCGACCGCGCAGCTTCTGCACATACACATCGGGCACCACATGTTCGGCGGTCATCGCCGAAAACCGTGAACCGGGCTTGGGTGAGAGCGAGCGAATCAGCGAGATCGCCGCCTCCAGTTGCGCCTCCGAGACGTCCAGATCCCGCGCCAGACGGCCACGGTCCTGTCTCGCCAGCACCTCCAGATGCGTCGCCACCAGACGCAGGGCCAGCGTCTGTGCAGGATGATCCTCGTACTGATGCAACTGCACCGACAGGCACTCACGCAAGTCGCGGCTGGCGACGCCCACCGGATCCAGCTGCTGCACAAAATGCCGCACCGCCGCCACTTCATCGGCACCTACGCGATGCTCCGGCGCCACGGCCGCGATCAGCGCCTCGTCTGGCTCGGTCAGATAGCCATCGTCGTCCAGCCCCTCGACGATGGCGTGAGCGATCGCCAGATCACAGGGGCTGAGGTGCGACAGGTGCAGCTGCCACAGCAGGTGATCGCCGAGATCTGGCACTGCAGCGAAACGCGAATCACCCTGGCCGTCGTCGTCGTGGTCGTTGCGCGAGCCCGAGGCGTATTCGGGCATTTCGAAGTCGGCCTGATCACGCCAGTCTTCCTCGGCCGCGGCCTCGGCGGCGGATTCGGGGCTGTCGCTGTCCGCGGAACTCTCGGCCGGGGCCGCCTCAAATTCAGCGGCGCCTTCCGATTCGTTGCCTCCACCCTCGACATCGTCCCATTCCAGCATGGGATTGCTCTCGATGGCTTGCGACAGCTCGGTTTGCAGTTCCAGCGTCGACAGGGTCAGTAGTCGGATCGCCTGCTTCAGCTGCGGGGTCAACGTCAGCTGTTGGCCGATACGGAGTTGGAGACTTGGCTTCATGCTCTTAGTCTGCGTGCCGCGCGCAGCGGATGCCAGTGGTTGGAGTCCAAAACGTCCGTTTTTGATGCGTCATTGCGAGCCCTCTCTATCGGCCCGATGCTGCCCACGGGCCATGAACCACAAGCTGTTTGTAGGAGCGACCTCGCGTCGCGACCGGCCGACCTCACGTCCGCAGCAGCGGTCGCGCCACAAGGGCGCTCCTACAGGTGGATGAATCCGGCGCTGCGCTCACGCGGACGGCAAATCAATAAATTACGACATGGGTTCATGGAGAGGAGGGCAGCGACCAAGCAATCCAGTGCCCTTGAACCAGAGCGACTGGATTGCTTCCCCCGGATCAAGTCCGGGCTCGCAATGACGCCGGTTCAGGGCCCATGGGCGATGTCAGGACTGGCTCATCGCGACGTCGATGGCGCCGCAAGGACGCTCCGACTGCAACAAAGAAAATGGCGCCACGCAGGCGCCATTTTCAGTCCCGTCAGCTCTGGCGTCAGGGACGCAAAGCCAGCGCCGGATCTTCCTTCTTGACCACCTGCAGGTCGCTCTTGGTGACACCCAGCCACAACAGGATCGGGTTGCAGAAGAAGATAGACGACAGCGTGCCGATGAACACGCCGAAGATCACGGTGATGGCAAAGCCTTCCACCGCCGGACCACCGATCAGATAAAGCGAGAACAGCGCGAAGAAGGTGGTCAGTCCGGTGATGAACGTACGCGACAGCGTGTTGTTCACCGCCTTGTTGATGGTTTCTTCCGGCGGCAGCTTGCGTGCACTGCGGAAAATTTCACGCACGCGGTCAAACACCACCACCTTGTCGTTGATCGAGTAACCGGCCACGGTCAACAAGCCCGCCAGCACGGTCAGATCGAAGTTCAAGCCCAGCAAGCAGACGAAACCCAGACTGATGATGACGTCATGAACTTCACCGGCGATGGCGGCCAAGCCAAAGCGCCATTCGAAACGCATGGCCACGTACAACATGATGGTCAGGATGACAAAAACGACCGCGATGACGCCGCTTTCCGTCAGTTCTTCACCCACCTGCGGCCCGACGAATTCGCTGCGCTTGACGGTGGCTTCGAGCCCGGCGTCATTCAGGGCCTTGCCCACCGATTCCGCCATCTCGCGCTGACGGTCGGCATTGGCCTCACCCTTGGCAATGGGCGGCAGGCGCATGGCGGCTTCCCGGGCGCCGCCGATGCTCTGCACGGTGAAGTTCACGAAACCGGCCTGATCCAGCGCCGAGCGCACCTTGTCGATTTCCACCGGTTGCGCAAACTCGGCTTCGACCAGCGTGCCGCCCGTGAAATCCAGCGCCAGATTCAGGCCGCGCACGCCGAGCAGCACGATCGAGGCGATGAAGAGGAACGCGGAAATCGCCACCGCCACATTGCGCCAACGCATGAACTGGATGTTGGCATTCGGATTGAAAAATTCCATGTTGAGCTCCTGGTGTCGTTCGCGGATCAGACCGAGATCGACGAGACTTTGCGGCGGTTGCCGTAGATCAGCGACATGATCATCTGGGTCACCATGACGGCGCTGAACATCGAGGTCAGGATGCCGGTCAGCAGCGTGACAGCGAAGCCCTTCACCGGACCGGCGCCGAAGGCAAACATCGCCACCGCCGCAAACAGGGTGGTCAAATTGGCGTCCAGAATCGTGCCCCAGGCCTTCTCATAGCCGGCACGCAGCGAGTTGACCGGTGAATTGCCCGAGCGGATTTCCTCGCGGATACGTTCGGCAATCAACACGTTGGCGTCGACCGCCATGCCCAGGGTCAACACGATACCGGCGATACCCGGCATGGTCAGCGTCGCGCCCAGCGCACTCAACACTGCCAACAGCAGCAGCAGATTCACCATTAGCCCGACGACCGCAACCACACCTACCAGCCGATAGTAGATGACCACGAACACGCAGATCAGGACAAAACCGATGACGGTGGCCTCCATGCCGCGCTTGATGTTGTCGGCACCCAGGCTCGGACCAATGATGCGTTCTTCGATGATGTCCACCGGTACGGCCAAGGAACCGGCGCGGAGCAGCAGGGCGAGATCCTTGGCATAGGTGGAGCTTTCGAGCCCAGTGGTCTGGAACTGATTGCTGAAGACGCCGCGAATGGTGGCGACGCTGATGACGGTCTGGGTTTCCTTGGAAGATCGAACCTCCTTGCCATCGACCATCTTGAACTCGGGGATGCGCTCGATGTAGACCACCGCCATTGGTCGGCCGACGTTCTCGCTGGTGAAGTCCAGCATGCGCGAGCCGCCGACACTGTCGAGGCGCACGGAAACCATCGGTGTGCCGCTCTGCTGATCGTAGCCGCTGGTGGCATCGACCAGCTGGTCGCCGGTGGCGATGACTTCCTTCTTCAACAGCACCGGACGGCCGTTCTTCTCGTAGTAGAGCTTGGAATCGGGCGGTACGCGGCCGGTGGTGGCGGCTTCCTCGGCGTTGGCCGTGTCATTGACCGCGCGATACTCCAGCGTTGCCGTGGCACCGAGGATCTTCTTGGCTGCGGCCGTGTCCTGCACGCCGGGCAGCTGCACGACGATACGGGTCTGGCCCTGCTGGGCAATGATCGGCTCGGCCACACCCAATTCGCTGACGCGATTGCGCAAGGTGGTGACGTTCTGCTCGATCGTGTGCTTCTGCGCCTCGGCAATCTTCTCGGGCTTGATCCGTGCCAGCAACAAGGTATCGGAGCTGACCGCTTCTTCCACGAGCAAGTCGGGCGACTTCTCGGCCAGCTCGGTCAGCGCCTTGTCACGATCGGCATTGGTGATCAGTTGAATGGAGAGGCCATCACGGGTCGGCGTGACGCTGCGATAGGCGATCTTGGCCGTCCGCAGGATCTGGTAGACCTCGGTAACGTAACGCTCTTCCAGCTTGGTGCGTGCTGCCACCTGATCCACTTCCATCAGGAAGTGCACGCCACCCTGCAGGTCCAGGCCCTTGGTGACCGGGCGCGCATGGATCGCGCTCAGCCAGCCCGGCACGGTAGAGGCCAGATTCAGGGCCACGATGTAGTTCTGACCCAGATCTTCCTTCAAGGCTGTTGATGCCTTGAGCTGCAGGTCGGCATCGTCAAAACGCACCATCAGGCGATCTTCGGTGCGCTTGACGCCGAAGTAGGGAATTTCCTTGCCCTTGAGCGTGCCTTCGACACGGCCTTCGAGCGCGGCGTCGATGGTCGCACCGCGGCTGGCGGAAATCTGGATGGCCGGTTGCTCAGGAAAAGCGTTGGGCAGCGAATACAGGGCCGCCAGTACGATCAGCACGACCACCAGGCCGAGCTTCCACTTAGGATATTCGAACATCGATCACCCCGATCGAGGCTACAGAAACGTAGGGATGGTTAGGAACCTGGCAGAGCTCAGGCGGATTTGTAGGTGCCCTTGGGCAAGACCGCGCCGAGCGCGTGCTTCTGCACCTTGATGCGCACACCCTGAGCGACTTCCAGGGTCACGAAACTGTCGCCAACCTCTTCGATACGACCGAGAACGCCGCCGGTGGTGACGATTTCATCGCCGCGGCCTAGCGCCTCGACCATCTTCTTGTGGTCGGCCATGCGCTTCTGTTGCGGGCGAATCAGAAGAAAATAGAAGATGGCGAAGAACACCAGCAACATGATGAGACTGGGCCACATGCTGGGCTGTTGCCCGGCGGCCTGCGCGTACGCGGGGGAGATCAAGAAATCCATGAAGTCCTGCTCGTTGGCGATGATGGGGCGCGACAAAGTCACGGAATAGCCGCCTAGTATGCCACAGCCATGGGCTGCGGTTTCAGGCCTGCGGTTGTTAGATCAGGGCGACTCGGGAAACATCAAGAGCCGATGAAGAGAGAAATGCGGCGGCATGCCACCGCTGCAAACAGACACCGTTGGGGGCGGACTCTTGTTGTGGGAGTCCCGGTCGCACCTGGCGGTGCGCTTATTCGCGCAACAAACTGGGGCGAGGGGCAGGGGCCCAAGCTTGCTGCATGGTCAGATCGTGCGGCGTGGTGGGTCCCCTGCCCCTTGCCCCCCGCCCCTATCATGTGACCCTGAAATCAATGTTTCACGGTGTGTTTGGTGAGAGCGGACTTTGTCCGCGATCGGCCTTGCGGCAGTCCCGGTCGCGGACCGAGTCCGCTCCCACTGGGCGCTGAGAACGCCCTTTCCGGGGGCCGAAAAATGCCGCAGCGCACAACAAACACTCGGACGGCGTGGAATATGCTGCGCGTACGCCTGCGCAGAAGGATTCTGATCGAGTGCGACTGAGGAGCTTGAGCGGCCTGGACGCTGGTTTCCTGTACCTGGAGGCCGCTGGCACACCGATGCACGTTGGCAGCCTGATGCTGCTCACACCGCCGAAGAAGCGCGGCTACGATTTCCACAGCGCGGTACAGGCGCTGATTGCCGAGCGCTTGCCCAAGGCCCGCGCCCTCAAGCGGCAACTGGTCGAAGCGCCGCTGGAATTGGCGCATCCGATGTGGAGCGAGGCGAGGCACCTGGATCTCGACGCCCATATCGTGCGCGTGCGCCTGCCGCGCGCTGGCACCGAAGCGCAATTGCTGCGCTGCGTCTCCGAGCTGCACGCCGAACAACTGCCGCGCGATCGGCCCCTGTGGCAACTGGTGGTCATTGACGGTCTGGCCAGTGGCGAAGTGGCGCTGTACTCAAAGATTCACCATGCACTGCTCGATGGCCAGGGCGGCATTGCCCTCGCCCAGGCGCTGCTCGATCTGGAATCGCATATACCCAAGCCGAGAGAGCCGGAGGCCGCATCGGCGGACGACGATGCGGCGCCGCGCAAGCGCGACCGCGCCAACACCGCGGTTCGGGCCACGGTCAGCCAGTTTGCGCGTCTGATCCAGGCTGTCCCGGCGACGCTGAAGATGGCGGGCCACGCACTCAGCGAGGCCGGCAGTCTGGTCGGACGATTGCGTGAGACCGTGCTGCTGGCGCCGAAAACCGCCTTCAATGTTCACATCGGCCCTGATCGGGCCTTTGCCGTCGCCAGTTTCGATCTGGCCCGGATCAAACGCGTCACCAAGGCTTTCGGTGTGAGCCTGAACGATGTGGTGCTGGCCATGGTCGCCCATGCCCTGCGCGAGTACCTGCGCAAGCACGAATCTCTGCCGGACGAGGCGATGGTGGTCGCGATGCCGATCTCGCTGCGCGGCGCCGGTGATGGTGAAGCCAACAATCAGGTTTCCATGGTCCAGTGCCCCCTGCCCACGCACCTCGCCAACGCGTTGCAGCGCTTGCGGTCTATCCATGAATCCACGGCCGGAATCAAGAATCGTGTGGCCGCGGTCAAGGATCTGATTCCCACCGACTTCCCGGGTCTCGCAGCGCCGATCTGGGCCTCCGGGCTGAGTCGACTATGGGCCCGCGGCCGAATTTCCGAGCGCTTGCCGGCCCTGGCCAATCTGGTGGTCTCCAATGTGCCCGGCCCACCGGTTGATCTCTTTCTGGCCGGCGCCCGACTGCGGCACTACTACCCGGTATCGATCGTGACCCACGGTCTGGGCCTGAACATCACCGTCCAGAGTTATGCCGGTCAGCTTGAGTTTGGCCTGATCAGCGCCAGAGATGTCGTGGAGCGACCGGACAACATCGCCCGAGGCCTGTCCCGCGGCCTCGACGCATTGGAGCGGAGCATCAAGGCATGAGTGAAACCAGAACCCGGCAGGTCAGGTCTGCGCAAAGCCCCCAGGCGCCCTCGCGTCTGCTGTTGGCGCTGGAATCGCGCGCCGTATTCGAGTGGGCGTCCTTTGCACTGGCGTGGCCCTGGCTGAAACGTGCACCCAAAGGCGACGGTCACCCGGTACTGGTATTGCCTGGCCTGGTCGCTGGCGACAGCAGCACCTGGCCATTGCGCCGCTTTCTGGAAGAACTCGGCTACGTGGCCTATCCATGGAAACTGGGTGTGAATTTCGGCCCGCGCGGTGAGACGGTGCCCAAATTGCTGACTCGGGTGCGCAACATTCACCGCAAGCACGGTCGCAAGGTCAGCGTCATTGGCTGGTCCCTGGGTGGCGCCATGGCCAGAGCATTGGGCGCACGCATGCCCGATCAGGTGCGCAATGTAGTGACCCTGGGCTCGCCGGTGCAGCCGCATCCGCATGCCACCAATGCCTGGAAGGTCTTTGAAGCCGTGAGCGGCTGGCGCAGCGATGATCCGGAATTGCACGAAATGGCCAGGGCGCACCCGTTGATGCCCAACACCTCGATATTCAGCAAGGCCGACGGCATCGTCTCCTGGCGCGCCTCACTGGCGCCGGACGCGCCGCACAGCGAGAACATTGAAATTGCCGCCAGCCATCTGGGCATCGGCGTCAATCCGCTGGCGCTGTGGGCCATAGCCGATCGGTTGTCGCAGCCCGAAGGCGGCTGGAAACCCTTCGAGCGTGACGGACTGCTGCGCTGGCTGCTGTTCCGGCAGCCGCATCAGTTCCGGTTTGCGCAACTGCTCTGAGCCGCCGCGGCCGCACGCCACCGATCTGGCGCAGCCCTCAGTGCGCGCAGCGCGCCGGGGGCGATGAAGCGCAAGGCGCCAACGCAGCTGTTGAACCCTGGGCGACGCGTTTTCTGCGCCATTTGTTCCCTGCTTCTGCAAACTCGCTCCACAGTTGCCGAGCACACTGTGCTCACTGCCGAAGACACGATCGGCCAATAGGAGATGAGGATGAGCCGTCACTGGATATTGCTTGCAGCACTGCTGTTCGCCCCGATGCTGCAGGCCCAGCCTGCCCCCGAGCGCGACCCCAACCGCTTGCCGCCACCGGTGGAACGGGTGCTGGAACAGCTGTCACTGGACGACGCCACCCGCAGCCAGGTCAGGGAAACACTGCTGCGCCAGCGTGCCGAGCGTGAGCAGGCTGATCGCAGCCTGCGCGAGCGTCACCGAGCCGAACTGGCGGCCTTGCTGACCCCAGACCAGCTGGTCGCCCTGGATGCCGCGCGTCCGCCACCGCCGGGACATCGCGGCGAAGACGGTCGTCGCCCGCCGCCCCCGCGAGCGCCCTGAGGCCAGATCCACGGGCGCAGGGCAGCACACCCTGCCGAGCAAGCTCGGCACTTCAACAGCCTCCCACACTGACGCTCTCGTAGAGCGGAGCTTGCTCCGCTGCTTTGGCTGGGCTTGTACTTTTCGCCTTGAAAGAAAGGCCGAACACCCTGCCGAGCAAGCTCGGCACGTGACAGCCTCGCACACCGTGCCCTCGTGCCCTCGTGCCCTCGTACCCTCGCACACCGTGCCCTCGTGCCCTCACCCTACAACCCATACCGCCGCATCAAATCCTCTCGCCGTGCCGGATCGAAATTGATGCGCTCGATGTCGTCGCCGACCAGATCCAGCAAGCGTCGATCCATGACCTTGAACCATAGCGGTGGAACGTAGGCCAGCAGGAACATGCCGAAATAGCCACTGGGCAACTGCGGCAGATTGTCAAAGGTGCGCAGCGACTGATAGCGCCGGGTGGCATGGGCGTGATGATCGGAATGGCGTTGCAGATGGAACAGCGCCCAGTTCGACACGATGTGGTTGCTGTTCCAGGAATGCTGCGGCTTGCACGGCTCGAATCGACCATCGACCAGCTGCTTGCGGGCGATGCCGTAGTGTTCGATGTAATTGGCGCTGGTGAGCTGGAAGTTGGCCCAGAACGAGGCCAGCAGCAGGAAAGGCAGCACCGCGATGCCCAGCCACAGCATCAGCGTCAGCCACAGCCCGGTGGTGATCAGCGTGGTTTGTACGATGTCGTTGCTGAGGCTCCACCAGGGCTTGCCCAGACTCGCCATGCGCTCGACTTCCAGGGCCCAGCCTCGGCGCCAGGCGCCCGGCATCTCCCGCAACAGGAAGCGATAGATGGTCTCGCCCAGGCGCGACGAGGCCGGATCCGATGGCGTGGCGACATCACGGTGATGGCCGCGATTGTGTTCGACGTAGAAATGACCGTAGCCAGTGGGGGCCAGCACCAGCTTGGCCAGCCAGCGTTCCAGGGCCTCGCGCTTGTGCCCGAGTTCATGGCCGACATTGATGCAGAAGCCGCCGACCACTCCGGTGGCCATGGCCACGGCGAGCCAGCCATGCCAGGGCAGTTCGCGGCTGCTGACAAACCAGGCGGCAAAGATGAACTCGGCCCACAGCATCGGCACCAGCAGCCAGGTGATCACGCGATAGTAGCGATCGGCTTCCAGCGCCGGCACGGCCGATTCCGGCGGGTTGCTCTGATCCACGCCCATCAGGTAGTCGAAGACCGGCAAGAACAGATAGACCAGCACAATCGGCAGCCACAGCAGGCGCGTGTCCGGGAGTGCCAGGTACAGCAACGGACCGGCACCCACCAGTGCCGGCACGGCCAACGACAGCAGCCACGCATAGCGCTTGCGATCCCGGTAGTGCGTGCCGTCGTCCAGTGGCTGAATCATCGTCGTCATCATTCTTCTCTCACCAAATACACGCTAACGCATTGTTTTATAATCATTCAATAGAAGGGGCAGGGGGCAGGGATCCAACCTCGACGCATGATCAGACCGTGCCGCAGCGTGACTCCCCTGCCCCCTGCCCCCCGCCCCCTGTTTGATGCCCGAACTAGAGCACCGCCAGGGGCGACCGAGTGCGAGCCGCTTCGAGCCTGGATACAGCTTGGCGCAGAGGCTGCTACCGAACCACCGCCCGAGCTGGCAGAGAGTCGTCATTTTGTGCCACGATCGGCCATCCCACGACCAGCCAGTCCTTGATGGCGACCAGTCCCGCGCAATCGGCCTTGCACCCGGTCTATGTCAGGCTGCTCGGCGTGCTGCTGGCGCGTCGTGGCATCGACACCCAGGCCTTGCTGAGCGCCGCGCAGATCACCCGCCATGAGCTGCAGAAGGACACGCTGCTGCCCTATGCCCCGATCGAGCGCCTGATCCTGGGCGCGATCGAGGCCAGCGCCTGCCCCTGGCTGGGCCTGGAATTCGGTGCTGCCGCCCAGATTCACACCCACGGACTGGTCGGCAACGCCACCATAGCCAGTGGCACCCTGGATGCCGCCCTGCGTACCCTGTCCCGCTTCGCCAGCCTGCGCACCGGATTGGTTCGCTTCGAGATTTGCCGCGGCGCCCACAGCACCGAGGTGCACATCCTGCCGCAACTGCCGCTGGGAGCTGCAGCACGCTTTGTTCATGACGCCCTGCTGGTGATTCTGGAGCGCATGCTGCAAACCCTGTCGCCGGCGCCATTCCAGATTGCCCGATACACCCTGCCCTTTGCGGCACCGGAATGGGTCGCGCGCTATCGCGACCATCTTTCCGGCGAACTCGCCTTTGTGCCCGCCTCCGTGGCCTGCATGGAATTCGACAACCTGACACTGGACAGCGATTGCCTGACGGCAGACGCACAGGCCTGCGCCCAGGCGACTCTGGAGTGCGCACGGCAACTGGATCTGGCCAACGCCGAGCCCGGACTGGCCAGCCGTATCCGCAGCTGGCTGGCTGCCAGTGATGCCGAGCTGCCGTCGGCCGAGGACATGGCCCGCAAGCTCCACTTGTCGCCACGCAGCCTGTACCGACACCTGAAAGCCATCGGTCTCAGCTACCAACAACTTGTCGACGACCATCGGCTGGAGCGCGCCCGCTGGCTGCTGGCCCATACCGATCTGCCGGTCGAGCGCATCGCCGAGCGTCTGGGCTATGCCGACAGCTCCAACTTCAGCCGCACCTTCAGGCGCTGGACCGGAGGCACGCCGCGAGAATATCGGCAGAGCGCGCGGGCGAGCGATACCTGAGCCTACAGATTCGGATTTGTCCGGGCACTTCTGACCCTACGAACAGCGTCCAGACAAGTCTGGACCCACGACAGCCTGGACTGCGGGCCGAGGCGACTGCCCTGAACTCGAACAGCTGAATGCCAGCTGCACCGGCTCCAAAGACGTGCCTTCCGGCACAGCCGAGCCTGGTTCGGACGGGACTAGCATCAGCGCTCCTTGCACGGAGTTACATTCATGATTCGTCGCGCCATTGCTGTGTTGCTGCTGGCCGCTGTGGGTTCTGCCCCGGCCTTTGCCGAAACCAATG
This sequence comes from Rhodanobacteraceae bacterium, assembly GCA_024234055.1. Lineage (NCBI taxonomy): Bacteria > Pseudomonadati > Pseudomonadota > Gammaproteobacteria > Lysobacterales > Rhodanobacteraceae > Rhodanobacteraceae bacterium. The sequence continues at coordinate 55,102 of JACKOW010000003.1, forward strand.
TCTACGCCGGCCTGCGGGTCGGCACCAACCTCGACGGCCGCTTTGCTGACGCTGGCGGAAAGCTCGATACCGACACACCCTTCGGTGGCTATCTGGGGTGGAACATCAATCCCAATCTGGCCATCGAGTTCGCCGCCACCAACCTCGGCAGCAGTCAGCGCAGCAATATCGCCGACGGCGGTTTTGACGTTGACGGCGCGCTCTATCAGCTCGGCGTGGTCGGCAGCTTTCCGCTGTCAGACCAGTTCAATCTGCTGGCCGGCGTCGGCGGATTCCGACTGAACGAAGATGGCGACGGCTCCAGCATTGCCGGCCCGGTCAGCGTCGATTTCGGCGACACCGGCGTCTACGCCGAGGTCGGCGGGCGCTTCCAGCTCAACCCGCAGTGGGCCCTGCGCGCCAGCTACACCTGGTTCGACTTCGAATCCGGCAGCGACGGCAACTTCTGGGGCGGTGCCGAACTCAGGTTCTGACACCGAAAGTTGTAGCCCGGGGTGCCGCGCAGCGGTTCCCCGGGGCTGTTCGGCTCGGCAGCACGTCCGCCCCTGCACTCACCGCCCCGAGCGTCTATGCTCTCCGGCTTTGTTGGCGCGGACTTCCGGCATGACGACTCGTATTGCATTCATCGGCGGCGGCAATATGGCCCGCAGCCTGATCGGCGGCCTGATTCGCCAGGGTCGCAGTCGCGCGTCCATCCACGTGGCTGAGCCGAACGCGGCACTGCGCGACGCGCTGACGCAGGATTTTGGCGTGATCACGCACCGCGACAATCTGGCCGCGGCGCTGGCCTGCGACATCTGGGTGCTGGCGGTGAAACCCCAGGTCATGCCCCAGGTGCTGACCCAACTGGCGCCAGCGGCGACCGACCGGGCCCCTCTGGTGGTGTCGATTGCCGCGGGCGTCACCCACCACAGCATGGCTGCCGCGCTCGGCGAGCGTGCGCGGGTGGTGCGCAGCATGCCCAATACGCCGGCGATGATCGGTGCCGGCATCACCGGGTTGTACGCGGGTGCTGATGTCAATGACGAGGAACGATTGCTGGTCGAGCAACTCCTCGCCACCGCCGGTGCCACGGTGTGGATTGCCGACGAGTCGCTCATGGATGCGGTCACGGCGGTCTCGGGCAGCGGACCGGCCTATTTCTTCCTGCTGATCGAAAGTCTGATCGCCGCCGGCGTGAAACAAGGCCTGCCGCCGGACACAGCGGCGACGCTGGCCAAGCACACGGCACTGGGAGCGGCGCGGATGACCCTGGAATCCAGCGAGCCGCCGGAGATTCTGCGTCAGCGCGTGACCTCGCCGGGCGGCACCACGGCTGCGGCGCTCGACACCTTTGCCGCCGGCGGTTTTGCTGAACTGGTCGATCGTGCCGTGGCCGCCGCCACCCGGCGCGGTCGCGAACTGGCGCAGGGAGGCTGAGCCCATGGGCTACATGATCTACGGCTACCTGATCCAGTTCCTGATCTGGATTCCACTGACCATCCTGTTCCTGCGTATCGCACTGCCGCTGGTGCGGGCGCCGTTTTCCGACCCAATGGTGGGCTGGGTGTACTCGGTCACCACGCCGGTACTGCGGCCAATCGAGAAGATCGTGCCGCGCTGGCGCAATCTCAGCCTCGCCGCCGTGCTGCTGTTCTGGCTGGTGGCTAGTCTGGAACAGGCGCTGCTGATGCTGTTCAGCCGCAATCTTCTGGTCTGGTTGCTGGGTGGCCTGGCCGGCGCCATCAGTTTTGCGCTGGGATTCATGATCGTCGTGATCTTTGTCTGGGTGCTGTTCACCTTCTTTCAGCCCCGCGCGGGATCCTCGATCGTGTCAATCGTGCAGCGCCTGGCCAGTCCGATCTGCAATGTCTTCCGTCGCCGGATTCCCGCCATCGGACCCTTCGATCTGTCCCCCGCTCTGGCGATTCTCACGTTAACGATTCTGCGGCTGATCGTGCCTTGGGCGATCTACTCGCTGATTCAGGGGCCCTGAGCAACGACATCGTCTGACCGGCTCTGAATCGCGTTGCTGGCGAGCCCGTCGGACTCGGCGCATCGGCCTGGATTCGAAACACCAGACGCAAACCCTTACAATCGCAAAAATTCTCAATCAGGAGTCTGTTCATGATGCTCAGCACCCGCCGCGCCCTGCTTGTGGCGTCCATCGCATTCGGTCTGGCCGCGTGCGGCAAGGATGAAGCCACCGATCCGCTGGCCTACGTTCCAGCCGATACGCCCTATGTGGTGGCCAACCGGATCGTGGTTCCCAAGGCCGTCACCGAGGCCTGGATGGGCATGTACGGTTCCGATTTCGGCGAGATCTACCAGAACCTCGCCGAAGACCAGCAGGTGAAGAAGATCGACGGCGAAATGGGCGTGTGGCTGCGGGCCAGTCTGCCGGAATTCGCCAACATGACGTCGATCGATGGCATCGAAGGTCTGGGTTTGAAGATTGAGGCGCGCCTCGCCTTCTATGGTTACGGCTTGATGCCGGTGTATCGCCTTGAACTCGCGGATGCCAAGCGCTTTACCGAGACGGTCGCCCGCATCGAAAAGCGCGCCGGCAAGGCCCTGGCCAAGCGCAAGATCGACGATGTCGAGCTGTGGCAGTTCAGCGACGACAAGGCCACGGTGCTGTTCGGGCCTATCGGTCAGTTCCTGGTCATCACCCTGGCGCCGGCCGGTGCCGACGAAGCGCGCCTCAAAGCCCAACTCGGCCTCACGCTACCCGAGTCCTCGCTGGCCAAGAGCGGCGGTCTCGAAGCCCTGGACAAGCAATACGGCTATGACGGCCATATGTCGGGATATGTCGACATCCGCGGCCTCACCCAGCGCCTGAGCGGTCGCAATCAGGATGACAATGCCGTCATCACCGCCTTTGGTGGCGAGATTCCCAAGCTCTCCGATGCCTGCGCATCGGAACTCGACAGCATGACCCAGAAGTTTCCGCGCATGGTCTTCGGCTCCACCGATTTCAGCGCGAAGCGGCTGAAGTTCAACGGCGTGGTGGAAATGGAGCAGGCACTGGCGGCCTCGATGCAGAAGCTCTCCGCCCCCATCCCGGGTGCAGACAGCACCGATCCGATGATGTTCCGCCTGGCACTGTCGGTCGACCTGCCGGAAACCGTGCGTTTCCTCGGCGGTATTGCCGACAGCATCGCCGCTGAGCCCTTTCAGTGCGAGGAACTGGCCGATCTGAATGCCAGTGCGGCGGAAATGAAGCAGAACCTCGCCAATCCTGGTCTGGCCATGGCCGGCGCCATGACCGCCATCCATCTGGGCGTGCGTACTCTGAAGATCGATCCCGGTGCCAGCATGCCCACCGAACTGTCGGCCTTTGCCACGCTCGGCTCCAGCTCACCGGTGATGCTGTGGGGCTTCGCCCAGCAGGGAGTCCCGGCGCTGGCCAAGGTGCAGATCACCACCGACGGCAAGATCGTTGCGCTACCAGCGGATGCCCTGCCGATGCCCATGCCCTTGGAACTGAAAGCCATCATGACCGACAAGAGCTTTGGCGTGGCCACCAGCGATATCGCCGATGCCAGCTTCACCGCGGCCGCGACGATGCCAGCCAACAAGGATGGCACCATCCTGCGCTATGGCGTTTCCGGCGACTTGTTCAAGTTGATTGCCGCCAGCATGCCCGAAGAAGATGTCGACGCCGATGGTGATGAAGCCAAGGCCAAGGCCAAGGAAGCCGAGGATGCCCGCAAGATGCTGACAAACCTGAGTGAGCACCTGGACCAGGTCGATGTTCGCCTCGGTCTCACCGACAAGGGCATCGTCTTCAGCGAAGAAGTCACTCTGAAGTAGGCACCCGCTCGGCCACCGCGCCCTTCTCCGCTGAGAGGAGAAGGGCGTGGGCGAACGCTGCCCGCGAACGATACCCCTGTGGGAGCGGGCTCTGCCCGCGAATGTCGTTGATTCAAGGACGCATGTTCGCGGATGAATCCGCTCCCACAGAAATGCTCCACCCCTGTGGGAGCGGATTCATCCGCGATCGCCACGCAGAGCGAGACCGCGACTCAAGTAGGCCCAGAGGGCCCACGTCACCGCAGCTCAGGCCTCGTACCGCACCTCGACCACCTCGAAGCTCTTGTTGCCACCCGGCGTGACGATGTCGACCACATCGCCCTCGCTCTTGCCGATCAGCGCCCGCGCCACCGGTGAGCTCACCGAGATCATGCGCAACTTGATGTCGGCTTCGAGGTCGCCGACGATCTGGTAGCTGACCGTCTCGTCGCTGTGCAGATCCTGCAGCTCCACGTAGGCGCCAAAGACGATCCGCGAGCCCGGATTGAGCTTGGCGGTGTCGATGATCTCGGCATTGGCGAGCGTGTTTTCCAGCTCGTTGATGCGGCCTTCGGTGAAGCTCTGCTGCTCACGGGCGGCGTGGTACTCGGCGTTTTCCTTCAGATCGCCATGCGCGCGCGCTTCGGCGATGGCAGCGATGATCTGCGGCCGGATCACCGATTTCAGGTGATCCAGCTCTCCGCGCAGGCGCACGGCGCCCTTCTGCGTCAATGGTGCTCGTCTCATGATTCCTGTGCTTCCTTGCGGGTGCCAGCCGTGCCCTTGGGTCCACGGTGGCCAACCAGTTCACTATGTAGCTTCTTGAGCGAATAAACCGTCTCGATGGCGCCAAAATCCAGCGCGTGCACTATCGCACGGGCGCCGGAAATCGTGGTCGAGTAGTTCAATCGATGTTGCAGCGCTTCGCGCCGGATCGAGAAGGAGTCGTTGATGGCCTGACGCCCCTCGGTAGTGTTGACGATGAAGGTGATCTCATCGTTCTTGATCAGATCAACGATGTGCGGCCGCCCTTCCATGACCTTGTTGATGCGCTGACAGGGCACACCGGCCGCGATCAGCGCATCGCAGGTGCCGCTGGTGGCCACCAGACGGAATCCACGCGACACCAGATCGCGCGCCAGCGGCACGAGGCGCGGCTTGTCGGCATCGCGCACCGAGAGAAAGGCCTTGCCGATCGCTGGCGCCGCCACGCTCGCCGCCAGCTGGGCGCGGGCGAACGCCGCCCCGAAGGAAGGTCCGACACCCATGACTTCGCCGGTGGAGCGCATTTCCGGGCCGAGGATGGGATCGACACCCGGAAACTTGACGAAGGGGAAGATCGGTTCCTTCACCGAGAAATACTTGGGGATGACCTCGTGGGTGGCGCCCTGCTCTTCCAGGGTCTGCCCGACCATGCAGCGCGCCGCGATCTTGGCCAGGGCCACGCCAGTGGCCTTGGCGACGAAGGGCACCGTGCGCGAGGCGCGGGGATTCACTTCGAGGATGTAGATGTCCTCGCCCTGCACCGCAAACTGGGTGTTCATCAGGCCGACCACATTCAGCCCGCGCGCCATCATCACCACCTGCCGGCGCATCTCGTCCTGCATCGCCGGCGACAGCGAGAACGGCGGCAGCGAGCAGGAGGAATCGCCGGAGTGCACGCCAGCCTCCTCGATGTGTTCCATGATGCCGCCGATCAGGGCCTCGCGACCGTCACAGATGCAATCGACATCGACTTCGATGGCGTGATCGAGAAAGCGGTCCAGCAGCACCGGTGAGTCATTCGATACGCGCACGGCATCGGTCATGTAGCGGCGCAGATCGGCCTCGGCATACACCACTTCCATGGCCCGACCGCCGAGCACATAGGACGGCCGTACCACCAGCGGATAGCCGATCTCGCGCGCCAGCGCCACTGCCGCCTCCGGCGTACGCGCGGTGCGATTGGGCGGCTGCTTCAGGCCCAGCTCTTCGATCAGCTGCTGGAAACGCTCGCGGTCTTCGGCCAGATCGATGGAATCGGGCGAGGTACCGATGATCGGCGCGCCTTCCTTCTCCAGCGCCCGCGCCAGTTTCAGCGGGGTCTGACCGCCATACTGCACGATCACACCCTTGGGCTTTTCCTTGTCGAGAATCTCGAGCACATCTTCCAGCGTCACCGGCTCGAAATACAGGCGATCCGAGGTGTCGTAGTCGGTGGACACGGTCTCCGGATTGCAGTTGACCATGATCGTCTCATAGCCATCCTCACGCAGCGCCAGCGCCGCATGCACACAGCAATAGTCGAACTCGATGCCCTGACCGATGCGATTGGGGCCGCCACCCAGCACCACGATCTTGTTGTTGCTGGTCGGCGCCGCTTCGCATTCTTCCTCGTAGGTGGAATACAGATAAGCGGTGCTGGTCGAGAATTCGGCGGCGCAGGAATCCACCCGCTTGTACACCGGGCGCACGCCCAGAGCGCGTCGCAGCTGCCGCAGCGCGCCCTCGTCGCTTCCCACCAGGGTGGCCAGCCGCGAATCGGAAAATCCCTTGCGCTTGAGTTCGCGCATGCGTTCGACATCCAGCGAGCTCATGCCCTGCTGTTCGACCTCGCGTTCCAGCCGCACCAGATCCTCGATCTGCACCAGGAACCAGGGGTCGATGGCACAATGTTCATGGACCTCATCCACGCTCATGCCGGCGCGGAAGGCATCGGCGACATAGAAGATGCGGTCCGGACGCGGCTCACGCAGCTCGCGCCGCAGCACCGCCACCGCATCGTCGTCGTAGGGCGGCTCTACGCGCGGATTGAGGCCATCGTTGCCGGTTTCCATGCCGCGCAGCGCTTTCTGCAGCGACTCCTGGAAGGTGCGCCCCATGGCCATGACCTCGCCCACCGATTTCATCTGCGTGGTCAGGCGGGCGTCGGCCTTCGGGAACTTCTCGAAGGCGAAGCGCGGAATCTTGGTCACCACATAGTCGATGCTGGGCTCGAAGGAGGCCGGCGTCAGACCCGAGGTGATGTCATTGCGCAACTCGTCCAGGGTGTAGCCGACCGCCAGCTTCGCCGCGATCTTGGCAATCGGAAAACCGGTGGCCTTCGAAGCCAGCGCCGAGGACCGCGACACCCGCGGGTTCATCTCGATGACCACCATGCGCCCGTCCCGGGCATTGATGCCGAACTGCACGTTGGAGCCACCGGTATCGACGCCGATCTTGCGCAAGACCGCGATCGAGGCATCGCGCATGCGCTGGTACTCGCGATCGGTCAGCGTCTGCGCCGGCGCCACCGTGATCGAATCGCCGGTGTGCACGCCCATCGGATCGAAGTTCTCGATCGAGCAGACGATGATGCAGTTGTCGGCGCGGTCACGCACCACCTCCATCTCGTACTCTTTCCAGCCGAGCACGCTCTCTTCGATCAGCACTTCGGTAGTCGGCGACAGATCCAGACCGCGGCTGACGATCTCGACAAACTCCTCGCGGTTGTAGGCAATGCCGCCACCGGAACCACCCAGAGTGAACGAGGGCCGGATGATGGTCGGGAAACCCACCTTCAACTGCGCCGCCAGCGCCTGATCCAGTGATCGCGCGATTTCCGCCCGCGGACATTCCAGCCCGATCTCGGCCATCGCATGACGGAACAGCTCGCGATCCTCGGCCAGGTTGATCGCCTCCCGCGAAGCCCCGATCAGCTCGACCCCAAACTCCTTCAGCACCCCGCGATCCGCCAGCTCCAGCGCCACATTCAGCGCCGTCTGCCCGCCCATGGTCGGCAACAGCGCATCGGGGCGCTCCTGCTCGATGATCCGGGCCAGCGACGACCAGTGCAGCGGCTCGATATAGGTGGCATCGGCCATGTCCGGATCGGTCATGATGGTCGCCGGGTTGCTGTTGACCAGCACCACCCGGTAGCCCTCCGTCTTCAGCGCCTTGCAAGCCTGCGCCCCGGAGTAATCGAACTCACACGCCTGTCCGATGACAATCGGGCCAGCGCCGATGATGAGGATGGATTGGATGTCGGTACGCTTGGGCATGGGATTACCGGGACTCGGGACTCGGGACTCGGGACTCGCCATTGATGCGGCGCAACAGTGACTGATTCAAGCGAAGCAGCATCTGTCCTACGCGATCACAAAGGTCGAGCGTTTGTTCTAACGACGCAATCTGACCCAGCCCCAAGTCACGGGCAAGAAGCAGTTGCGTCTGCAATTCCGCACAGGATCCCTGCGCAATAGACACAAATCGGCAGTAATCACGCGTTGTTCCGCGAGCATTGCCTTCAGCAATATTGGACGGTACCGAAACGGCTGATCGCTGGACTTGCGAGCGCAATCCATAGCGCTCTTCGCTCGGGAAAGTCGCGGCCACCTCGTACGCGGATTTGGCCAACGTCATCGCAAGCTGCCACACATCCAGTTCTCGAAAGTGCGAAACAGTCACGCGCGCTTTCCCGAGTCCCGAGTCCCGAGTCCCGAGTCCCGCATCAAGAGCACAAACCGATCAAACAACCCCTCCACATCCCGCGGCCCCGGGCTCGCTTCCGGGTGTCCCTGGAAGGAAAATGCAGGGGCGTCGGTCACGCGGATGCCCTGGTTGGAGCCGTCGAACAGTGAGCGGTGGGTGACTTCAACGTTGGCCGGCAGCGTCGTCTCGTCAATGGCAAAGCCGTGATTCTGACTGGAGATCATCACCCGGCCAGTGGCCAGATCGATCACTGGATGATTGGCGCCGTGGTGGCCGAATTTCATCTTCAGGGTGCGGGCCCCGGCAGCCAGGCCGAGCAGCTGATGACCCAGGCAGATGCCGAAGATCGGGACCTTCGCGGCCAGGAATTCGCGAATGGCGGCGATCGCGTAGTCACAGGGCTCCGGATCACCGGGACCGTTCGACAGGAAGATGCCGTCGGGCTTCATCGCCAGAACCTCGGCGGCCGGGGTCTGCGCCGGCACCACGGTGACACTGCAGCCGCGATCGACCAGCAACCGCAGGATGTTGCGCTTGACGCCGAAATCGTAGGCCACCACCTTGAACTCACCCGAGCCGCCCTTGAACTGCGAGCTGCCGAGGTCAAACACGCCTTCATTCCAGCTGTAGCGTTCGCTGGCACTGACCACCTTGGCCAGATCCATGCCCTTCAGTCCCGGAAATGAGCGCGCCAGCGCCAGCGCCTGCTCGGCCGTCGCGTCCGGGCCGGCAACGATGGCACCGTTCTGAGCCCCTTTCTCGCGCAGGATGCGGGTCAGCTTGCGGGTATCGATGTCGGCAATCGCCACCACATCGCGGGCCTGCAGATAGCTCCCCAGATCACCCTCGCTGCGCCAGTTGCTCGCCACCAGCGGCAGATCACGGATCACCAGGCCCGTGGCGAAGATGCCGCGCGACTCTTCATCGGCGGCGTTGCAGCCAGTGTTGCCGATATGTGGGTAGGTCAGCGTCACGATTTGCTGCGCGTAGGAGGGATCGGTGAGGATCTCCTGGTAGCCGGTCATCGAGGTGTTGAACACCACCTCGCCGCTGCGCGCCCCCACGGCACCGATCGACAAGCCATTGAAAATACTGCCATCTGCCAGGGCCAGGATTGCCGGAACACGCGCCATTCATCACTCCAGGTGCGACAAGACCCACGGATACACCATGACGGTGATCCGGCGGCCTGCTCGATAGGGACCGGCGGGATGATAACTGCTGAAAGCTGAGTCGTGCGACCAATCCGCTTTATTCAGATTCTATGTAGGGCGCGTGCAGTGCAGCACTATCTATCGGCGATCAGGGCGATCAGAGGGCGATCAGGACATCCACTTCCCGAGGATCGCCCGAGCGGCGCCCACGCCCGTCACCAGAGCGCCCGCGAACAGAAATACCAGCAACACTCCTTCCCACAGCTGCAGAGTGCGGTCGTAGGTCCAGCGGGAAGCAAGCAAGGACAGCAACACGAACCCGAAGAACAGCAAGATCCAGCGAACTCGGTGGCCCATGTCTACTCCATGTACCGGGTTGCAAGGAAATTCCCGAATCTGCCATGCCGATACCCGCAGGATCGGGCGCCCGCGCGGACCCAGACTGGCACATGGACACTCAATTCATCCACCACCTTGCGCCCGCGACCACCATCGAGATACCAAGGCCGATCACCAAGGCGACAGCGGCGGTCAGGAAGGGAGCGCAACTTTCCGCTGTCTGTTCACACTCTCGTCTCACTGCGGCCAGGGCACGCAAATCCGCGGGGCGATCCGGAACCTTCGCCCTGCCGGAAGCCGCAATCTGCAGCCGGAACTCGGAGCCCAGCGCATGCTTGTCGATCGACGGAACCGTCGGCCAGTGGCCCGGCGCGCGGTCTACCCCACCGTAGACGTTGATATGGCCAACAACGAGAAGTAGCAAGGCCACGCCCAGCGATTTCACGATTCTCATGTCAGCCCTGGAACCCGCGGTTCGAAATGAGCTTGGGTTCACCCACCCAAAGTCAAGCGGAAGTACACGCCATTCAGTTTCGCCGCACCGTCCAGACAGCCGGGGCCGGCGGGGATTCTCCGGTGTCAGCGCGAGCCCTTGGTTGGGCTTGCTAGGAGCGTGCGCGGCAGAAGGAAAACGGCACCGATACCGTTTGTCGAACCGGCATCAGGTGGGGCGAGCGCGATGCCGTGGGATGAACGGCGCTCCGGACGTGCCCATCGTGACGAGTGTCGAGCTTGCCGGGGGCTTGGATGCGTGCTTTCCCCCGGTTTTCCTTCATGCCCAAGCTGCCATCCGCCGCAGATTCATTGCCAGGCACACCAGCTTCCATTCCGCCCGCACTTTTTCGATGCCGCGTAAACTGAACTGACGGAACCCGAGCACCGACTTGATCCAGCCGTTGGGGGCTTCCACGATCGCCTTGCGCCGGCGGTAAGCCGCCTGGCTCGCCTCGCTTTTCAGGCTGTCGGCCATCTTCGCGGTGTGCGGGTACTTCTCCGCATCAATTCGCGCCTGCTCCCGTCCTTCACGGCCCAGCGCCACGATGACTTCGCATGGTTTCTCCGCCAACGCTTCCAGCGCCGCTTCGCTGCGATAACCCGCATCCGCCAAAACCGTGCGGGGCACCGCGCCCAGTGTGCGTTCCATCGCTTCCACCATCGCCGGCAACTGGCCGCTGTCGGCGGCGCAATCGGTCAGCTCCGCCGCCACGATGATCTGGCGCTCGGCATCCACGGCTGTCTGCGCGTTGTAACTGTGCTCGAAGCCGCCGTTGCTCTGCTTCATGATCCGGCTCTGCGGGTCGGTGAAGCTGGTCTGGGTCGAGTCTTCTGGCACACCGAAGTCGCGTTTGAATGGCTTGCACCGCTTGGGCGTTCCATCCGGATGGCGCGGCTTGCGCTCGTCGCCCTCATGCCGTCCGCGCGCCTTGTCGGCCTCGCGCTGCTGCGCTTCCAGGCGCCTCTTCGCCGCTTCGATGGCAACCAGACGCTGCTCGCGCCGAACAATCTCGGCGGGCAGGTTTTGCTCGACTTCGTTCGCTTCCGCTGCATCCGTGGCGCGGGCGCGTTCCAGCAAGGCCGCGATCTGCTGCTTCAACTCGGCTTCAGCCTGCACCATCCGTCCGTAGCTCATCGCCTTGTGCCGCGACGCGTTGGCCTTCACCTTGGTGCCATCCACCGCGATCGTGCCCAGCTTCACCAGTCCGCACTCGCGCGCCAACTTCACCACCTGCACGAACAACGCCGACAACTCCGCCAGATGCAGAGCACGAAAATCGCTCAGTGTCCGATGCGCCGGGAAGTTGCCGGCCGCCAGAACGCGGAACGCCACGTCGTCGTGCAGTCGCGTGGCCAGCTTGCGCGAGGAGAACACGCCAGTCGCGTAACCGTACAGCAGCACCTTCACCATCATTGCCGGATGAAATGGCTGGTTACGTGGCCCGCCCTTGGCATAGCGCGCGTGGAACGCCGACAGGTCGAGCGACTCCACGGTGTCAGCAATGAAGTAGGCCAGATGGCCCTCGGGAAGCCAGTCCGCCGCCGACAGCGGCAGCAAATGAGCTTGATCGGGGTGGTACGGTCGGTAGGACGTCTTCATGTGGCAATTGTCGCGCAATTCCTGCGCGACTTGGCTTCTGCCGCGCACGCTCCTAGCCCGCATTTCTCACACCCCCTCGCTTCAACGGTTGCGGGACGTTGTTTCTTGCGGTGGTTGAAGATCGTTCGTCCGCACCGGCGGCAGAACGGCGCTTGGTGTTCGATTTCCGCTCATTTTGGCGCGGGATGCCGTGGCTTTTCTTGCTGATTTGTTTGACTTTATTGCCCGCCGCCGACGGCCGTAGCCCCGGAAGGGGCCGTTGACGCAGGATCGCTGGTTTCAATCAGCCGCTGTCGGCAAGACGAGCGTAGCTGGCGCTCCACAAGTCCTGGTACGGGAAACTCGACGCCATCGCGATACGAACCCGACGAACGCTCCGAACGACCCAGGCGCCGATCTTCAGCAACTTCAAACGCAGCGTGCCGCAGGTTGCCTGAGCCAATTCAGTGCCGGCGAGTGCTTTTCGCCGCAGCGCGTCCATCAGGACATAGGCAAACGACGACAACCACAGACGCAACTGGTTGCCGAGCATGGTGGCCGTCGACGTGCGATCCGCGAACAGGTCCCCTTGGCATTCCTTGATGCGGTTCTCCATCTCCCCGCGAGCGCAATACAGATCTTCGTACAGCGCTCGCGCTGACCACGTCTCGGATGTCAGCGAGGTCACCACAAAGCGCGGATTGCTTAGACCCGGTAACTGTTCTGCCTTGCCCACCACGCGGCGCTCACGACTCCAACTCTTGCGCGTCGAATAACGGAAATCCGTGAACTCCGCGCTCCGCCTTTCCGCTGCGCGCCTGGCGCGCCTGAGCCCGCGCCAAAGCCGGCTCGAGCACCTCGATCAAACGCGCGTTCTTGGCCAGTCCAAACACGTAGTCAACGGCGTTGCTCTCGCACCACGCCATCAGCTCCTCGCGTGCAAAACCGCTGTCCGCCCGAAGCGTGATCCGCACCTTGGGCCAGCGCTTGCGGATCTGTCCCACCACCCGATCCATCTCTTCAACCGCGCCCGCGCTGCCGTCGATGTTCGACCGGCGCAGCTTCGCTGCCAGCAGATGCTTGCCGCAAAACACGTACAACGGCAGGTAGCAGTAACCATCGTAATAGCCGTGAAAGAACCGCCCCTCCTGATCCCCATGGAGCGGGTCGTCGGTCGCATCAAATCCAGAACGATCGACTCCGGCGGCGTCTCGTGCGCCTCAAAACAAATCCACAAACAACGACTCGATCTGCTCCGGATGATGCGCAATCTTTCGATAACGCTCACCCGGCGTCGCCTTCGGCGCATGCTCCAACCGATTCAGCGTTGACTTGCCCGCCAACGGCGCACAGTCCTGCGCTGCGCTTTGAGCTTGCCCGCCAGCACCGCCAACACCGGATCGTGCCGCAACTGATCGTGATCGTTCAGATCCTCGTAGCCCAGTGCGATCCCAACCACACGCTGCATCACCAGCGTCCGCACCGAATGCTCGATCAACTCGGGATCTCGACCATCTTGAAAGCACCCGGCCAGCCGATCCATGAGCTTGATCGAATCATCGACGCGACCCAGAAGCAGTGCGCCCGCATCCGACGTGATCTCGCCGCCATCAAATCCGACAACCACCTGACGACCATCCACTTGCTCAAAAATCGTGCTCGTCGCGCTACACTGTGTCGGCATCGGGGTTCTCCGCAAATCTCAGCTAAGTTGTTCTCGCAACTCAACTTTATCTGATTTGAGAACCCCGGTGCACTACTTAGTGTGAGAAATGCGGGCTAGCTCAGGCTGCTCATCAAGCCCACCAGTGGGCGCCGAATGTCGCTCAGCAGGCTCTCGACCTGCTCGAGTTGCGCCAAGCTCAGATAACCCAGTCGCTGCGCCACAATCAGCAGCGTGTGAACCTCCGCCAGGCTGCCCTTCGCAATGCTCAGATGTTGAAGGAACTCCTTGCGATGCGCGCGCGCCTGCCCCTCCGCGATGTTCGCCGGAACACTCACCGCCGCTCGCCGCAGCTGGTCCGCCAACTCATAGGTCTCCGCCTTCGGGAAGGTCGACAACAGCCGATAAATCTCCGGCACCATCGCAATCGCGCGCTGCCAGACCACCAGATCCTGATAACTCTGCTTCTCGTCCATCGCCTTTCTCCCGCAACCCAGAACCCACACAACCGACAACCCACGGCCCATCCACTCCGCCTGCCGGATCACCACGCCCAGCGACTTGATCGCCGGCTTCACCGCCAGCGCATACGCGTTCGCGTCCATGCCCTTGGGGAACCGACAGCGATAGCACTCGAACCCGTCCACCAGCAGCTTGCCGGCGAGCTTATCGGCTGCGCCGTTGCCGGCCTCATCCGCGTCATAGGCGATCAGCACCCGCTTGATTCCATGCCGATGCAGTGCGGCCAGGATCTCCGCCGTAAACCCCTCAATGCCGAAGCTCGATGTGACGTTCCGATAGCCCGCACACCAGAACGTCAATGCATCGATCAGCGCCTCGCACAAGATGACTTCCTCATGCCCGACCAGGCCGGATTCGTTGAACACGCCACGATGCGGACCCGGCAGATACAAGTGCAGCGGCGTTCCCGCCCGCAACTTCGATGTCGGCAGGATCTTCCGACCGTATACCTCGACCACTACAGGCTCTCCTGAGCCGGTACGCTCACCCCTTCTCCCACAACCGACAACCCAGAACCCATAACCCGCGCCGCAGGCGCGAACACCGGTACCACCAGCGAACCGTTGAAGTGCTCATGCCCCGATTCGCGCAACACCCCGATCCGCTGCAGCGCCCCACGGATCTCCGCACCCGCCTTCAACTGCTTGATCGGCAGCTGGTAACCCAGCGTCCGGTTCGCGTAGCCCAGCCGGAACGCATCCACCAGTCCCGGGTGATCCAACCCGCGCGACTGCAAGTAAGCCTGCGCCTCCGGCGACTGCTTCAGCGTCGCGTGGTAATAGTCGATCACCCGTTCCAGTAGCGCCGCATCGTCGCCTGCCATCAGCGCCGGCTCGGCCAGCGCAGTCTCAGCGGCTAAAGAAGGAAGGATTCACCCGCGACACTCGCCGGCGCCTCCCCGATCTCCTGCCGCAACAGCTCCACCGCCCGCCGGAACGACACGCCCTCGAACTTCATCACCCAGTCGATCACCGACCCACCCACCTGACACGCACCCAGGCAGTGCCACAGGTTCGTTTTCGGACTCACCACCAGACTCGGCGTCTTGTCCTCATGGAACGGACAGCGCCCCACCCGATCCTTGCCGTGCGGCTTCAGCTCGATCCCCGCCGACTCGATGAGCCGCTCCACCGACACCCGCCGCTTCAGCCGCTCGATTTCGTGATCCGGGATGCGTGCCATGGCGATTCCTCCAAAACCCTGTCAAGTGTAATATTGACTCTTTATAGGATCATTTTATATCCTTGACAGGAGCAATCGTCAAACCCTTTCAGGACCATGGCCAGATACTGCGGAGGTCTCGTGCTACAACCCTTCGCCCTCATGCAAGACACCGAACTTCGAAAGTCCTTCGGCGCCAGACTCAAGGCGCTGCGCAAGGCCAAGCATTGGTCGCAAAAGAGATGGCCAGCAAGGTCGACATCCGCTTCCAGCAACTCAACAAGTACGAGGGCGGACTCAATGTCCCGCCCGCCGAGATGCTGGTCAAACTCGCAGACGTCCTCGCGACCAGCGTCGATTACCTGCTCACCGGCACCGCCAGCGAAGAATCACCCCTCACCAGCACTCGGCTCTACAAACGCTTCCAACATGTCGAAGCACTGAGTACCGATGATCAGGAAACGGTCATCAAGGTCATCGACGCCATGCTCGCCAAGCACCGCGTGGAGTCCGCCCTCGTGCCTGTCGATCAGTGACCCCGGCCACCGCGATCTACAACGAGGACCACCTGGTCCACGATCTGCAGCAATTGGGTTACCACGCCCAACGCATCCCCGAAGCCCCGCCCAAAGAACAGCCCGATGCCATCGCCCAGCGCGGCGCTGAGACCCTGCTCGTTGAACTCAAGTGCAAGGGTGACGACGAGGCCTTCGTTACCACCATCGAGCAGATGGCCAATGGCGATCACCATTACGACAGCCGCACGATCGGCCTGCACGGCCCGTGGAACCGCATCGTCGACAAAGCAGTCAGGCAACTGCGGCAACACACGCAAGCCGACACCACCATCAAACTCCTCGCCGTGGTCTGCGAAGGCATGGATCCCAACGACCAGGCAGCGCAGCTACAGCAATCCCTGTACGGCCTGCGAGCGATCACCCACGACAACTCGCCGATCGCGCCACCCGAGTGCGTGTTGGACATCGCCGCTCACCGGCCCATCGCCACCCTCTGCTACCACTTCGCACCATCGCTGTTCGCATTCCACCGACACGCCCTCGCCGGCGTGATGCTGCGCGTCCAAGGCCAGTGGCAACTCCTCGCCAATGCGCTCGCCACCGACCACGACAAACTGCGCGCCAGCCACCTCTACGCCATCGCCCGCAACCATCAAGCCCTGATCGACCCCGCCGATCCCACCACCCTCGATCACGATCAATACGTCATCGACCCACGCCACAACGGCGAAACAGACCCCTCAGCCCTCTTGCGACTCGCCAGCAAGTATCAGCTCAGCAACCCGAAAACCTGGACCCTCCCGCGACATCGGATCATCGGGAAGGCCAAACCCCTGACACCATCAAGCGCCTGATACCAGCGCACAGCGGTAAGCCGATGGTCTGACGAGCACTCGTCGTCGAGAAGCATGGTATGGACGACGATTGACAACCCACAAAGTGGGTGTCCCAGTCTTCGTCCCAGTCTTCGCCTCGCAATCTCTCGCCATGTCTTCCCATGTTCACGCCGCAGGCGATCCGCCTGCACGCGAAGGAGGCGGAGGGAGTCGTCGGAAAGCTTGCGTGCGTCGGGTCTGTTCATGCCAGAATACTAGCACATATTTGATTGCCGGGTTAATAACGCACCCTACGCGGGTTATTCTTCCAGAAGACCCCTGAGTCCAAATCGGTTCTCATCGAGCTCTTTCTCCAACAAAGAAACGTCCTGACTGTCGATCACGTGCTCAATAATGAATACCAACTCCATATGCAGGCTCTCACGCCAACCTTGCTCTGAAATCCGACAGGCTCGGATAATAGATCGCTCACTCGATCGCGATCGTCCATCTCGCGCGTTTTTAATATTTTGCTCAATGCTCCGAAGCAGAACACCCTTTAAACGCTCCTTTACGAAACCAACCTGCGAGATTCTCTGGAGGCATTCTTGACGCGCTGAGGCATTGTTCCCAATTCGAGCTCTCCTAGCCGACAGCGCCAGACCAGCTTCGACAAAAGCCCATCTATCGTGATTTCCACTAAACATGCAGCCCGTGAGGACTCTTAAACAAGCATCCGTGCGATGGTGCCCGATAATGTCATAATAAATACAAATAAGACAAAGGTCCCTCAAGCTATTTTTCTTATCACATGAAAAATTCTCGGACACCTTCTTCTTGAGCCTCGCAAGTAGTTTGGGCTCTTGGGGCTCTAATGCCAATATTGTTGATAATTCCTTCACGATCCTATTTCCTCCTTACAACGCGAGTGATTAACGTGCCGAGAGGGGTTGATCTGAGCTGATTGCCAATCTGCGCGCCGAAGCTTCTATTCACACGTCGACTGGTTGAGAAGAGATTCCCTCCACACTTTTCACATCCTCCGAGTTGTAAATCAATTACGTGATCGGCCTCCTGTCCCGGAGCAGGTGCTTTGCCGGTTGCCGCCGAGTAATGAGATCCGGCACTGCCGGTTCTAACTGGCGTTGTCTTCCGCAAACGCCCCCCTCTCGCTGCATTCTTCAGGCACTTGATCTTGGCGTTTGCATAGTCTTTTTCTGCCTGACTCCAGCCTGGACGAACGCGCAAAGCTAGAGTCTTTGGGCCGTCGGGATCAATCGCCCCAATAACCTGAGAATCAACGTACTGATAAAGATCATCGCTACCTTCCAACCCCAACGGATCCGCTTGCACATACCTCCCACTCCCCGCCTCATAATCTCGGAAGTAGTTGTAGTGCGTCCCCGTTTCCCGATCGTACTGCTGACCGGGGAACCGCAGGTTGAACGTGAACCTGGGTAGGCCTCCGGTGGGCTGCTCGTTGGCGTCGGTATCCCCGAACGGCGCGCTGTCCCAGCGCCAGATCGTGGTTCCTGACGTGGACTCTACCAGTGGAGGGGATTTTTGCCAGATGCGGCAATGGGTTAGCGCGGCATTTTCGCTGGGCGCGGTCTTTCCAGGGTTCGCGCGCGCGGGAAGTGCGGTTTCGGATGGTTGCGCGAGCTCGCCAAGAGGCGCGGTTACGTCGGCGAGATCGACCAAGTTGGCCACACGTTCGATGTGCACATGCGCGCAGGCCTGGGCACAGGCGAGCAGCAACGCAGCAACGGTAGCGATCCAGCAGGCAAGCATCGGCAGCGGCGATCTCCTGCAGAGCGACGCCGGTCTATGCCCGTCGGACGCCGCGCAGACTGCGCCAGCGCGGCCAAGTGAAGCTTTTCCTTTTAGCGGCTAAAGAGATTGGCCTGTTGCCCTGCCCTTCCGCAGGCGCCGCACGCTGCGCGCTTGGTGCGCCAAGCCGCGGCGGGCGGTGCCGGCGCGCGGCACGGGGACTGGCCGAAGCCGCGCAACGCATCCGCGCGCAATGACCGAGCTGGCAGATGGCGAGGCAAGCCATGGATGGCGCGCAGGAAGCGCAGCGCGCAGGGACAGCCAGCAACTGTGCCGCAGGAGCGGCGCGCCTTGGCAAGCGCATGGATGCGCTGGCGGCCCGTTGCACATAACGCGGGTTGGACGGGCGCGGGATTTCGCGCGGCAGGAGCCGCGCGCCGCGCCATCCAGGCAGGACGCCTGCGACCAACAACGCGTTATGTCATGGGCCGCCGATAGCCCCGTGAGCCGCCGCCGCTGGCGCGATGCGGAGCGTGGACTACCGCGGCGACACGGGGATGGGGGCTCCATCCGATGAGCGAAGCGGTAGGCACGCAGGGGCACCGCTGCTGCGTGCCTGCTGGACCGGACTCGTGCACGCGCGCATCGGGTGCACGCAAGCGCGAGGCAGGAAGCCGAGCGTGTGCGGTCGGAGCGCGATGTTCAACGAAGACGGGCAGGACCGCCCGCAGGCAGCCGGCGCGGCGCTTGCTGCGTAGCGCAACGGAGCCGCTGAACGCGGCGCAGTGGAGCGCAGCTTCGCAAGCGGCGTGACGGCAGTGAGACCGCGAACAGGACTCCACGATCGCCCCGCAGCCAAGCCGGAGCGTGCTCTCCTTCAAGCTGGCCGCAGTGCCAGTTCAGCGTCGGCTTCAACGCGCAGCGTTAAGCCGCGCCGCTACGGCTCGAACCGCTCTGCGATGGACTCCAGCAACCGGCGTCCGTGGATCACCGCCACAACAGCGATTTGCTCGCTGCCGATGTCATAGATCACCCGGTAGCTGTAGAGGAACCGCTCTCGCATCTTGGGTTTCTGCAGTTCCGGAACAACGCGGCCGATCATCGGCTGTTCGCCGATCGAATCGCTCAGCTCGAACATCGCCTCCACCACCCGACGGGCGTGATGCGGCGAGTCGCGGGCGATGAACTGTGCGATGGCGTCGACATCGTCGAGCGCCTCATGTGTCCAGATCAGCTCTGCAGCCATCGTCCCAGACGCTCACGGGCTTGCGCCACGGTGTAGACCCGTCCGGCGGCGACATCGTCCATGCCGCGATTGATCTTTTCCAGCACGTACAGGTGGTACTGGATGTCCTCCAGCGTCGCATCGTCGGGCAGGTTCTGCAGCAGGTGCTCGACTTCCTGCTTGGCGGTGGCAGTTGCGCTGTTCATCAGTGGCTCCGGTGATGACAGACCCATTCTACGACTCCTCGTCCTTATCCCGCTTGATGTTCCCGCCCTTGCAGCTTTTCTCCAACAACCCAGAGCCCACAACCGACAACCCGAGTTTCGCCCCCGGATGTGTCGCCGCATGTACCGCCTTCAGCGCCTCGATCGACACATGCGTGTACACCTGCGTGGTGCGCAAGCTGGCGTGGCCCAACATCGCCTGGATGAACCGGATATCCGCGCCGTTCTCCAGCATCGCCGTGGCCGCCGCGTGCCGGAACAGATGACAGGCGCCCGGCTTGCCAACGCCTGAGCGTTTGACGTAGCCGCGCACCAGCGCGCTCAGGCGCTCCACACCGATCGCCGTGCCCTCCTGGCTCAGGAACAACGCCGTTTCCTGTGGGTTCGCCAGCCAACCGTCACGCACCTCGTCGAGGTATCGACGCAGCCACGCCAGTGCACGCTCGCCGGTCGGCACCACGCGGTCCTTTCTGCCCTTGCCCTGGCGCACGAACAGCGTGCCACGACCGTGATCGACATCGAACACGCTGAGCTGCGTCAGCTCACGCCGGCGGATGCCAGTGGCGTAAAACACTTCCAGCAGCGCCCGGTCGCGCAGGCCCATGTCGGTCTCGATGTCCGGCTGCGCCAGGATGATCTCCACTTCGGCCGCGCTCAGCACCTGCGGCAGCCGTTGCCGCGGCACTCGCGGCAGTTCCAGGTCAGCCGCCGGGTTGCCCGCCAGTTCGCCGCTTTTGACCAACCAGCGGAACCAGTCCTTGATCCGCGCCAGTGCTCGCGCCTGGGTGGCCGCCGACAGCGGCTGACCATTGGGTTTGCGGGCGTAGTACAGATGCCGCTGGTAGCGCTCCAGCACCGGCCGACCGATCTCCGATGCCTGCTCGATGCCGCGCTCGCGGCACCAGTCGACCAGCCGCTCCAGATCATTGCGCACCGCACGCTCGGCCTGGGTGTCGAAGCCCAGCATCCGCCGATGCGCCAGATAGCGCGCCAGCGCGGCGCCGAGCCGGTCTGTCACCGTCAGTTCCGCGCGGCAGCTACGACGGCGCCATTACGACGCGACGGCGGTGGCAGCGGCGCTTCTAGAACTACGCTTTCCGGCTTCGCGGCGGCTAAAGAGAGATGATCCGCGGCCAGATGCGCTGGAACGGCCATTTCGTCAACCCGACCGACACCCGACCAAGCCCCGACCGAGGGCCGACCAGACCCCGCCCGTTCTTCGTTTCGCCCCGACCGATCACCACTCACCCCCGACCGATCCGTCGACGTAGCCACAAGCCGCTCCGCCTCCTGCAGTCCGACCAGTTGCGGCGAGGCGTCGCCGATGCGGCAATCGAACAGCAGTTCGTAGTCGTGCCGCGTGCCGCGCCGGTGTGCGATCAGGTACTCGTGATCCTCCAGCCGCGACAGATGCACCTTGAGTTGCGTATCGCCCCAGGCGATCGCCTCGCGCACCTCACGCCGCGTGAACCGGATCGCCGCACGGTCCACCCGCTGCTCGCGCGCGCGGCCTTCGGCCAGTTCTACCAGATGCTGCAACAGCCGCCGCGTCTGCGGCGGCAACTCATCCAGCGAACGCCCGAGCACCTCATGCGCCAGCCGGTTCGCCAGCGCAATATCCGCCAGCGTGACCTCGATGTATTCGACACGCTTGCCCTGCGCCTCGGCAGTCCCCACCGGCCTCTGGTACTGGTGCAGCAACGCGATCGCATCGATCAGCGCCAGGTACTTCGCGTGATCCCGCCGCAGCCGCACCCGATCACTCGCGAACGACAACGGCTCTGCATACGGGTTCACCACGGCGAGCGGCCGCAGCAGCGCCTGCGCGGCCCGGTGCGTCGCCAGCACCTCGCTCGCCCGCGTGCGCGCAAGCAGGCCATCGAGCGTCCTCGATGCCCGCTGCCGCTGCTGGATCGCCGCCGTCTGCGCCCGGCTCTCGTCGATGGTCAGCACCAGACAGCGGTTCAATAGCTCCTCATCGATATCGATCGCGGTCGTCGTCAGGAACAACATCACCGGGCCCTCGACCCGATATTCCTGCGTCACCAACTGGCCCGTGATCGGATCTTTGCCGGTGCTGGCAATGGTCAGCTCGCCCTGACTCTGCAGCAGCTTCAACGCATACGCCGCCTGCCGCACGCCCTCTTCTTCCGCGATCGCCAACACCTTGTGCTTCATGCTGGTCTCGCCGAGGTAAAACAAGCTCTGCCCGGTCATCGCCGAGTACTGCACGCGCTCGGCTTCCGGCATCAACGCCAGCACCGCGTCCATCAGCGTCGACTTGCCGGCGGCCGAGGTCGACTGGATCAGGATCGCCAGCGGCTTGTCGAGCTTGCGCGATACGCATGCCAGATACGCCACCAACGCATTGCTGGCTTCACCGACCACGCCCGTTGCCTCGACGTCGGCGACGATCCGCTCGATCAGCCGAGGGTCTTTCAGCAGCACCAGCGCGCCTTCCCGTTGCTCTTCGCTCAACGCCGGCGCCGCATCCTCGGGCGCCTTCGGTTGCAGCTTCGCGCGGATCAGCGCGTCCTGGCGCTGTTCGACCACGCGCAGCAACTTGCCCAGATCGCTGCGCAGCACCTCATCGCTCAACCCAAGCTCGATGCTCGCCTGCTTGAGCCAGCCGCCGCGCTGTTTCGCGTGGTACAGCTCGACCGTATCGACATGGAAGAACTCGCCCCGCGCAACTTTGAGCCACACTCGAAGCTGTTCGTAGCTCGTGTTCTTCTCGATCCCGCGCACCGTGTACACGCGATCACCCAACACCAGGCGCAACTCGCCGTTTTCGGAGATCTCGACCGGGATTTCTGGCACGCTCGGCGGCACCCGATACGCCGGTTCTGGGTTGTGGGTTCTCGGTTGTGGGTCGGCTAGCTCAGGCTGCTCATCAAGCCCACCAGTGGGCGCCGAATGTCGCTCAGCAGGCTCTCGACCTGCTCGAGTTGCGCCAAGCTCAGATAACCCAGTCGCTGCGCCACAATCAGCAGCGTGTGAACCTCCGCCAGGCTGCCCTTCGCAATGCTCAGATGTTGAAGGAACTCCTTGCGATGCGCGCGCGCCTGCCCCTCCGCGATGTTCGCCGGAACACTCACCGCCGCTCGCCGCAGCTGGTCCGCCAACTCATAGGTCTCCGCCTTCGGGAAGGTCGACAACAGCCGATAAATCTCCGGCACCATCGCAATCGCGCGCTGCCAGACCACCAGATCCTGATAACTCTGCTTCTCGTCCATCGCCTTTCTCCCGCAACCCAGAACCCACAACCGACAACCCACGGCCCATCCACTCCGCCTGCCGGATCACCACGCCCAGCGACTTGATCGCCGGCTTCACCGCCAGCGCATACGCGTTCGCGTCCATGCCCTTGGGGAACCGACAGCGATAGCACTCGAACCCGTCCACCAGCAGCTTGCCGGCGAGCTTATCGGCTGCGCCGTTGCCGGCCTCATCCGCGTCATAGGCGATCAGCACCCGCTTGATTCCATGCCGATGCAGTGCGGCCAGGATCTCCGCCGTAAACCCCTCAATGCCGAAGCTCGATGTGACGTTCCGATAGCCCGCACACCAGAACGTCAATGCATCGATCAGCGCCTCGCACAAGATGACTTCCTCATGCCCGACCAGGCCGGATTCGTTGAACACGCCACGATGCGGACCCGGCAGATACAAGTGCAGCGGCGTTCCCGCCCGCAACTTCGATGTCGGCAGGATCTTCCGACCGTATACCTCGACCACTACAGGCTCTCCTGAGCCGGTACGCTCACTCCCTTCTCCCACAACCGACAACCCAGAACCCATAACCCGCGCCGCAGGCGCGAACACCGGTACCACCAGCGAACCGTTGAAGTGCTCATGCCCCGATTCGCGCAACACCCCGATCCGCTGCAGCGCCCCACGGATCTCCGCACCCGCCTTCAACTGCTTGATCGGCAGCTGGTAACCCAGCGTCCGGTTCGCGTAGCCCAGCCGGAACGCATCCACCAGTCCCGGGTGATCCAACCCGCGCGACTGCAAGTAAGCCTGCGCCTCCGGCGACTGCTTCAGCGTCGCGTGGTAATAGTCGATCACCCGTTCCAGTAGCGCCGCATCGTCGCCTGCCATCAGCGCCGGCTCGGCCAGCGCAGTCTCAGCGGCTAAAGAAGGAAGGGATTCACCCGCGACACTCGCCGGCGCCTCCCCGATCTCCTGCCGCAACAGCTCCACCGCCCGCCGGAACGACACGCCCTCGAACTTCATCACCCAGTCGATCACCGACCCACCCACCTGACACGCACCCAGGCAGTGCCACAGGTTCGTTTTCGGACTCACCACCAGACTCGGCGTCTTGTCCTCATGGAACGGACAGCGCCCCACCCGATCCTTGCCGTGCGGCTTCAGCTCGATCCCCGCCGACTCGATGAGCCGCTCCACCGACACCCGCCGCTTCAGCCGCTCGATTTCGTGATCCGGGATGCGTGCCATGGCGATTCCTCCAAAACCCTGTCAAGTGTAATATTGACTCTTTATAGGATCATTTTATATCCTTGACAGGAGCAATCGTCAAACCCTTTCAGGACCATGGCCAGATACTGCGGAGGTCTCGTGCTACAACCCTTCGCCCTCATGCAAGACACCGAACTTCGAAAGTCCTTCGGCGCCAGACTCAAGGCGCTGCGCAAGGCCAAGCATTGGTCGCAAAAAGAGATGGCCAGCAAGGTCGACATCCGCTTCCAGCAACTCAACAAGTACGAGGGCGGACTCAATGTCCCGCCCGCCGAGATGCTGGTCAAACTCGCAGACGTCCTCGCGACCAGCGTCGATTACCTGCTCACCGGCACCGCCAGCGAAGAATCACCCCTCACCAGCACTCGGCTCTACAAACGCTTCCAACATGTCGAAGCACTGAGTACCGATGATCAGGAAACGGTCATCAAGGTCATCGACGCCATGCTCGCCAAGCACCGCGTGGAGTCCGCCCTCGTGCCTGTCGATCAGTGACCCCGGCCACCGCGATCTACAACGAGGACCACCTGGTCCACGATCTGCAGCAATTGGGTTACCACGCCCAACGCATCCCCGAAGCCCCGCCCAAAGAACAGCCCGATGCCATCGCCCAGCGCGGCGCTGAGACCCTGCTCGTTGAACTCAAGTGCAAGGGTGACGACGAGGCCTTCGTTACCACCATCGAGCAGATGGCCAATGGCGATCACCATTACGACAGCCGCACGATCGGCCTGCACGGCCCGTGGAACCGCATCGTCGACAAAGCAGTCAGGCAACTGCGGCAACACACGCAAGCCGACACCACCATCAAACTCCTCGCCGTGGTCTGCGAAGGCATGGATCCCAACGACCAGGCAGCGCAGCTACAGCAATCCCTGTACGGCCTGCGAGCGATCACCCACGACAACTCGCCGATCGCGCCACCCGAGTGCGTGTTGGACATCGCCGCTCACCGGCCCATCGCCACCCTCTGCTACCACTTCGCACCATCGCTGTTCGCATTCCACCGACACGCCCTCGCCGGCGTGATGCTGCGCGTCCAAGGCCAGTGGCAACTCCTCGCCAATGCGCTCGCCACCGACCACGACAAACTGCGCGCCAGCCACCTCTACGCCATCGCCCGCAACCATCAAGCCCTGATCGACCCCGCCGATCCCACCACCCTCGATCACGATCAATACGTCATCGACCCACGCCACAACGGCGAAACAGACCCCTCAGCCCTCTTGCGACTCGCCAGCAAGTATCAGCTCAGCAACCCGAAAACCTGGACCCTCCCGCGACATCGGATCATCGGGAAGGCCAAACCCCTGACACCATCAAGCGCCTGATACCAGCGCACAGCGGTAAGCCGATGGTCTGACGAGCACTCGTCGTCGAGAAGCATGGTATGGACGACGATTGACAACCCACAAAGTGGGTGTCCCAATCTTCGGGTGCTGAACAAAGCGAACCATATCAATCGAGAAAACGTGATTTAGATTATCACGACAGATGCGGTTCGCTGCGCTCACCGGCATCCTACCCGGTTACCGCATCTTGCGCGGGTTGGATCCGGGACTACGAGCCGAAAAACAACATCAACAGCACAAGTCGGCAGGGAGTTGACGGAGGCGTCCATACGTGTCCCGTTGTTGTCGTCATTGTTGTTCGCTTTCCAACATCGACAAGAATTTATTCTTGAAGCTCTCAAAGTCGGCTAACAAGGGCATACCCGGCGCCTTCAAAGACTCTTCGCTGTCTGCAATTCGGCGAGCCGCAGTGTCGCGATGCCCCATCAAAAAATAGATCACAGGCAACTTCCAAATAAACCTCACCCCCCATCGCCTTGTTTCCAAAAGACTGGCCAAGTAAGGCAAATTAGGGGGCTTAGCCCTATGCTCCGCCAAAAAGCCTTCTAACTTTGAAGAGATAAGACTTGCCTCACTGCTGCCACTAGACGTCTTGGGCACGCCCCACAGACGCTCGTCAATCCCGAATAGAGTGGAGAACAGACACTCGCACGTATATAAATCACCAGATCTCCTTAATTCGCTGTAAAGACCCTCAACCACCTCACTGCGAAATCCAAATCTTGGGTTAATGATTTGCGACCTCCCTTTGCTAACTATGTTTGTTTGAACAACAATTGAGCAATCGCCGCTCAACTTCTGTGCGTAGTATTCACCAAATCCGCTCATTGAGCTTTTTTCCAGCCCAAGATCAACCAGCGATTTTGCAATTGCGTCTTTAATCATAGTTCTATAGCCAGCGATCGATAAATACAGGCATGGGTCCAAAAGCGCCAGAAAGCCCGGCAGCCGCCGCATTGGGCCCTCGACCAGAACCACCAGCCGCCTGAATTACCGGAAATGCCTTCCTCTGGTTCTTGGTTAATCCTGCGCACGGACCGCACTTTGATTCTACGGCGAACGTTCCGCCAGTTGAGGGGTCAAGAAATACCGAGTCTAGCCTCGTAGTTACCCCTCCAGCGTCGATTACCACTTCTTGGGCCAACAGAATGCAACCCTTCCCCGTCCATTTCGCAACCGACTTTGCCACTCCCAACGCACCCTTCTTGCAGGGACAGCTACCTCCAGGCATCAATCCAAAAGGATCGCTGTATGCCGTTGGCGAACCATGGGAATAGCTGAAAGTTGCAAGGCCTCCGAAGATCCCCATCGGATCACTCTGCACATACCTCCCACTCCCCGCCTCATAGTCCCGGAAGTAGTTGTAGTGCGTCCCCGTTTCCCGGTCGTACTGCTGCCCGGGGAACCGCAGGTTGAACGTAAAGCTGGGTAGGCCTCCTGTGGGTTGCTCGTTGGCGTCGGTATCCCCGAACGGCGCGCTGTCCCAGCGCCAGATCGGCTGGTTGTCAGCATTGACGATTACTCGCGGTGTGTCGAGATGGTCGGGGTGGATGTAGTAGATGTCGACGCCACCGGCGGCGGTGCCGGACCAGGGGCTGGCGCTACCGCCACCGCCGGGGCCGCCGTCGCTGGATCCGGGGCGGCGTTTCAGGATGGCGACGGGCGTGTCCTCGAGCCACAGGATTTCGGTGCTGTCGGCCGGGTTGGCGGGGTATTCGCCGATCAGATGACCGTCGTCGTCGTAGACGTATTCGCTGCGATCGGCGCTTTGCGCGCAGTTGGGCCCTCCGCTGGCCTTGCACACGCGCTCGCCGAAGGCGTTGTGGGCGTAGTGGGTGCTGAGGCCGGCCTTGGTGGTCTGGATCAGGCGGTTGCGTGCGTTGTAAACACTGGTGAGGCCAGCGCCATCATTGAGGGTGTTGCCGACGGCATCGTATTGGCGGCTTAGCGCATTGACACTGCTCAGGCGGTTGCTGGTGGAGGCGATGACATAGGGCACCGGCGGGTTGACGCCGCGGGTTTCCTGGGTGCGATTGCCGGTGGGATCGTAATCCCAGCCCAGCGCCAGATTGGCGATGGCGCCCTGGGTGCCGGCATTGGTGGCGGTCTCCAGTCGATCGAGATTGTCGTAGTCGTAGGCCCACTGATTGGGGCCACCGGCGCTGTCGGTCTGGCTGCGGATGCGGCTGGCGGGATCAAAGTCCAGCGTGCGGATCGCAGGGCCGGCCGTGTGTTCCTTGACCCGGCCATCCAGATCGAAGCTGCGCTGGTAGCTGTCGGCCGCGCCGTACTGCCAGGATTTGGCTTCGCCGAAGGCGAAATAGTCGATCTGGCGAAGGATCTCGACGCCATTGACGCGAATACTGAGCATGCGGCCATCGGCGCGATAGCTGTAGCGCACCACCGCCCCGGAAGGCAGCACATGGCCCTCGGTCTGTCCGTTGGGCAAGTAGCTGGTCTCCAGGGTTTTCGGTGACCCTGCACCCACCGTCTGCGCCTTGGCGATCACCCGGCCGTGGATGTCGTAACGGAAGGCGGTGCTGCCCGAGCCGTCGCTGAGACTCGTCAAGCGACCCTTGCCGAAGTTGCCTCCGGCGGTTTCGTCATAGACGAAGCTCAGCGTTTCCGGCGGCTGACCTTGGAAGGCCGGATAGTTGATCGCGCGCAGGCGTTGGTTGGCGTCGTAGTCGTAGTCCGAAACCACCATACGGGCATCGGTGCGGGTATCGAGGTTGCCCGCGGCATCGTAGGTGTAGCCGGTATTGCCGGTGTCGGGGCTGGTCAGGGTCTGGAGCTCGTCGAAGCCGGTGTAGTCATACACCGTGGTCAGATCGCGCGGATCGGTGACTGTGCGCAGATTGTCCTGGGCGTCGTAACTGAACTCGATCTCGTTGTGATCGGGATCGGTGGTTTTCTTCAGGCGGTCCAGCTCGTCGTAGTCATGCTCGGTGAGGCGCAGCAGCGGATCGAGGATGGTCTTCTTGTTGCCATTGCCGTCGTAGGTGTACACGGTTTGCTGGGCCTCGGCGCCGAAGGTGTCCTTCAAACGACCGAGACCGTCGTACACCCGGCTCATGGTCTGCACCAGCGCGCCGTTGGGATCAAAGGTGTCTTCCTGGATGCGATTTCCAAGGCCATCGAGGCCGTAGACAATGGAATGCCCCAGGTTGTCCTCGACCTTCTCGATGCGTTCGGCGCCATCCCAGGTGTATTCGACGTAGCTGGCGTCGGGCAGCGTGATGCGGGTCAGGTTGCCGGCTTCGTCGTAGCCGTACACGGTGATCTCGCCGCCTTCATCGACCTCGGTGAGGCGCTGGCGCGCATCGTAGGTGTAGGTGGTGATCAGGCCGTTCGGATCCTGCATGCTGCGCAACTGGCCGTCGTTATCGTATTGGGTGTAGAGCCAGACGTGGCCTACCGCATCGGTGCGGGTTTCGAGGTTGCCGGCGGTGTCGTAGGTGTAGGTGATGACATCGTTGACGTCAGTGCGCGGGCCGTCCTCGGTGAGCATCTGGCCGTCGGCGTTGTAGGTGTAGGTCCACACCCGCGATTGGCCGTTCGCGGTCACAGTGCGGGTTTCGACATTGCCTTCGGCATCGTAGGTGAAGTCGATGATACGCACGCCGCCGGCGATGGGCTCGCGGCGTTGGCGCGGCAGATGCCAGTTCGATTCCCAGGTGGTGGTGGTGGTGCGCGCGACGGGGGTGTTGAGGGCTTCGGTCATGGACGTGACCAGCGCGCGATCATCACGCTGATAGACCATCTCGTTGCCGCGGAAGTCCTTGCGCGAGACGATCAGGCCGCGGGCATCGTAGGTGATTTCGGCCGTGGTTCCTGCCGAACAAGAGGAACAAGGCTCCGTCACCACTTTCAGATAGGGCCGATCATTGATGCGCTGGTATTCGTAGGTGCGCGTGGTACCCAAAGGATCGAGCACCGTGGTGCGATCGCCCTGATAGCTGAATTCGTAGCGATCGGCACCGCCGGCGCGGAAGTAACGCTTCACCCGCCCCTGATGATCGTAGACCCAGGTGGATACGCGTACGCCGCGTTCGTCGGTAATGCCGGTGAGCCCGTAGAGGTTGCCGATGTCTTCGTAGTGATAGGTGCGTGTGCGCGTATCCGGGTAGCGGACGCCCGTCAGATTGCCCGATTCATCGTGGCTGTACGCGGTCACGCGTTGCATCGGATCGGTGATCGACTGCAGGTAGCCGCTCACTGGATCGTAGGCGAAAGTCAGCGTGCGACCGTAGCTGTCGGTGACCTGTCGCGGTCTGAACAGTGTGTCGTAGCTGATGGTGTGGGTGATGCCGTTGCGATTGCTGATCGAGAGCAGGCGACCTTGGGCATCGTAACGCTCGACTTCGTCTTGTGCTGAGGTGTAGATCCAGCCGGAAGTTGCCCCCGCCGTGACCAGTCGCTGGACCTTGCCGGGCAGATTGCCCTCGGTCACGTAAGCGCCATTGCGCCAATCGAATTGGTACCAGCCACCTTCGGGACGGGAAATCAGGACCGAATCAGGTCGATCACCGGGCTGGGCATTGACGTTCGGCGCGCTGCGGACAGACTGGAAGTAGCTCGCGGTCCATTTGGCGCCGACGAAACCTGCCGTGCGCGGTGCCGCCGAGTTGTAGGTGCGCGCGAAACGAATCGGGAATGGTCCGGTGGCCTCGAAATCCAGCTCGTGCTGCCACTTGGCGCCAGTGCCGACTGCCACCGGATTGCCCACCGCCGGCAGACCCGCACCGCGATCATCATCGCCCGAGCCCGAGCCCGTGCCCAATCCGAAGCTGCTGGCACTGAGCCCGGGCAAGCACGGCGGAGAATAGGAACAGGCAATCTCGTTGATGGCCTTGACGCCGAGTTCGGCCAGATCGGCTTCGGACAGCTTTTCAATGCCATCCATGATCTCCCGGACCCATTTGGTGATCTCGGCCACCGCCTGGGCAATGCTGATGGCGATGTAGACCGCGTTGATGATGGCCAAGCCAATGGCAACGCCCGGAACCATCGCTGCCAGGATGGCACCCAGACCCATGCGCTCTACCAGCTGAGCGCCCAGGTTGAGCAGAAATTTCTGCGCCAGGGCCAGTATCTTGCTGTCGCACAGCACCTTGAGCGCCAGTGCCACAGCCACGCAGCCCCATTCGATACCGCCCGCCAGGCCACCCTCTACCCGCTGAACCGAGGCACCGGTATTCGGATCGAAGATGACGTAGCCAGAGCCATGCCAATCGCGAAACTGGATCTCACGCTCCGGGGCGACCACGATGTTTCCGGCCTGCACCGATCGGCGAATCTCGTTCTCGGCATCCGGCGACAACTGCATCTGCGCCAGCGCGCTGTTGAGGTTGTCGTCGTCAATCTGAAACAGCCGCTGGCCTTCATCCATGGCCCGCTTGAGGATGGTTGAAGCCGACAGCCCCAGCCCGGACTTCCAGGTACCCGTGAGAATGGCCCAACTGGCACTTTCCGCGACGGACCCGCCCGAGCCGATGCGAATGGCTGCCTGCAGATAGTCATCGGCATTGGGCAAATTGAGCGCCGCTCGCACTGCCTTGACATCAGTGTAGCGCCCCTTCACGAACCCGGTGCGCGGAACACCGAAGAAGTAGCTCACCTGATAGGGCTGGGCAAAGGCTCCGACAGATGGCAATCGCAGGGCACGGCCACCTCCGGCGCGTGCAATCTGCTCATCCAGATGGTCGTGCAGCATCCAGAAGGTCAAGGATCCCAGATACAGGGCATCCTTGATGTCGTACATCGCCGCGCCCTGGGGGAGCGATAACGTTTCGCGTTCGGTGCGATCGCCTTTGATGCCTGCCAGATCAAATCCGAACACCACCGAACTGCCGGCCGCAAATCGGTAGGGTTCCGTCGAACTGATATTGCCGTGGGCGTCACGAATGTCAGCTTTCCAGTACTGCAGTGTGCCCATGCGGGAAACGCCTGCGTCAAACAGCTGTTCGCTACCCAATCGAAGCACGGCGCGGACATTGATCTGACCGATGGGCATGGTCGCGGCGCGCGACTCAGCATATTGCGCCAGGGTCTGGGCATCGGCGGCCGTTGCCGGGTCGTAATCGATCGCGAGCTTTTTCGTACCTACACGCGCCAAAGGAAGGGTGATTTCCTCCGACGGCGAATCGAGATTGACGGAGGTTTGATCAGCGTAGAAACGCATGCGCACCGTCTGGCGTGCGGTTGCAGGCAGTTCGGAGTAGCGATTGACGGTGCTGGAACGCAGCGGAAACGGGAGCGAGCCTTCCAGGATCATGCTGTCGATGGGGCGCACTGTCCGGCTGTCGTAGAGATCCTGTCCTTCCAGGGAAGGATTGCCAGCGGTGTACTGGTTGGTGAAGTTGGATGCGAGGGTCTTGCTGGCTTCATCCAGCTGATCGAAATCGAAACCACGAACGCCCCTGGCCGCGTCGATCTGCAGCGGTTGAACGAATTGCTGCACCGCTGCCAGGCGCGGCTGGAGCGAGTCCTGCCGCCAGGGCAGCGCCGCTTGGTAGTCAAACTGCTTGAACGCCACATCCAACGGCACCCACTGATCGGGCACACGGTTGATGGCGCCGCGGGAGGGGATAAAATCGACGTAGGCTTCGATCCAGACATGCTCGAAGCGGATGGCCTGGATGCGGCCACCCTGGATCACGGCGGCGCTGGGGATGCCGCCCTTCTGCATCAGATCGAGCGCCATCTCGGGCGTGGGGGCGTCGAGCCAGTTCTGCACCTGGGCGACCGGAATCTCGATGACGCTGCGCACGTAGCGGGCTGGGGTGCCGGCGCTGCGCAGCAGGGCCAGGGTCAGGCTGGCGATATCGAAGGCGTTGCCGCGACGGTTCAGCAGGGTGAGATCAGCGCCCTGGATGGAACCGAAGGTGGGCATGAACTCGATGTGGTCGTAGACCCAGTTGCGGATGGTGATGGGATCGTTGCCCAGCGATTGCGCCAGCGCCTGGATGTCCGGCGTGAACTGGATATCGATGGTTTCGGCCAGATCGGCGGGTGTCGGCGGATCGGTGAAGGCCTTTTCGCCGGCCTTGTCGGTGGCTGCTACCAGGGTGGTGCCGGGCGCCGGTGTGGTGTCGGACTTGGCGAATTGCAGGGGTAGTTGGTCGGCTGCAATGGCTTGGTAACCGCGCGCCGTGTTGAGCTTGGAGAACCAGTCGCTCAAGGACACCAGGGTGCTGCTGGTGCCAGTGAGTGAGCGCTGTGCCGTCTGGTTGCGCAAGGCGCCAGTGAGTTCACGGAATTCTGTGGCGCGTTGGTTGACCTCGTCGATCAAGGCGAGATGGCGACGCACGACTTCGTCGGGGATGCCTTGCGCGGCCATCTCGGCGGCTTCTTCGCGCCATTGCGCGGCCATCTGCGCTTCGAAGTCGCCCAGCTCATCGACGCTGGCGAGTACTCGATCGCCAATGTTCAGCGGTGCCAATTCGCCCGTGCCACGGGCGACGTCGGTGGCATTGGGTGCGGCCGAACCCGCCGGCTGTATGCGCCGCAACTCGGAAGCGATGGCCTCCAGGTGCTCGGACATGGCCTTGATGTTGGCGTCGCGCTGCATCAGCTTGTGGGCTTGAACCAAGGCTTCGCGGTCGCCGGGCAGGTCGACGGCCATGGCCCGGGTGGGTTGCCAGGCGCCGATGATGAGGATGCCGGCGGTGGCGAGGGACAAGATGAAGCTGTGGAGAAGGTGGAGTTTGTCGGGGTTGGGTATCGGGCTGCGGGTGGGCTTTCCTGGCAGAGCAAGAGCCAAGGCATCGCGGCTGAAGCCGCTCCCACAGGTGGGCTGGTCGCGACGCGAGGTCGCGCCGGTGGATGGGTCCTCCGGTGCATGCGTCACGTAGCCCGCTGCGCGGGCAACGTGACCTACGAGAGCGTCGAGGCGCTGCCGAAACGTGGTGGTCGTGTGCTTGGGCAACATCATGCGCTTCTGCCTTGAATACGGGGCACGGCCAGCAGGCCGAAGATGAGGGTGAGCAGCGCCAGCAGCGGCATCCAGCGATTGATCGGGATTTCCTGCAGGCCGTAGGGTCCGCGGTCGATGACGTCAATGGCGACATCGGGTGCGCTTTGGCCGGCGTAATTGGGATCAGCGCTCTGCACCTGGGTCAGGCGCACGTCGACGATCTGGTCAAGGTTGTCCAGTCCGTTGTCCGTAGTGAGCAGGCGCAGGCTCAGCGGGTTGTTCCACTGACTGGGCTGGATGGTCGCGCTGAGCGGCACG
This sequence comes from Rhodanobacteraceae bacterium, assembly GCA_024234055.1. NCBI lineage: Bacteria > Pseudomonadati > Pseudomonadota > Gammaproteobacteria > Lysobacterales > Rhodanobacteraceae > Rhodanobacteraceae bacterium. The sequence continues at coordinate 88,863 of JACKOW010000003.1, forward strand.
AGTTCGAACAACAAATCGCCAGTCTGGCCTGGGGGCCTCAGCGTGGCCTGCAGTATGACGCTGACTTCTGCCGTGGGCTGACTGGTCAGCGTCAGGGCCAGCGTGGTGGACTCGCTCTCGAGTATTCGTTGCGGCCCGGTGAGATTCAGTGTCAGACCGGCGGTGTCGTTGTCGATGTTGAGCACACTCAGGCTGGTGGGCGGCAGTGCAGCGAAATCGGGATCGCTGTCGGCGCTGACGGCGATCTGTACCAACACAGTCTGGTCGCCGTCGTCGATGAACTCGTCGACACCGGACAGGATGATGGCCTGCGGCAGGGTGGCGTTGTTCTGATCGAACAGCAACTCATGCGGCAGCGCCAGCACTTCTCCAGGATTGGCACTGGTGACCAGCAAGCGCACGGGTGTGGTGCTCACCGGCGGCCGGTTGAGGGAGATCTCGATGCGTCCGCCCTCGCCTGCTTCCGATACCACCAGATCGAGTGCGTTAATCTGCAACTCGGCAGGCGCGACAAAGTCGTCGTTGAGGTTGATCACTGGCATGTCGCGCGGATCAATGCCCTGATAGCGATTGTCGGCGCTGACAGCCGGCGCCAGGCCGATGGCTGCGCTGATATCGCCATCCAGATCGGGGTCGTCGACGCCGGTGACGGTGACCGTCTGCGGGGTTTCCCAACTTGCCAAGGCGAATACGATTTCAGTGCGATCGAGGCTGAACTCGGTGCTGTCCGGGTTGCTGAGTGCAATGCGCACTTCGGCGCTGGGCTCGGTCGACAGGCTCACCTGGAAGCTGGCGCTGCCGCCGGCCTCGGTGGTTTGAATCGGGCCTTCGGGGCTTACAAGAATGGCCGCAGGCACATCGTTGTCGCGATTGACGGCCGGGATGTCGATCGGGTCCAGGCCCTGATAGCGCGGATCTGCGCTGGCGATCGGTGCCAGTCCGATCACGCCGACGATGTCGCCATCGATGTCCAGATCATTGACGCCGGTGACGGTCAAGCGTTTGGGTGTCGCCCAATCGGCCGGTGTGAAGCGCAACTCGGTTGCGTCGAAAGCCCACTCCGTGGTGTCGGGATTCCTGAGTGCAATCACCAGATCCGCGGTCGGCACCGTGCTGACGCGGACTTCCACGAAAGCACTGGTGCCGGCCTCGCTGGTTTCGATGCTGCCCATGGGCGTGACCAGCACCTGTACGACTTCGTCGTCGAGATTGGTGACCAGCACATTGGGCGGATCGATGCCGGCATAGCGCGAATCGGCGCTCACCGCGGGATCGAGCACGATGCTGCCGACGATGTTGCCGTCAACCTCAGTGTCATCGACGCCGGCGACGATGACGGTACGTGGCGCGTAGTCCTGCGGCGTGAACTGGATCTCCGTCACGGCGAGGGAGAATTCGCTGGGATCGCCGCTGCTGATCGCGACTGTGACCGGGTCTGTGGGTGCTTCGGTCAGACTGACGGTGAAGCTGTCGCTGCTGCCGCCCTCGTTGACGATCAAGCCGCTGGTCGGATTCACCAGGATCTGCGGACCATCGTCGTCGAGATTGGTCAGGCTGACGTCAGCCGGATCCAAACCGTTGAAGCGCACATCAGCACTCTGTGCCGGGCCGAGTACCAGCACGGCCGTCTGATCGCCATCGACTTGGGCATCGTCGATCGGGGTGACCAGCACGGTGCGCCCGGTTTGCCAGTTGCTGGCGTCGAGGCGCACGTCCAGGTCCAGAATCTGCCACTCGGTGCTGTCGACCGGGCCAATCGGCACCAGCACTTCGGCACTGGGTGGCGCGTTCAAGCGCACCGTGAAGCTGCCTGCGGCGCCGTTTTCGGCAGTGACCACACTCAGCGGATCCACCGTGATGCCGGCGCCGTCATTGTCGGTATTGCGGGCCACCACATCGGGCGGATCGATACCGTTGAAACGCGAGTCGGCACTTTGCACCGGCAACAGCTCGATGGTGCCCATCTGCAGGCCATCCAGTTCTACATCATCGAGGCCGGTGACCAGCACGGCTTGCGGCGTCTGCCAGTTGGCGCTGCTGAAGGTCAGCGTGCTGCGATCCACGGACCACTCGGTGGCGTCCGAACTGGTTACCGGAATCGTCACCGCATCGGTCGGCGCCGCATTGATCGACACCGTGAAGCTGGCGCTGGTGCCGTTCTCGCTGGTCTCGACCAGTAACGGCGATACATGGACGGCGACCGCATCGTCATCCAGATTGGTGACGCCGACATCCGGTGGATCGATACCGCTGTACGCCGGATCCGTGCTCTCAGCCGCAGCAATAAGGATGGAACCGGCGATATCGCCATCCACCAGCGTGTCATCGATGCCGGCAACGCCCACCAGGCGCGGGATATCCCAGTTCGCCGGCGTGAAGGTCAACGAGGGGCTGGCCAGCGCGAACTCAGTGGCATCGCTGACGCTCATCGGAATGGTCACGTCGGCTATGGGTGCAGCGGTGAGGCTGACCGTGAACTGCGCGGACTGACCGGCTTCGCTGGTCACCAGTCCGGTCACCGGGGTCACCAGAATATCGGGCGGCGGCAGGCCCTCCAGCACGAAGGGCTCGGAATCCAGGACGCGCCAGTTGCTGCCATCCGATACTTCCAGCACGCAGGCGTGATCGCCCGCACTGAAGCCCATGGTGGGCACCGTGTCATTGGCGACAAAGTCGGCTCCGGGCACCAGATCGGCGATGAAAGCCTGCTGCGAGAGCACGGCTCCCGTGTCGAGGTTGACCACACCTCGGCGCAGGTTCATGCCCAGTTGCGGCGCCGTTCCGCGATTGCGGGCCGTGTACAGGCAATTCTGTTGCTGGCCCAGCGTGAGCATGGGAATCGCCACATCCACAAAGCCTTGAATCAGCGCGCTGGTGTCGGCGAATCGCTCGAAGCTGCTGCTGTCGGTCGCGTACTCGAAGTTGGTCAAGCGCGATCGCAGTCGGCCGGTGGCGGTGTAGCTGCCGGCGGCGCCTGAGCCATCGATACCGAGCGTGCCCTCAACGAAGCCAGCCACAAACAGATCGCCGTAGGGGAAGCTGCGCTGCAGCGTATAGCCACCCGGACCCGTCACCGTGATGACGACCTCCGGCAAACGGATCACTTCGGACGAGGACAGATTGGTAGCGCGGAAGCTCAGCGTCACCACTTCGCCGGGTGTGTAGGTGGCGCGGTCAAAACCGAGTGCCAGGCCACCCGCCGGACCGGAAACATCGCCAGCGATGGCGAAGCTGGCGGTCGCCGTATCGATCTGTACACCCTGCGCATTGAGCAGTGCGCCCGCGAGCACATAGCTGCCGGCGAGCACACCGTTGCTGGGCCAGTTCAGCGTACGCAGTAACGATTCACCGGCCGCCACGCTGGCGATGTCCAGGTCGTCCAGTGTCGTGGTGGTTTGGCCCTGACTGTTTCGGATCGACCAACGCACACGGAATCCCGCGGGCAAGGCACCCGTGTTCGATACGGTGGCGCGCAACTCGGCCGTTTCGCCCGGCACGTAGCTGAGTTTGTCGGTACCCAGTTGCAGATCGCCCAAGCCATTGGTGGCCGTGAACGCAATGCTGCGCTGGTTGTTGATCTCACGACATTCCCTGGCCTTGTTGGACACATCGGCAACCGCGTAGAGCTCGCCGCTGCCAGTCAACGGGATCGTCCCCAGATTCACGATCTGGAAGCGCGCCGGCCTTAGCGTATCCAGGCGCAACTGCTTGAGCAGAAGGCCGCCGGAAGCAGGATCACCGCGGAAAATGCTGATGAACGGCGGCTCGTGGGCATCGACCGGGCCGGCATTACCGACGCGCACCTGCACCACCGGATCCAGACCCGGACCCTGATCAATCAAACGCAGATCGCCAACGCTGAAGTCCGGCATGCCGAGCGGATCGGGCAGTGGACTGCGCTGCGTGCGATAGGTGTTGTGAGTCAACCAGGACGGTGTTTCCAGCAAGGGAATGATGCTGTTCTCGGCGACATCGTCGATGTGGAAGGCATGCGAACCCCACACTGAGCCAGCGTCGGCGAAAGCGCCGTTGCGGGCTTTGAAGACACGGATGCCGGGGGTGACGCCTGCGATCAGATCGTCATCAAAACCGGTCAGGATGATCTCCGCCTGCTTGTCGCCATCGATATCCGCAACAACGGGATATTCGAATACGGTTCGCGAGGTATGTCGAGTCTTGAACAATTCTTGACCGCTGAGCGCATCCAGCACGCGGAAATCCTGCTCATCGACGTGCAGGATTTCGTAGCGGCCGTCGTTCTGAAAATCGAAGACCGCGGGGCTGGTCACACCCGATCCATCACGGATGGCGACGGTCCGCTTGACCGTGCCATCCGATTCAAAAATGGTCAAACGGCCTTTGTTCTCATCCCCCGGACCGGGGCCGCGTGATGAGACCAGAATCTCAGGCAAACCATCTGCATCGATGTCAATGACGACCGGCGCGCCCATCTGCTGATTGTCCGGCGAGTATTTCGGACCCCAGATGGTCTGCCCCGTGTGTTCCAGCAGATACATGCGGTCGCCGATGATCAGGACGATCTCAGCTTGATCATCGAGATCAAAATTGCCGACTGCGGCGTACATCGGGTCGGTGTAGACCGTTCCAAATTTGTCCAGGTTGAAGCCAGGTTCGATATCACCGCGGTGCCATATGGTCCTGCCCTCGAAGTCATAGAGGGTACGACCAGCGATCACTTCCATTCGCCCGTCGAGATTCACATCTGCCGCAATCGAAGCAATGTTGCTGGCGATCATCAGCGGGCGGGTTTCAGGCACACCGCCATCGCCACCCGCATCGAATTCGCCCTCCCACAATTGTTCGCCAGTCAGTCCACGGAAGGCCTCGCGGCCGAGAACGATCTCGGCTTCGTTGTCGCCTTCCAGATTGACGATGATGGGCTGATCGTAGACATAGCCGGTCGGCGGGATCACAGGAATTGGCACGCCTGGTCCATTCAGCGGCGTGCGCCACTTCAGCGTACCGTCGTTCTCGAAGGCAATCAGCTCCTGGCGGTAGTTGCGCACGACGATGATCTCGGCAACCCCGTCGTTGTCGATGTCGCCAGTGGCCACCGACGAGAACGGCGAGAGCAGGATATTGGTGCGCGACCACAGTTCATGGCCATCATCACCGCTGATGGCCACCAGCGCGGTGACATTGGGCGCTTCGGTGGCGCGCTGACCGGCAACGAAGACGAGGTCGGGGATGTCGTACTGGTTGATGACGCCGTCGCCATTGTCATCAGTCAATTGCGTGACTGAGGGCACCTGATTGATCGAGTTGACCAGCTGATTGCTGGCCAGTCCGTTCCAGTGCCACGCTTCGTAAATGGTCCCTGGATTAATGGGCGTTTGCTCGATTCGGCAACCGAGCAAACTGGTCGCCACATTGTTGTTCTCGATCTGCTCCGGGATTTCATTCTCTGCATCCACCCAAAATGCCACCGGCGCATCGCGGAAGGCCAGTAGCGCGGTCACGGCAATATCGACCGACACACTGTTGCCAATGGGCATATCCCGATCGACGCGAACTCGGCCGATTTCAGGCTCAACGCCGACATCAAAGACGCCGTTGGCGTTGGCATCAACAAACGCGACCAAGGTGAAGTCCTGGGTAGTCGCCGAGGTACCACGATTGGCGACTTCAACTGTGAAGTGGTCGGTCAGGGCGAATGTGTCGGGTTCGGTAGTTGACAGCGTGCTGTCAACAATCACCAGATCGGGGAAGTAGTAGTCAATGGTGGTGGGCTTCAGACCTACGCTGCCAATATTGCGTTGTTCCAGCGGCAGCAGAGGCACCAACACCGTAGCGGGCACGAAGGCATCGGCCGTAATGGAAAGCTGCACCGTAGGTCCGGCCAGACTGGTGATGACGAACAGGCCCTGTGTATCGGTCTGGATCGTTTGCTGTCCGGAGGCGTCCACCGCCACCACCAATGCCCTCTCGATCGGCTGTCGATTGGCCTGATTGACGATTCGACCGGTGATTCGCGCGCGATTGGCGCCGTTCGGAGTGGTTCCGCTTGGATACAGGCGCGGGGAGAAGATCAATACCTGGTTGTCAACCAAGGGAACCTGGATGGTCACGGGATCGTAGTCGACCAGAGTAGCCGTGATGGTAGCCATCGCGCTGGCGGCCACGGTCAACTCATAGGCACCCATCGCATCGGTCTGTGTGGCCACAGGCGGAACACCCGCCGTGGCCGCAATGCTGACGCCGGGCAAAGGTTGACCGGTATTGGCGTCAACAATCACACCGCGGATCCTCGCCCCTGCTCCGGTGGGATTCGGCGACAAGGACATGGAAAACTCGATCACGGTTCGCGGTGTGGCGGTCAGCTGCACGCTGCGACTGGAATAGCCCGTCGCTGTGGCCGAAATCTCGACGGGCCCGACAGGCACTTGCAGGAACTGGTAGCGACCATCGGCGTCGCTGACGACCTGTGTCGGCGGGTTGGCTAGCGCCATCAGAGCGCCCGGAATCGGCAAGTTGGTCTCGCTATCCGTCACCAGTCCGTGGATCACGGCATAGTCACCGGTCGGCGAGCTACCCTGGATCATGCGCAAGGTGCCAAGGTCCAACGTACGCCCGTTAACCAAGGTGATCTGGAACTCGATGCTGCGCATGCCGGCGAAGCTCAGTACCGCAGTGTAATTGCCGCCTTGCAACGTGGAAGACTGCAGCATGCCGGTGCTGTTGGTCACCAAAGTGGCCGTCGATGCGCCGGTCAAGGCGAATTGCGCCCCGGCAATGGCCAACTCGGTATCCGCCGATATCACCCGACCGGTAATGCCGGACAGGGTCGGGGAAACGTCCGGCTGCTCGTACCGCCACAAGGCACGCAGCGCCAGGGCCGATACATAGGCATCATCCGAAAAGCTGCCGTTGCTGAGTTGTTGAGCAGCGAGTGCCGTCGCAACCGGCGCCAATGCCGCCCGATCCGCTCGCAACGCCAGCAGTGCATCTAGCGCCAGTCCTGTCTCGAAGGCCTCACCGAAGCTCTGATCAGGCTTGCGCATGCTCTCAAGAAATGCCTTGGTGCGATTGATCGGCAAGGTCAGATCAAAGCGATTCCGATAAAGCGCAAAAGCCTGAGCCACATGGCTGCTGGCGAACACTGACGGCAAATTGCCAGTTGCAGACAAATGGCCGCCGTTGCTCTGCTGCGAAGAAATCAGATAGCCGATGGCGCGGGCTGCCGGGGTACCTTCGCCCTGCCCTGCGCGTTCCAGGGCCAGCAAGGTCCAGGCGGTCGTGAGCGGCTCACTCTGGAAGCCGGCCTTGGCCGGAAATCCGCCATCGGCCAGTTGCGCCGCAAGAAGCACACTCAGCTGTGCAGTTGCCGACTGGCCTTGATCGAGCCGGGTCTTGGCAAGCCGCGCCAGCGACGTCAGTGTTCCCGCGCTCTGGTCGCGCACAACCGCATCCAGCTGCGGGAATTCAGCAGTCCGCGACAGGAGTGAGATCGTGATCCAGGATTCCGCATTGCTGTCATTGGCATTCGCCAGATCCGTCGCCCGATGGACGCCGGAAGCGCCGTCACGCGAGATCAGCCATTGCACGCCGCTGTCAATATCGGCATGGGCCGGCATTGCGCAAGCAAATCCGAGTAACAGCACGGCCAACAGCGCAAGCAGCCTGGTGCCCGCGCGATCGCCAGGGGACGACGCTTCTGGAGTGTGCCTGCCGTCGGCGCAGGCGACTGATGAGAGAGCGTCGTTGGATCGCAAGATGTGGATTCCCGATGAAGTGCGGCTTCGGTTCATGGCACTGACTCGAAACCGGATTGAAACAGCTGATCTCCGACAGGCTGGCCGTTGAGCAGAATCTGAACGGGTGCGTCGGCGCTCAGGCCGGCAGGGTCTGTGACTCGGTAGGTGAATCCATCACTCGGGGGTCTGGGCTCAGCAGGCGTGTAGATCAGTCCGCCATCCAGCGACAGATTCAAAGTGCCTGAACTCGGCGGCTGGATCAGCGTGACCAGCAGCGTGTCGCCATCCGGGTCGTGGTCGTTCGCAAGCACACCGGCTGCTGAATCGAGCACCAGTGGCGACACGCCGGGTGCCAGCGAGTAGAGGTCTGGCTGCGCCTGCGGCGCATCGTTCACGGGCAGCAGCAAGATCTCGACCTGAACCGGCAAGGATTCCAGTTCGCCGTCGCTGACGGCGTAGTCAAATCGAATGCTGCCGGTGACATCGCGCGCCGGCGTGTAGCGAACGTGCCCAGCGCCCAGATCCTCCAGCTGACCGCTAGGCGGCTGGCTCAGGATGACCAGCGTCAGGGTCTGGCCGTCGGGATCGACATCGTTGGCCAGCAAGCTATCCAGGGACCGCGTATCGAGCACGCTGTCTTCGGGAATCGCAAAGACTTCGCCGATAGCCAACGGACGCTGGTTGGGGCCCTGAGTGACGTCTATCACCGCGCGCCCAACACTGCTGTCGATCCCGTCACTCACGCGATAGGCGAACTCATCTCGGCCATGGAAACTGGCGTTCGGCAGATAGACGAATCCACCATCTGTCGCCAAGTTCACCGCTCCGTGTCCCGGCACAGACTCCAGCATCGCAGTCAGCGGCTCGGCCTCTACGTCCGTGTCGTTTGCCAGCACGCCATTGGCAGCCGGCACCGTCAAGGTTTGGGATTGCAGGACCTGATAGGTATCGGCAGCCGCGAGCGGTGGATCGTTGACTGGCTCAACTGCGATCGATGCCGTCACCAGATTGGAGCTGAGCGCTCCATCCGTAACTCGATAGGTGAACTCGTCAGAACCGAAGTAGTTCAGGGCTGGCCGATAACTGAAGTCGCCGCCGTCGAGCGTGAGTACACCGTGCAGAGGCGCATCTGCCAGCACGACTGACAGTTGATCCCCGTCTGGGTCCGAATCGTTGTTGGTCAACGCCCCTACATTGGAACTCTGGAGCAACTGATCCTCGTCGATGACGAAGCTCTCGCCCTGGGCCACCGGCGCTCGATTTCCCGGTCCGACGACTGAGACGGATACGCTGGCAATGGTTCGGGCGGCGCCATCGCTGGCAGCATAGCGGAACGACACAGCACCGATGAAGCCGGGTTGCGGCTGATAACTGAAACCACCATCGGCAGCCACTAACACCTGCCCGTACACTGGCGCATCAACCAGTTCAACGACCAGCGGATCGCCATCCACATCACTGTCGTTCGCGAGCAGACCCTGTGCCGATCCAATGACCAGAACTTGATCGACGACAGTCTGATAGACGTCATTGACGGCAGTCGGTGGATCATTCTGCGCGAATACGGTGATGGCGGCCGTTGCGACATTGGAACTTAGCTGGCCATCGCTGACCGTATAAGTGAACTGATCAGTTCCCGCAAAATTGGCCGCAGGCTGATAGGTAAACTGTCCATCCGCTTGCGCATTCAAGGTGCCATGCTGTGGTTGAGACACCAGTTGAAGAGACAAGGGCGCTCCCTCGAAGTCGCTGTCGTTCCCAAGCAAACCACCCGAGGAACGCGAATCCAGGAGTGTGTCCTCCATGACCCCAAACTGCTCTCCGACAGCCACTGGTGGCACATTGCTGGTACTTTGGATGTCCAAGGTCACCAATCCCAACTCGGCGCTGCCGCCTGCATTGGCCGAATACGTGAATGTGACGACGCCACTGAAACCCGGCTGACCGAGATAATTGAAGCTGCCGTCGGCATTCAAGACAACGCTGCCGACTTGCGGCGCCACGATCAGCGCCGCACTCAAGCTGGGCGCGCCCGAGACCGAGTCGTTGGACAATACACCTGGGGCAGTTTCAAAAAGGTCCGGACCTGAGAAAGAGTAGAAATCATCAGTAACGGTGATCTCGACGGGTGAATTGACATCGCGAACCGTAATGGTAACCACACCCACATCAACCTCACCCAGCCCATCATCTACCTGATACTGGAACTGGTCGATCCCCACGAAGACGCCATCGGGCTGGTACGTGAAGCTCCCATCGCTCGCGAGCGTCACCTGTCCGTGCGCAGCGGGACCGATCAATGCAGCTGACAGCGAAGGCCCATCGACATCCGTATCGTTCGCGAGCACACCGCTGGCAGCGCCAACGGCAAGCGACTGATCCCTGTCCACGACGTAACCATCATCCAGGGCCACAGGCGCGTCGTTGACAGGTGTGACCAGAACTTCGACATCCTCGTCCGTATAGAGATTGGATTCGTCGTACACCCGATAGCGAAAGGTATCCCGCCCGTTGAAATCGGGATCAGGCGTATAGCTGAAGCCTCCAACAGCCGAAACCGTCACAGCACCGTGCTGAGCCGGTGCCAGAAGAGAGGCATTGGTCAGCGCCTCACCGTCGACCTCTTCATCGTTGCGCAACAAACCCAGCGGCTCGTCGGCAATCAGTACAACATCTTCATCGGTACGATAGGTGTCGGGCTCGGTCACTGGAGCGTCATTGATTGGCAAGATTGTCAGAGAGACGTGTCCAACCACCACACCCGCCACATCATCAATGACCCGATAGTTAAAGCCATCGGTTCCGTTGAAATTTGAATCTGGCGTGTACCTGAAGCCACCATCACGCTGCAGAACGAGCCGACCATGACACGGCCCACAACCCCCTGGGGTGCCGGCAAACTCGACGTGAAGTGCATCCCCGTCGATGTCCACGTCATTGGCAAGCAAGCCGTCGCCCGGGAGCACCACCAGAACCACGTCTTCGTTCGATACATAGACATCATCTACCGCGACCGGGGGCGTATTGACGCGGATGCTCACTGTGGCAGGCGAACTGTAACGCCCGGTGCCGTCCAGAACTCGATACTGAAATGAATCGGTACCGGAGTATCCGCTATTCGGCGCATAGCTGAATGTCCCGTCCGGTGAGAACAGCAGCGTTCCGTGGGCGGTCGCGCTGACCAACTCTGGAACGATCGGAATCAAGTCCAAGCCACTAGCGCCGGGGTATATCGGCCTGCTTGGCCCAGGCCGCATGTCTGGATCATAGTCATTGGCCAGCACTCCCTGTGCAGCAACAGGGATAAGCAGCGATGTATCTTGTTGCGTCAAATAACTGTCGGCGCCGGCAATTGGATCATCCGGTATCGGCAGAACGGACAATGTAATCTTCCCGCGACCTATGGCGAGACCGTCAGTAATTGCATAATTGATCTCGCGTGTCCCGTAGTAGTTGTATTGGGCCAGTGCAGTAGTAACCGTTGGATTCTGCGCACGATCTACAAAAATCGCCACCGTACCGTCGGCAACTCCGAATGCTGTACTTGTCAGCCGTATTGAGTCCCCATCGGGATCGCTATCATTCGCTAACAGGCTTGGGAAGACTTCGACCGTGGTGTCTTCGTCTATGGTGTAGGCATCCGGGCCGGCCACCGGTGGACCGTTGGTGCGAAACGTGACCGTCGCCGTATCCGAAATACCAGTGGTTACCTGAAAAACCCGATAAACAAAGGTGTCGATCCCGGAAAAATCCTGTGGTGGCGTATAGCTGAGAGCCCCTGTCTGCGAATTCAAGATGACCGTCCCGAAGTGCGGGGGATCAAAAATCTCGAAATTTACTTCAAAATCTGGATCATAGTCGTCATTTGCTTTAATAGAGTCATTGTATCCGGTTTGGAATACCGTATTCCTGATGACGCCAAAGGCATCATCTTCGGCCTCAACACCGTCATTGACTGGCTCAACTGTCAAACGAACGAGAGCTTCGTTGCTGACACTTGTGCCATCGTATATTCGGTAGAGAAAGAAGATTTCCCCGTAGTAGTTTGGCACAGGGCGAACTCGAAAACTGCCGTCTGGCGCCATCACCAGAGATCCCGGCTGAATACCGTATTCTGGAATATAGGTCACGGTCGGTCTCAACTGTTCCCTCGGCGTGTCAGCGTCCTGATCATTGGCAAGAACACCATCTTCGGCCAAAACCACGAGTTCCTGATCCTCATACATCGTGTAGGCGTCTGGGAACGCCCGAGGTAAACTGGTTATACCAACGGCAAGCGTTACCGTCGCGACATTCGAAAGGGACTTGCCATCGGTCACCTGGTAATTGAAGGTATCGAGGCCGACGAAACCGGTATCCGGCAAATAGTTGAAGGTACCATCTTCCCGCAAAATAAATTCACCGTGATTCGGCACGCGTGACAACACGGCTGTCAACGGGTCATTTTCCGGCGCATCATGATCATTCGCCAAAAGGCCTTCATCAGTGTCAATGACCGCAAGCAGCGTATCAACGTCAACCAGATACACGTCGTTGGTTGCAGTCGGCGGCTGCGTGACGGTGATGCTCACCGTGGCTGGTGTTGCCCCGCCGTCCGCATCAACCGCACGATATTCAAAGGTATCGACGCCACGAAAGTTGACTTCCGGCACATAAGTGAAGGCACCATTCGCGGATAGCTGAACCGACCCGTGCGCCGGTTGATTGACGAGTTCCGCTTGTAGCGATGCGCTCTCAATGTCGGAATCGTTGACCAGAACTCCTGGCGCAGCGATTTCGATCTGCACATTCTCATCCGTCATGTAGCTGTCTGGGCGTGCCACCGGCAGATCATTGACGGACCGCACGGTCAAGGTGACCGGCACTTCCGGTGAGGTCAATCCATTCGAAACCAGGCGATACCGGAATGTCGTGACCCCAAACCGATCTGGCGAATCAGGCTCAAACCTGAAGCTGCCATCGTTGGCTACCAGCAGTGTGCCCCAAGCGGGCTGGGCTCTTACCTGGATCTGTACACCGACAGGCGAGACAACGTTGTCGTTGGCGAGCAATCCCGGAGCGTCAACGAACAGCACTTCGCCTTCGTCAAACTCATAGGCGTCCGGTCGAGCAAGCACACGCTCAAGCAAGACGTTACGTGTCGCCTGACCGATACGTCCTTCGCCGTTGGTCACCACAACCATGATTTCGTAGACGCCGTCGGATGTGGAAGAGATGTCCCAAAGCCATTCGTAGGGCGCGGAGTTGACAGTACCGAGCGGTACGCCGTTGGCACTGAAGGCCACCTCGGAGATACCCGCGGCATCACTCGCCGCAACGCGAATCAGCGTATTGGTGGTCAATACTGCGCCCGATGCCGGCGCCAGAAAGCTCACCACGGGAATACTCGGCGTCAGGACGATCGGACGTGGCGTGCTCACTGTACGAGTGTGGCCCTGGGCGTCTCGATATTCGGCATGAATCGTCTTTGCGCCAGCTGATTCGGAGAGGAAGAAACTGGCCGTAGCTGCCATCGGCAAAAACGGTATGCTCCCGAAGTCGGTTGATTCCGAAAGGCGATACTCAGTGGCACTTGAGCAGCTGAGCCGTACCGTGAGCGCCCGCAACACAACTTCATATCGGCCATCCGCCGGGAATATTCGGCAACCAGCTAACGTTGGCTCGATGAGAAACTGACCGTAGTCGACACCCTCCGAGACCGCGTCACCCAAGCCCTGTGGATTGCCAATCGGATCCTGCGGACCGCTGGCGTCGCCCCACCAGTTGCCGCGAGCATTCACAATGCTGGAGGGCGACTGGTTCTCTGCCCCGTACTGCAGGTTTCCCGTGATCACCGAGTTCGAGATCTGCAGATTGGAGTGGTCTTGCGCCTCCAGCCCAACACCGTTGTTGATCAGGCGCAGGTCAGAGAGTCGCGCACCACTTCCGCTCTCGGCGCGTGCACCAACCAGGCTGTCGGAAATGGTGATTGCGTTGAATACATAGGGTAAGCGACCGAAGCGCAGAGCCGCTTCGCCGCTTGAGCCGGCGTACCGGATCCGGGCGCCATCAAGCTGTACATCGGCCACTGCAGCCCCGACCTCAATCGAGATACCACGCCAGTCACCGGGAGTCGCGGGCGGCGCACCAGTTATGGTCACTCCACTGAGTTCCGCGTCGCCGACGCTGGTGAATACGGTATCGCCTTCGAGAACGATTCGATCTCGCACAACCAGACCAGCATCCGTCCCAAATTTCACTTCGACGCCGTCGGCTAAAGTCAATTCTGCAGGCAGCGCCGTCTGCGTAGTAGTGGTTAGTGCCAATAGTAAAGCAAGCAAGGTTCGCTTCATGGCCGTGGCACCGAATTGCCGCCGCCACCGGTAGCTGATGAAGCCCAAACGGAAACCCAGATACGCGGGCTTGTCGTTGGCTGAGCCCCGATTCCCGAGGCCGTAATTCGCGTTTGCCCCGAACTGATGCCGAGCAAGTCAAAATCGGCACTGATATTGCTGCCAATCGGAATCACCACGAACGACGGAACACTTGCGACACCGGGCAAGGCGCTACTCAGGTCTACCTGGAAAGGACTGACTGGGGATTGATCGGGATCATCCGACTCCACCACCATAATCTGAGCAGTGAGAGCAATACTGGTCCCAATCTCTATCCTCTCGGGTGGCTCGGAGATCGCGACGTGAGGCATTACTGTGCGAATATCCACATCGGATGGCGCCGCTGCAAAGATACCGCCGCTCGAGGCGACCAGTCTGGTCGCGCCGAGCGAGCCCCCGGTTACCGGAACCCCAACACTGTATATGCCAGGGCCCAGCACAAGGCTCGCTGGAACGCTACAGACGCTGGCGGCAATGCAGTTGAGATTGACCGTCAAGAGTTCGTTCGGTGCCTCCGGGATATATCCTGACACCAACCGTCGAAGCAGAAGGGAAGACGAAATCAACCCGGCCCCCACGTAGTGTTCGGATCTTGTGAATTCGAGCGTGGCCAGCTGGACCGTCTGGACCGGCGAATCCCAAGTCCCCACCCCGGGGACGCTGGCGCGCACTCGGTAGGTTCCCGTTGCGCCAGGACTGCCAATATAGAGATAGTCAATGTCACCAGAAGCTGTAAGGCTAATACCGGTCCCCGCGGGAATCTCCAATTGGTGCCTGAGAGAATTTCCGGCACTGGCTTCGTAAATGCCGTCGACGATATTGCCAGGCGTGCTGTCCACCAGCTCAAAGTCGATCATCGTCGACACCTGCGAGATCGGCTGGTCTTGGTATCCAGGATATACGCCAGGCACATCCCAGCGCACGTAAAACGCATCCCGTTCACCTGCCACTCCCCGGACACCTCGCAATTCGACGAACTTGATCGCAGGTTGGACGACATATACGCCCAAGCCGCCAATTGGTTCGGTCATCCCCAAGGGCTTCGCAGAAATCCCCACCAAAGTCGGCGACAGATCAACACCTGTAATCGGCACCTGCACGTAACGCGCCCCCGGCGGAAAGGTTAACTGGGCGGGAACGGTGACCTTGTCCGGGTCGGAACTCGTCAACTCCACTATCAACGAGTCCTCCAAGCTAAACCCTCTTCTTTCGAGCCTGACGTAGCTCGACGTCAATCCCTTTCCAATCGGCGCAGAGAATTCATTAAACAAGAGATATTGATTGCTCGGCTGAACCTGCACAATGGGGGACAACCAAGTTCCCATTCCAGGCACGTCTACCTGAACTTGGTAGCTTCCCGTCAGAGCAGGCGCCCCAACATAAATTGTTGCAGGATCTGCATCCGCTGTGCTGGCTTGATTGGTGCCGGTTTTCAACGTCAAGATTCCGATCGGATCCGAACCTGAATCGTTCGAGTAAAGTCCTTCTACTACACCCGCAGGATTCTGATTGACAAGAGTAATCAACACTGGCCGATCCACAGGCGAAGTCCCGGAACTCCACTGAAGTTCAAAAGAATTGCGCGGGTCTCCCACGGCTTGGTAAGACCTCAGCCCCTGGAATCCCAGAGACGCGGGGGAAACCGTGATTGACAGAGGCGAAGATGATTGGTACCCGGGCGCGTCCGCGCTGATGTTCACGGGTGACCCTGTCAGGTCAAGACCGACCAGAGGGATAGTCGACGAATCTTCGTTGGCTGAAATCTCAACAGTTCCCGGAATCCCAACCGGGCCTGGAATGTTCGGCGTAAGTGTTACCGCAAGCGCGTCGGGCGTCGCAAATCCCCTCGCGATTTCATAGTCCGTATTCTGCAGCCCCTTGCTGAGCTGCAGATTTGTACTCGGATTGAAATATAGGTACGAACTGTCGTCGCCCGCGTCCTGCTGTTCCGATATTTCACCAACCATCCCGTCCGCCTGCGCCGAGATCCGATAAGAACCTTCTACTGTTGGCGTACCGACATAAGCCGAGTTTGTGGTCAGATAGGCTCCCGCAGGCAAAATCACCGCTGAAATCTGATTGCTACCAGCAATGGCGCCGTAGATGCCATCCACGACGCCCATCGGATCCTCATCAACCACGGCTACAGACAAACTTCGGTCCGCGATCGCCACTTGATCCCAACCACCGGGCACGTCGACGTCCAGGGCGAATTCGTCCCGTATCCCGCCCACCGTCCGGCTGCCATCAAGATCGCGAATCTGGATTACCGGCTCAACCACATTTACGGTCATCGGGACGTCAACGACATACCCGGGTGCTGTCATTTCTACCGTCACCGGTGAGTTCGACGTTTCCAAGCCGGTCATTGTGAAGCTGGCTGAGACCGTGTGCGCCGGCATCGTGACCGTTGGCGGCACCTGGAGCCTGCTGGGATCAGAGCTTGTCAAAGTAACGGTAACGTCGTCAGGGGGGTCTTCCCCATACCGCTGAATCTCTACGTCTGTCTGCATTCCCTTGCCTACTACGTCCGATCCCTGAAAGCTGAGTGTTGCTGCTGGAACGACACCTACATCAAGGCTGGCGGGAAAAGCTCCAACGGCGGTCGCTCCAATTGTTGTCGAGCCAATTGCGACCGCGAGGACCTCAGCGCGTACTCCGGCGACAGTTTGACCTTCGGGAATGGTTATCGCAGACGGAGTGACGCTCGCGATCGCGGAATCTGCGCTGTCCAGATTTACTGACAGCCCACCTTCGGGTGCCGGCTTGCTGGATCGCACCGAGAATCGGCCGACTGTCCCTGCCGGCAGCCCAGTCGAATACTGAGGATCAAAACTCAACGCGATCTGCTCGACCGCAATGGTAATCTGACTGCTTGTATATCCGGACGCGGAAGCCGTCAAAGTAGCGGTTCCGGAAGCCAGGCCCGTCACATACAGTGTTGTCGAAGTCGCTCCGCTTGCGATCAGTGCGCTGGCGGGTGCCGCAACGATTGTCGGGTCCGAATTCGCCACTGCAATCGTGATGCCTCCTGGCGGCGCTGGCACTGACGAGGTGATCGTCAGGTCCCCGCCAACCCCCGGCGCCAACACACCGAAGGGTCCGAAAGCCAGAAATCGGTCTCGGACTCGCAGAGTCGCGCTACCAGACATCAGGCCTGGCGCAGACCCGCTGAGCGTTGTGTCTCCAGCGGCAATACCGTTGACATTGAATGTTGCGCTGGCAGAGCCACCGGGTACGAAAACGCTGGCAGGCACTGTCGCAACGAGTGGATCGGCACTACTCAGGTCCACACTTATCCCCGGAGTCGTTGCCGGCTCGCTCAGACTCACGCCCATGCTGAGCATTTGGCCAATTCCGACCGTCAGGACGGCTGGCGCAAACGAGATCGAGATCTTTGGCAACACCGTGATTGCGGCAACCGCGGCGCCCAAATCCGGGTGACTGACCGTGACGTTGGCTTGCCCGGCTGTTCCTGCTTGCAGTGGAAATGAAAGGGTTCGGGCGCCTTGCGGCACCGTGACCGTCGACGGCGCTGAAATGACCGACGGCACACTGCTCGCCACGTTGATTTGCAGGCCCCCGATCGGTGCCGGGCGAGCCAATTCCAGGGTCAACTCACCAGTCTCGTGCGCTCGAAGGGTCAATGTAGTGGGCGAGAGCGCCAGCGGCGGAAGCCCAACCGCAACGATTCCCTGAGCAACAACATACGGGATACCGACCAAGCCCCAGCGTACGACACCTGTGATCGTTCCGGGCGGAACGAGAATCCCGTTCAATCCATTGTTCGCGGCTGTCAGGCCAATGCCAGTGGGTGAAGAGTCCAAGTCCAGTTCGATCGCCGGTCCGGCGTTCTGCTCGAATCTGACACGGCTGATGGTCGGCGATGCGCTCGCCAACTTGAGTCCATGACCGTGTCGAATGACCACACCGTCGAATACAGTGCCCGAGTCTGATGTGCCATCGTCAAGAAAGATCGGTCCCCAATCGCCAGGCTGAGGTACTGCTTGTCCTGAACCAAACACGATGGGCGCGCCCTCGCTGCCGATCGCCGAGATCGAACCGCTGTCGATGACCAACTGCTTCCCCCCGTCGAAGTTCACGACGACTCCGGCTTCGATCACCAATCGCGCACCGTTGATGATTTGAAGGTTCGAAACGACTCGAATCGGTGAGTCAGCCAAGGACCAGGTTGCGTTTGCGCTCAGCTGACCGCCGACTTCAAGTGCCGAAGCCTGAGAAACCATCGAACCGACGCAGACCACGGTGAACAGCGCACGAACTATCCCGGATGAGCGCAGCACCCGACCGAGGACGCCAACCCCTCCCAGCGACCATGCGGCCCACTGACTCTTTGCAAATTGATCCACCGGTCCCCCCGACGATTTGGTCAAGCATCCCCAGCTACGTTTTGACTTCAAGCGTGCCGCTGACTCAAGGAGGAGACAGAGCGAGCATGGATCTCACGTAAGACAGACAATGATTGTAACTTGTGAAAGGTACTAGATTGCAACTGAGCTGCGACTCAGGCTCCTTATCTTCAATCTCGACCAATCTTGCGCGCGGCTCACCTGGGATACGTCGCTCAGGGCTGCAGTCACGCTGACGAGCGGATCCTCCAGAGAGTTGGATTCCGTGGGCAGCAACACTCAGGCAGCGAAAGCTTCCTCAGAAAGTTGCTGAAGAGAGTCACCCTCGCCGCAGAGGCTCCATGTTCGAAGGTAGCGTCCTCATTCTTGACGAAACGCACTGAGGAGAATCTGCATCAGGCGCCCGCCCTTGCTCTGTTGGCAAAGTTCTCCCGTCCGCGATAGCATCGCAACAGATCGTTGCAGTTACATACGTTCAAGAACTTGCTTCGGTTCACGGGCCACCCTTGGCTTGAAGGATCGTCCATGGCTGAATGCCGCAGCCGAAGAACTTGAGTTTGACGTGAGCCGTTGCCGGAAGACGAGCGACGGCAATCAAACCCCCAATGAGACGAGGTACTTGATGTCCAGGATGACTTTCTTGCTCGCACTTCTGGCACCAGCCTTCGCAAGTGCCCAGGATGAGTTGGCGATAGATCGCGACGCCGGCGCAACTCCGAATGCCAGCAGTCAGAGCTACAACACCGGCACGATGGTTGTGAACAACTCCGGGTCTGGATTGTCGATCGGTTCTCCCAACAGCGCGAATCCCTTTTGGTCCATCACCTTGCAGCCACCAGCAGGGCTGCCACTAGTCGCTGGGTGTTATGAACGTGCCAAGCGATCTAGCACTCAGGGGCGACCAGCGTTCGCCTTTGGATTTGGAGGCAGCGGATGCAACGCCTCCTACAGTCGTTTCAAAGTGTTGGATATCCAACGTAATGGCAGCAATAACGTGACATCGCTTGCCTTGGATTTTTCGCAGCAATGTGAAAGTTACGGCGGTGCAGTACGAGGACAGTTACGATTCAATTCTGCCATCCCGATCTCGCCAACATTTCTGCGCCCGGTGGTTGATTCCACAGGTACGTTGGCCTTCACTGCCCAGCCAGGCGCGGTTGGATCGAGCGCGCCAAGTGGCATGGCGAGCATCCAGCTGCTACGTCAGGTGCTCAGGCCTTCCATCAACGGGGATAATGGCACGTCGTTCTCCTATTCTGGTCCGCTACCTGGTGGCATATCGACCGGGTTCTTCGGTTTGGACTTCGCCGCTGCAGGCGATGTCGTTCTGGTTCCTGGAAGCTATCCCAACGCAACCCGTTACCCGTTTCAGGCTTCCAACGCGCCGGGTTTGGCGTTCTCCTATAACGGAAGTGGCTGCAACACGCTGGCCGGCTCGTTCAATGTCAGCGATGCGGTGATGGACGGACTGGACCCGGTGCCGCTCTCATTTTCGGCAACGTTTCAACAGCACTGTCCAGACGCCGCCGGGCCGCTGACGTCCGGAACGATCAACTTCAGTGCAAACATCCTCGGCCCGGTGACTTTACCGCTCTTCTCGAATGGCTTTGAAGATGCGAGCGCCGCCGGCAGCCATGGCCTATACACGGCAACTTGCGCCGAGTGATCTCGGGGCGTGCGGTGACGGCAAACGAAACTTGGGTCTGGTGCGTAGCTTGACCCAACCTGATTCGTACCAATCCTCATCAGCCTCAGGTTTGGAGGCCCATCGAGCGCTTGATCACGCCTCTGGCGGGCCCAACTCATTGGCCCGAGCCTCTTTCCCGGCGGGGAACGGAGCTCTGATGAGGATTGGTACGAATCAGGTGACCCAATGACACTCGGCGCGAGTGGGAATCCGGTCACGTCAAACCTGTGAATACACTGGATTCCCGCTTTCGCGGGAATGACGAATGTCCCTAGGGTTTCAGCAGCAGGAACGGCAACCCCACCGTCAGCCCGATCAGCAGTGCCACGGCCAGCAGTTGCATCAGCATGCGTCCTGGATTGGCTTTGAGTTCGCTGAGAAACGTGGGTGCCCTGCCCTCGCGGATTTCCTGGGCGCGTTCGGCGCGGACTCGGGTGAGGCGTTCGCTCTGGTATTGCTTGAGCAGCGCTTTGACTTCGGCGGCACGTTCGAGGTCGCGTAGCCAGATGCCGCCGGCGGAGATGCCCCAGAAGCCGGGTTGGGTTTCGTACCAGTCGACGTTGTGCTGATCGAGCAATTCGCGGGTTTCGGCGGCTTCGTCGTCGGTGGCGAGGCGCAGGTTGAGCAGGAGTTTGGGCACCGGGGTTCCGGATGGCGATGGTTGCGGGGTGAATGATGCCGTACGGCGCGTGGACGGGCGAGGAAATCGCGTGCGATGTGTGCGAAGCGTGTTTGGATAGTGCGTGGCAGTGAGTTCGCAGAGCGAGCCGTTGGTAGGAGCGACCTTGCGTCGCGACCGAGGATCGCTGATGCACGGCGAGAATCGGAAGTTGCCGTGAGCTGCTGCCAACGGCGGCACGCACTGGACACGGAGTAGTGCGAGGGCGATCGGATCAAATCTTCCCTGCGCTTTGCGGGCCAGCGTTGATCCTTGCCGTCGCCGGGCTGGGTGACGCGGTTGCGCCGCAAGGGCGCTCCTACGGGCGCGGGATTGATGGGTGGGTTCAGGGCGTCCAGACAAGTCTGGGCCGACAGCGGCGACGCTGCCTCCGACTTGCTCAAGGCATGGACGCGCGGTCCTCAAGCCGTAGATGAAAAGCGTCCAGACAAGTCTGGACCTGCATCGGTAGCGGCCTGGCCGTCAGATATCGATCTTGTCCAGGCCCTGATTTCGCTCGAAGCTGGCCATGTCGCGGCGGTCGCGTTTGCTGGGTCGTCCGGGTGGGGGCTGGAAGCCCATGCGGGAGAGGCGCTGGGCTTCGCGCTCGCGTTCGCGGCGGGCGATGCTTTCTTCGGTTTCCTGGTACAGGCCGACGGCCTTGGTGGCGGGCCCGCGGATGGCGGACAGGGCGGCGACGACGACTTCGAAGCGTTCGATGCCGCGGGAGATGCTGAGGGTATCGCCGATGTGCAAAGTCTTGGCCGGCTTGCAGCGGGCACTGTTGACTTCGATCTTGCCGCCTTCGATGGCCTGCTTGGCCAGCGAACGGGTCTTGAAGAAACGCGCGGCCCAGAGCCATTGGTCGGCTCTGACAGAGGCGGTGGACGAATCTGAAGGCTGTGACATGGGTACCTATTCTCGGGGATCCGCGGATATGGCGCCAGGGCAAGCCGTTTTCGTTGGATCTGGAGCTGGGTCCAGGCCGGCTTCCTTGCTCATGGGGCCAGGTATTGCAATTCCGGACTCGTCTGCGCGCTTGGTCACGAATTCGCAAAGAGCGTCCAGACAAGTCTGGACCTACCAGAGCACGGCTCCCAGCCGCTGGAGCGCCGGGGGGCCGCTGCGCGGTGCCCTCGGCTTCCATAGATCTAGCCCGAATTTCTCACACCTGCGCGTGCAGATGCCGTGATCCCGTTGTGGCGCAAGGCGAATCGGTGGCCACACAGCACGCAGAGTGTACGGCTGCATCTGCCCGCTTTGCGGCCCTCGCTGGTTCTTTGCGACTATCGCGGCGTTGCTCCTCCTCGCCATGGCATCACCATGTCTCGTCGTCGCGCCTTGCGCTAGTCGCAAAGCCCTGCGCGATCTTCCGCAACAGGTGTGAGAAATGCGGGCTAGAGCAGCCGCGCAGGCGCGCGGCCCTCGTCGAAGCCGCTTCGAGCTCGCCGCCAGGTGGATGGCTCCCAAGCAGTGAGGCGGAAGAGCCCCGGTGAGCCGCTGCGCGGCACACCGGGCTACGCGCACCCATTGTCGGCCATGCTGGACTCGGCTGTCTCTCGGAAAACGCCCGTCCTGTCTCAGGCGGCAAACAGCAGTCCATTCAGTCGACGCACGAAACCACTGGGATCTTCAAGCTGGCCGCCTTCGCTGAGGACGGCCTGTTCGTAGACCAGTGTGGCCCAGTCAGCGAAGCGGGCTTCGTCGGTTTCGGCAGCCAGCTTGGCAGTGATCGCATGCGCGGGGTTGAGTTCCAGCGTCGGCGCGCCGCCGCCGCCGGCGGCTTGTCCGGCCTGCTTCAACAGGCGCTGGGTATGCAGGCTGAGCTCGTGCTGATCGACCACGAGCACCGCAGCCGAATCGCGCAGTCGCGAACTGCCGCGCACGCCCTTGACACGCTCGCCGAGCACGGACTTGAGCCGATCCGCCAGACCTTCGGGCAGTTCGGCGGTCGGCGGTGGGCTCACGCCCTCGACGTTGTCGATATTGCTGAGATCGATGTCACCCTTGGCCACCGACACGAAGGGCTTGCCATCGAACTCATGCAGATAGGACAACGCCCATTCGTCGATGCGATCGGAGGCCAGCAGCACTTCCACGCCCTTGGCGCGGAAGGCTTCCAGATGCGGCGAATGGCGCGCAGCCAAATGGCTTTCGGCAGTGATGTAGTAGATGGCGGTCTGGTTGGGTCGCATGCGACCGAGATAGTCGGGCAACGACACCGTCTGCGCAGCACCTTCGCTCTGGGTGGAGGCAAAACGCAGCAGCTTGGCGATACGCTCGCGGTGGGCGAAGTCTTCGGTCAGGCCTTCCTTGAACACCTGGCCAAACTCGCGCCAGAAATCGGCGAACTTCTCGGGTTGATCCTGCGCCAGCTTGTCGAGCTGATCGAGGGTGCGCTTGATCACGGCCGAGCGGATCTGCTGGGTCAGGCGGTTGTCCTGCAGCAGTTCGCGCGAGACGTTCAGCGGCAGATCGTCGGAGTCGATCACGCCGCGGACGAAGCGCAGATAGGCCGGCAGCAACTGTTCGGCCGCATCCATGATGAAGACGCGCTTGATGTACAGCTTCAGGCCGTGGCGCTCGTCGCGACCACCGCCAAACAGATCGAACGGTGCCTTGCTGGGGATGTACAGCAGACTGGTGTAGCTCTGGTTGCCCTCAACCTTGTTGTGGCTCCAGCACAGCGCCTCGCCATCGGAATGCGCCAGATGCTTGAAGAAGCCCTGGTAGTCCTCGTCGCTGAGATCTGCCTTGGGTCGAGCCCACAGCGCGGCGGCCTGGTTGACCGTTTCCATCTCGGCGGCGGCCGGTTGCGGCGCCTCGGCGCCCTCCTCCGCTTCCGGTGCCGGCGGCACTTCGCCGCGCATGCGGATCGGGAAGGCGATGTGCTCGGAATACTTGTGGATCAGCGAACGCAGGCGCCACGAGGACAGGAACTCGCTCTCGTCTTCCT
This sequence comes from Rhodanobacteraceae bacterium, assembly GCA_024234055.1. Taxonomy (NCBI): domain Bacteria; kingdom Pseudomonadati; phylum Pseudomonadota; class Gammaproteobacteria; order Lysobacterales; family Rhodanobacteraceae; species Rhodanobacteraceae bacterium. Next base: position 112,623 of record JACKOW010000003.1, read on the forward strand.
TCAGATGCATGACGATTTCGGTGCCGCGACGCGGATACTCGACGGTCTCGATGGCGTACTCGCCCTTGCCATCGGAACTCCAGAACACGCCCTCGCTGACCTCCAAGCCGGCGCGACGGGTGCGCAGTTCAACCTTGTCGGACACGATGTAGGCGGAATAGAAGCCGACGCCGAACTGGCCGATCAGCTGCGCGTCCTTGCGGGCGTCGCCGCTCAGCGCATCCAGGAATCGGCGGGTGCCGGAACGGGCGATGGTGCCGATGTTCTCGACCACCTCGTCATGGCTCATGCCAATGCCGTTGTCGCGGATCGTGAGCGTGCGGGCGGTTTCGTCGAATTCGATCTCGATGGCCAGTTCCGGGTCTCCGGCGAGCAGCTCGGGCTTGCTCAGGGCCTCGAAACGCAACTTGTCGAGGGCGTCGGAGGCATTCGACACCAACTCGCGCAGAAAAATTTCCTTGTTGGAATACAGGGAATGGATGACGAGGTTCAGAACCTGCTGGACTTCGGCCTGAAAGGCACGGGTTTCGGTGGTCATGGACTCGGAACTCGAACAAAGAGGTGAACGGGAATTGGGGATCGATGCCCGGGATTTCAATGGTGGTGTGCATGCTGCAACCTCATCGCGGGCCACCTGAATCGGCCAGACACTGCATCCCGAGCCGTGAACAAGGAGAGGCCGGAACCTTGCCCGATGTGCCGCGTAGCGGCTCACCGGGGCTGTGCGCGTCACGGCCCGGAGAGCGCTGCGCGCACTTCGGGCTACGAAAAGCGGCGCCGCAGCGCGGCGCCCTCCACAGTGGCGGCAAGAACCACCGGATTTCGGTTCATGAAGAGCGCAGCAAAGCAATCCAGCCCTGCGCTTTCAAAAGCTCTGGATTGCTTCGCTGCGCTCGCAATGACGCCGGGAGTTCATAGCTCGTAGGCAGTTTCGGGACGGGAGGGTGGCTTGCAAAGCCGAATCAAGCCTCTCTCTGCATTCTCCTCGCTACTCTGCGTTCTCCGCGTTGAGATCCTTGTCCGCATTTGGGCGAGTGAGACTGGGCGATGCGTTCCGAACGCGACGGTCGCGCCGCAAGGGCGCTCGTACCGGTGTACCCACCCCGATAACTGCTCTTCTACAACTCTATCCGCAAGGCCGCCGCGGCGCGGCGGGCCTTTTCGCGGGCGGCGAACAGGGTTTCGCCGCGGGCCAGGGTGACGCCGACGCGGCGGCGGCCATGGACATCGGGCTTGCCGAACAGGCGGATTTCGGTGTCGGGCTCGGACAGTGCCTGTTCCACCCCGTGGAAGCGTGGGCCCTTGCCCTCGCCTTCGGCCAGCACTGCCACCGAGGCGGCGGGGCCCCGCTGGCGGATCACCGGTATCGGCAGGCCGAGGATGGCGCGCACATGCAGCGCAAACTGCGACAGATCCTGCGAGGCCAGCGTGACCAGGCCGGTGTCGTGCGGTCGCGGCGAGACTTCGCTGAACATGACCTCCTCGCCGCGGACGAACAGCTCGACCCCGAACACGCCCCAGCCGCCGAGATTGTCGGTGATTGCCCGTGCGATTTCCTGAGCACGCTTCAGCGCCACCGGCGACATCGGCTGCGGCTGCCAGGACTCGCGATAGTCGCCGTCTTCCTGAAAGTGGCCGATGGGCTCGCAGAAGCTGGTACCGGCGCGGTGCCGGACCGTCAGCAGCGTGATTTCGAAATCGAAGGGCACGAATCCTTCGACGATGACCCGGCCGGCGCCGGCGCGGCCACCACTCTGGGCATAGTCCCATGCGGGGCCGATGTCGGCTTCGCTGCGCACCACGCTCTGGCCCTTGCCGCTGGAACTCATCAGCGGCTTGATCACGCAAGGCATGCCCAGCCTGGCGATCGCCGCCTGGTATTCCTCGCGGGTATTGCAGAACTGATAAGGCGAGGTCGGTAGCCCCAGTTCTTCGGCCGCCAGCCGGCGGATGCCCTCGCGATCCATGGTCAGTCGCGCCGCCCGCGCCGTCGGAATCACGCGCAGGCCTTCGGCTTCCATCGCCTCCAGGGTGGGCGTGTGGATGGCCTCGATCTCCGGCACCACCAGGGTCGGACGCTCCTGCTCGATCAGGGCGCGCAGCGCATCCGGATCGAGCATGGGCAGTACGTGGGAGCGATGGGCCACCTGCATCGCCGGCGCGTGCGCGTAGCGGTCGGCGGCGATCACCTCGATCCCGAGCCGCTGCGCCTCGATGGCCACCTCCTTGCCCAACTCGCCCGATCCAAGCAGCAGCAGGCGGATGGCGTTGTCGGTGTAGGCGGTTCCGATCACGGTGTCGACTCCTCAATGGACCGGCACATTCTATGCCGGTGTCGTGCCTGAACAAGGAATGTGACTGACGGCACCCTGCCCTGATCAAGTGTCCATGCATTTGGCACAATAGCCGGCCCTTGGACCCTAGCCGAAACCTGATGCGTCTTGCCGCACTGCTGTTCGCCATCGGCCTGTGCGCCGCTACCCTCGCCGGTGCGGCCAATCCAGATCCCACCGAACGCACCTGGCGTGCCGTGCTCTTTGACGGGCGCAAGGTGGGCCTGTCGCTGACCGAGCGCGAAGTACAGACCGACGGCGCCGTGCGCAGCGCCGAGATCCTGGAGCTGGAGATTCAGCGCGAAGGGGTATCGGTGTCGATGCGCTCGCTCGAGGAAACGCTGGAATCGGCCAGCGGCGAAGCCCTCAGTTTCCGCGCCGATATCCGAACCGCTGGCCAGGAGCTGCGTTATGTCGGTACCCGGGTGGGCCCGGAAGCCTTCGAAGTCCGCATGGATGGCGCCGGGGATACCCGCACCCAGACCATCCGGGTTCCGGCCCAGGCACTGTTCTTCGAAGGCCAGCGCAAGGCGCTGCTGGCGGGCCTGCGCGGCGAAAAGACGCTGATCGCGCTGGATGCCTTCATTCCCAGCCAGCTGATGGTGGTGCCCCTGGAAACCAGCTTCAAGCCCAGGCGCCGGATCGAGCTGATGAAGGACGAGGCCGAGCTGACCGAGGTCGAGCAGCTGGTGCGCTATCCGGACGGCCCGATGCAGGTCTCCGCCTTTGTCGACGATCAGTTCAACGCCCAGCGCATCCGCATGGATCTGGCCGGCATGAAGGTCGAGTTGCTGGCCTGTGATGAAGCCTGCGCCCGCGCCCCGAATCAGCCCATCGATTTCCTCGACAAACTGGTGATCGATGCGCCGCGCGCACTGAGCGCGAAGGAACGACAAGGCGCGCTGACATTCGAGGTCAGCATCCAGGGCACCGACATCGCGCCCACGTCGACCGGCCAGCAGCAGGTCCGTGAACTCGGGCCCGGACGCTTTTCGATCCGGATCGACCCGAAAGCCAGGTGGCCAGAGAGCGAGGTTCTGGCACTGTACAAGGAGCCTTCGGCGTGGGTGCAGTCGGACAGCCCGGTCATCAAGGACCTGGCGAAGCGCGCGGCAGGTGATGCCGCGGACGATCAGGCGCGGATGACCCATGCTGAAGCTTTCGTCCGCCAATACATCTTTGGCAAGACCCTGTCGGTGGGCTATGCCTCGGCGCTGGAAGTGGCGACGACCCGGCAGGGCGACTGCACCGAACATGCGCTGCTGCTGACCGCCATCGCCAGAGCTCTGGACATTCCGGCGCGGGTCGCCACCGGTCTGGCCTATGTACCGAGTTTTGGTGATCGCGACGATGTCTTCGTGCCCCACGCCTGGACCGAGGTGTATCTGGATGGCCGCTGGCAGGGCTTCGACGCCGCCCTGAACGGCTTTGATTCCGGACATATCGCCCTGGCCGTCGGCGACGGCGATCCGGTACGCTATTTCGCCGGTGTGGCGCTGCTGGGTCGTTTGCAGATCGATCGCGTCGCGCAGGTCCAACCCTGATGCGCCGGCTTGCGCTTGCGGCCCTCGGTCTGGCGCTGTCCGCGCCGCTGCATGCGGAGCCGCAAGCTCCGGTCAGTCGACTGGGAATTGCCGGCATCGTGACTGACCCTGCACTCGGGGAGCTCAGTGGCCTGGCGGTATCGCGGCTGGCGCCTGACCGTTTCTGGGGCATCAATGATGGCGGCAACGGCAATCGCCTGGTGTTGATCGATGGTCGCGGCCGGGTTCTGCGCGAGCTTCTGGTGACCGGCGCTGAAAATGTTGATTGGGAGGATCTGGCCAGCTTCGCCTGGAAAGGTGAGGACTGGCTGCTGGTGGCGGACACCGGCGACAACTCCGGAGACCGCAAGCAGGTGTCCCTCTGGCTGCTGCCGGAACCCGATCCCAACGGCAAGGCCAGTCAGACCAGCACCGCGCGCGAGCTGCGTTTCACCTATCCGGATGCGCCACACGATGTCGAAGCCATGACCGTCGATGCGCATGCAGGACTGATCTATCTGCTGTCCAAGCGCACGGTGCCGCCCATCCTGTTCCAGCTGCCGCTGAGCGGCTTTGATGGCGCCGAGCCGCTGGTGGCTGAGCGAGTGGCCACTCTGGATCGCATTCCGCAACCGACAGCAAGCGAGATCGAGCGCGATGGCAGCCTGAGCCGCTTTCGCTCGCAGACCACGGCCATGGAGCTGGACTGCACCGGCCTGAATTTTCTGGTGCTGACCTACGATGCGATCTACCGCTATAGCCGCTCGGAGCATCAAGGCTGGGCCGAAGCCATCGCCGATCAGGAACCCGCGCGATCCAGCATCAGCCTTCTGCCACAGGCTGAGGCCATGGCGCTGGATCAGGGCTGCCAGCATGTCTATGTAGGTAGCGAAAAGGCACCGGTGCCGCTGCTGCGCTTTCGTTATCGGCCCGCGAAACCGGTGCAACTGACACCCGTAGAACACTGAAGCGCCCATGCACGCCCGAACAGTCGCACATCATCGGCGAGCGCCGTCCCTGGCCCTGGATCGGGCATTTCTGCATGGATTGCGCTCGGGCAGATTGCGGCTGACCAGCCTGCCGGTCAAATTGCGCGGCAGCAGTTTTGCGCGCATACGCCAGCGCCTGGCGGAACTGGATTTGCGCCAGCTATCGAGCATCGACAAGGCCCGGCAGCTTCAGACAGCGGAACAACCGTGCGCGGTAGAGCGACTACCCCATGCCGAACTGTGGCTGAGTACCGCGGACGCACGACATCTGCCTGCGCATGGCGAAGCCGCCCTGCTGGAAAACGCCGGCCGCGATCGCTTTGGCCGCACCCACTGGCTGCAACCGGCCGCCCTGCGCGCCTTGCGACGCCTGCACCATGCTGCAGCGCTGGATGGCGTGGAGCTGGAGTTGATCTCCAGTTTCCGCAGCGCCAGGGACCAGCTGCGGATCCTGCTGCGCAAGCACGCCAGTGGCCAGAGCTGGGAGCAGATCCTCAAGGTCAATGCGCCGCCAGGTTTCAGCGAACATCACAGCGGTTGCGCCGTGGACCTCGCCGTACCCGGCGCTCCACCGCTGACCGAGGCCTTCGAATCGACGCTCGCCTATGGATGGCTGCAGCGGAACGCGGGAAGATTCGGATTCGAGTTGTCCTACCCCCGCGGTAATCGCTGGGGTTTCATCCATGAGCCCTGGCATTGGTGTTATCGGGGCTGAGGCTGGTCCTTCCAAGAACAAGCTACCCTTTGAGTTCGCTGCTCGAAAGACAGGGGGCAAGGGGCAGGGGTCCAACCTCGACGCATGATCTGATCGTGCCGCAACGTGGGTCCCCTGCCCCCTGCCCCCTGCCCCTTTCTGATGCGCGAACAACCGCACCGACCGGGGCGACCAGGACTCCCACCGACTGCGTCAGTTCAGCACCACCGGGCCGGCGGTGGGTGGGTTCTGGTTGAGCTGCTGCGGCAGGTCCATCGGCAGGCGGATATTGTGCAGCCCCAGATCCTGCAGCAGGGTCTGGGCGCGAATGGAGAGTACCGGGAACAACTGTCGCGCCAGCACTGTGTGATGAGTTGCGAAGTCGGTGGCGTTCAAGCCTTCTCCGCCGATCTGCCGGTACAGGGCGACGGCGCGTATCTCCAGATCGAAGAGCTTGGTGCCGGGCACGCCTCTCACCGGCGTACCGACGCAGGTCAGGCGGGTTTGCAGGGCAAACTGGGGTGGTACCGTGCCTTCAACCGCAGAAGGTGTGAGCTGAAACTCCACGTGGGCATTGCACTCGGTGGTGCGGGCTTCGTTGCCGTGCAATGCGGCCTGCATGCCCGTCAGGCTGAGATTTTCCAGCGTCAACCAGCGAAACAATTCGTCTGCAGTCATGATGTGCCGTCCCTGGCGCTATCCAAAGCCCGCCAAAGATACAGGCTTGCGAGGCTGCGGTACGGACTCCAGGCAGCACCGAGCTGCGATAGCTCAGCTGTCGAGGGCAAGGCTGGCAGTTCATGCACCAGTTGGGCCCCGGCACGCACGCCATAGTCGCTCAATGGCAGGATGTCGCAGCGACCCAGCCTGAACATCAACAGCATCTGCACCGTCCACGGTCCCACGCCGCGAACCACCGTCAGGCGCGCAACCGCATCCTCATCGCTCATCTCATGCAAGGCGTCCGGTGATGGCAATCGGCGCGCCCTGGCGTGCTCGGCCAGATCCTTCAGCGCCCGAGCCTTGGCATTCGAAACGCCAGCAGTGCGCAGTTCCTCCACCGACACGGCTGACAACGCTCGTGCCGTGACCTGGCGTACGCCCAGCAATTGCTGCATGCGGCCGAAGATGGTTTCCGCGGCCTTGCCATTCAGTTGCTGAAAGATGATCGAGCGCGCCAGCGCATCGACCACCGTGAAGCGCGTGCGGCAAGGCAAGCCAAGGTCGCCAATGCGTTCCATCCACACGGCCAGTCGCGGATCAGCCCGCCGCAGATGGTCTCGAGCTTGGGCGTCAGTGGTCAAGGGCGTGCGTCTTCAGACATGCGATAAGCCACTGAATTGAGGGCACGAGGGCAAGAGGGCGCGAGGGCACGAAAATCAGGAGCTCGCGTCGAACCTGCCTTTGCGTGCCCTCTTGCCCTCGTGCCCTCGCCTTGCGACTACGGACGGAAGTCCAGGCGCTCGCGTTCGGCGGCCAGTGCCTGATCGCGGTTGATGATGAGGGTCTTGTAGCGATTGGTCAGCCAGCGGCCAAGCTGACTGGCATAGGTCGGCGAGCCGAGTACGCCGGACTGACCGCCGGGGTGAATGTTCTCGGCGCTGATCGGTGTGTTCAGGTCGCCGACAAAACGTCGCGCCGGTCCTGATCCGAACATGAAGCCGTTGACCGTATTGGCCCGGACCGAGTGACCACCCACATCGAGCGTGTCATAGCCACCCGGACGGGCAACACCGGGCAATTGCGGCGACAGATTCGCGAAACCGTAGGGATTGGCGCCCGGCAGATTGAAGGGCCCGCCCAGCGGATGATCGAAGACGATGCGATGCAAGCGGCCCCAGCGGTAGTCGTCGAGATTGGTGGAGTTGCCGAAGGCCGCTGCGAAGCTGTCCCCGGAGAGCGCGTTCAGGCTGTCACGCAGTGCCCGCAGCAACACTACATCCCGAGCGGCCTCTGGACTTGGCGCACCCGCCACCTGGAAGAAGTTGACGCCACTGGCGCCCACGCCATGTGCCGTCGGATAGTTCTTGAGCAGATTGAGCAAGGCACGGATCGATTCCTCCGATCCGGGCGTCTGGCTGCCCAGGCCGATACGCGTCAATGTGCTGTCGACGACGCCACGAATCGCGAAGGAGCGCCACACTGCAAACAAGGTCGCCGCCGTGGAATTGCGGATCTCGGTGGCACTCGGCTGCGGCAGATTGCCCGGATCATCGCCCGGATCGAAGCCCTCGGCGATGCCGGTGGGGGTTGAATAATCCCAACTCGCCAGGCGATCGATCGCAGCCGCCACCCTGGCGTCGTTGATCAGTGTCCGCAACTCTGACCAGGCATTCGGCGCGCTGGCATTGGCGGCGGCCGTCAGCAGATACGGCGTCAGCTTCTCGGCATCCAGCGGCTGGTTGTTGGCCTGCGTCTGCTTGATGAAATCGACTGTCACGGGCTGCCCGGATTCAAGTCGCTCACTCAGCAGTCTGTCGATACGCCCCTGGCGGAAGCCGGAATAGGCGATGTCGAGGTAGTAGAGACCACCGCCCGGCCGCAACTGGTTCAAGCCGTTGTTGTCCAGCGTGTTTCCGACCGGATCATTGTTGCAGTTGGCGATGTAGCCCGACTGCGGATTGATCACGAAGGGCATTTCGCCCGGCGGCAGGATCTCGTAGGGCAGCGACTGATTCGGGTAGTTGCTGGTACGCGGCAACCAGTCGTGCTTGCGCGCCCCTGAACCGTCGCGAATCAGGAAGGGCGGAATGCCACCATCGGGCGCGCCCAACGTCTGCAGATCGGTGCGCAGTGGCGATTCGGCTGTCGTGAAATAGGCGATGTTCCCTTCGACGTCAGCATAGGAAAAGTTCTGCGAACCCACGTCGAAATAGGACAGGTTGTCGCGGAATTCCTGCACGTTGCGCGACCGCGGCAAACGCCGGAAGGTCTCCAGTTCGTTGGTCGCACCCCAGCCGGTATACGCTGCCGACAAGCCGGAGCTGCCGCTGATCTGCAGCACCGGGCCGTTGTTGCGCCGCGGCACGATGATGGTCACTCCGCCATTGGTGTAGCCGATGGCATTGCTGCGGGTGATGTTGTTGGCGATGCCGTCACCAAGATTGTTGACGAAATAGCTCTGGAAGATCCAGACCACCGGCTCGGCCACGCCATTGTGGATGGTATGGGTGGGCAAGCCGTAGGTGTTGAGGCGGAAGGTTTCCTGGAAGACGTCGGTGACGTCCATGGGGTTGGTGGTCAGACCCCAGCAGAAGCTGTCGGTACAGCCGAGCAGCGGTCCTGGCGCGCCGGCGACCGAGGAGCCGCTGAAGTTGTAGGGCACCGGAAAGCGGCCGTCGGTGGAATACAGACGATTTTCGTAAAAGGTGGACGGGGTATCCAGGCCCAGATGGGGATCATTGGCCAGAATCGGCTTGCCGTCGGCGGTCTTGGACCCGGACACCACCCACCAGTTGCTGGCGCCACGGTCCTCGCGGAACTTCAAGGCCGGACCGATCAGGGGATGATCAGCAATCTTGTCACGATAGGACTGGGCCAGCGCCACGGTCTGTTGCGACACCTGAGGCACTTCATCGGCGAGGCGCTTGTCGGCTTCGCCCTGTCCACCGATGGAGGCCAGGAAGCCCGGAATCGAAACTCGATCATCACCCGGCTGGGTGCGGTGGGTATCTTCGAAGAACAGCGCCGTGCCGTTGAAGTTGCCGGCGGCACCGGCGGCCTGGTAAGCAGCGAGGCGCAGGGTGAAATCGATATCCAGATCGAAGGAGAGCTGGAAGGCCAGTGCCTTGCCGATCACCAGCGAATCCACCGGCGACCACGGTTCGGCCTGGGTCAACTCCAGCGCACCGTACTCAGGCGGCAGCGCCGGCGTGGTACGCAACCAGTAGTTCACGCCGTTGGCGTAGGCCTGAAGAAACTCGCGCATGTCCGGCGACAGCTTGACGTAGGTTTCCCAGGCTGCCCGCCGCAGTCCCAACGTGCGGATCTGTACATCGTTGGCCAGCGCCGCCGCGCCCACGAGTTCGGAAACAGTCCCGCTGGCACCGCGGCGGGTGAAGTCCATCTGCCAGAATCGGTCCCGAGCATGGGCATAGCCCTGCAGATAGGCCATGTCCAGGTCGTTGCTGGCAACGATGCTGGGCACGCCCTCGGCATCGTAAGAGATTGATCCGTTGGCAATCAGGCCCGGAGCAACGGTAGGCGTCGATTGCGCCAGTGATGCGCCAGTCCAAAGTAGAAATGCGGTGGCAACCGCCAAAGGTCGCCGCGCCAGTTTGGCAATGCTCATGATTCACCCTCCCAGGCAGAACGCCACCGAGAGGCGGCGAGTCGCTCGATTATGCTCCTACGAAGGCGCAGGCGAGCAAGCGTCTCGGAGCCGGGTTGCATGGGAATGGGGAATGAATCTGCCGTGCTTTTGAGAGGCACGGGGCACGGGAAAAGCTACGGGTTTCGGGCTCTGGTAGGTCCAGACTTGTCTGGACGCTTCTCCAGCCATGTACCGAAAGCGTCCAGACAAGTCTGGACCCACCAGAGCACGCGTCATTGCGGGCCACCTGTTTCAGGCCGAAACAGGTGGCTCGCAATGACGCCGCGAGGCGGTATGGGGGCCGGGGCACCAGGCAGGATTATCGAGCCTGGGCTGCATGCAGAAACAACAAGGGCGCCCTGAGGCGCCCTTGTTGTGGAAAGTATCCGGCGCTCAGCGCTTGGCGTAGGCCGCCAGATCTTCCTTGATGCGCGCTGCCTTGCCTTCCAGCTCGCGCAGGTAGTACAGCTTGGCCGCGCGGACCTTGCCGCGACGCTTGACCTGCACCGAATCGATCGCCGGGCTGTAGGTCTGGAACACACGCTCCACACCCTCGCCGTGCGAGATCTTGCGCACCGTGAACGAAGAGTTCAGGCCGCGGCTCTTGATCGCAATGACCACGCCTTCATAGGCCTGGATGCGCTCACGAGCACCTTCCTTGACTTTCACATTGACCACGACGGTATCACCGGGGGTGAACACCGGCAGTTCGCGGTTCATCTGCTCAGCTTCCAGCTGTTGAATGATTTTGCTCATGGCACGTCCCTCGCAGTACACACAGACTTAGCCCGTCATTGTACACCGATTTTTGCTTTATGTTCATCCATGAATTCAAGCAAGAGCGCTTGATCCACTTTGTTCAGATTCAGCTGGGCCAGCAGGTCCGGGCGCCGCAGCCAGGTCGCTCCAAGCGACTGCTTTCGGCGCCAGCGCGCGATCAGCGCATGGTTGCCTGAAAGCAGCACCGCCGGCACCTCGCCCTCCTCCGACTTTTCCGGGCGCGTGTAGTGCGGGCAATCCAGCGTGCCGTCCATGAAGCTGTCTTCAATGGCTGAAGCATCAGTGTGCAGCACGCCCGGAAGCAACCGGGTCACGGCATCGATCACCGCCAGCGCCGGCAACTCACCGCCTGAGAGGACGAAATCACCAATGGACAGTTCCTCATCGACGTAGTGGTCGACGAAACGCTGATCCAGACCTTCATAACGCCCACAAACGAAGATCGCACCGCATCCGGCCGCCATGGATCTCGCCCGCGACTGATCAAAGCGCGCCCCCTGCGGGCTCAGCAGGATCACGGGATTGCCGGGAGCGACTGCTCGGGCAGCCTGCACCGCGCGGCGCAACGGCTCGATCATGAAGACCATACCCGGTCCGCCGCCATAAGGCCGGTCGTCCACGGTGCGGTAGTTGTCCTCGGTGTAGTCGCGCGGATTCCAGCAATCGAGCGCGATGATCTTGCGATCGAGCGCGCGGCCGACCACGCCGATGGCCATCGCCTGACGAATGAACTCAGGAAACAGGGTGATGACGTCAAAGCGCATGATCAAGTCCGGCGATTGCTGGGAAAGGGCAGCATCAATCCACGCTCAGCATACTGCCAGGCACCTGATTCGGCCCGACATGGCAAGGAGCAATGAACGGCGACAGGGCTGGAGCGGCCTTGAGGAGGGCCGCGCGCCTGCGCGGCCGCTCTTGAACTTCCGGTAAAGCAAAGCAGCGCCGCAGCGCGGCGCCCTCCACCGTGGCACCCTGCACTCTAGTGAGGGCATCTCTCGCACGTGGCTCATGGAGGACCACGCCTTTCGACCTGACAGGGCACCATCGACAGCCTGGGCTATCCGCAGCATGCCCTGCATCTGGCCCAAGCCTTCCCGCAACGATTCTAGAAATCGGCATCCCAGTCGACCCGAATCTGACCTGCGACCAGATCGACAGACACGACATGGTGATCCATCACAAAAGGGATCAGACGCTCACGCTCGCCATCGCGGACCACCAGGATCGGGTGCGCACCATTGCTGAACAAATGATCGACCCGACCGAAGTCGACCCCGTCCTGATTGAGCACTTGCAGGCCTTCGAGATCAGCCCAGTAGTATTGCTGCTTGCGCAGCGCAGGCAGCAGCTGGCGGTCGACGGCAATTTCCAAACCCTTCAAGGCGGCGGCAGCATCGCGATCGCTGATCCCTTCAAGGTCGGCGATCAGACCCTTGGTCGACACGCTGCCGCGCAGCAGCTTGACAGCCTGCACGCCGTCATCGCGGCGTAGCCACCAGGTCTTGAAATCGAGCAATCGACCTGGCGGCTCGCAGAAAGAGGCCACCATCAGCGAGCCTCGCACCCCGTGGGCGCCATGGATGCGCCCCATCGTGATCAGCCGCTCGGGAACCGAAGCGGCGCGATCCGACGCCGGTAACACTGCCTCAGGCAGCTGCGGCGGCGGGCTGCTGAGCCTTCTGCGCAATCTTGATCAGCTGGCGGACTTTCTCGGTCGGCTGCGCGCCAACACCCACCCAGTGCTTCACGCGCTCCAGATCAACCGTCAGCGGCACTTCCTTGCCCTGGGCGATCGGGTTGTAGAAGCCCAGACGTTCGATGCTGCGGCCGTCACGCGCATGGCGCTCATCAGCGACGACGATGTAGTAGAAGGGCCGCTTCTTGGCACCACCACGGGCAAGGCGAATCTTGACCATCTTTGATTCCTTTCAAAACTTCTATGGAACGAGCTAAGCCCGCAAGTTTAAATGATTCGGCGGGCTACGCCAAGAAAGAATCTGAACAATTGCCCTTGATCGCGAGCCATCCACGAATTCCCACTCCCACTGCCGCTCTCCCCGACGTCATTGCGACTCCGGACCTGATCCGGGGGAAACAATCCAGTCCTTTGATTTACATAGCCTTTCTGGATTTCTTCGTCGCTACGCTCCTGGCAATGACGCCAAGTGAGGGCCTACCCTACAAGCTGGAACAACGACTGCTCAAGCGCTCTGACCCGCAAGATCCAGTGCTCTTGGACCACCCAAGATCCAACTGCCAGCGCCCTGCCCGTGCCCGCGATCGCGCTTCGATGTAGAGTCCGCGACCTTCCGAACTGTCATTCGATCCCGCGATGAGCACTGGCGAATTGTTGCCCTTCGAGCAGATTCCGCTGAAGGAATATGCCGAGAAGGCCTACCTCGATTACTCCATGTACGTGGTGCTGGACCGCGCCCTGCCCTTCATCGGCGATGGTCTGAAGCCGGTGCAGCGACGCATCGTCTATGCGATGAGCGAGCTGGGCCTCAATGCGGCGGCCAAGCACAAGAAGTCGGCGCGCACCGTGGGTGATGTCATCGGCAAGTACCATCCGCACGGTGACTCGGCCTGTTACGAGGCGCTGGTGTTGATGGCGCAGTCCTTCAGCTTCCGCTATCCGCTGATCGACGGCCAGGGCAATTTCGGTTCGCCGGACGACCCCAAGAGCTTCGCGGCGATGCGCTACACCGAATCCAAGCTCACGCCCTTTGCGCGTTTGCTGCTGGAAGAACTGGGACAGGGCACGGTCGAGTGGGAACCCAACTTCGACGGCACCCTGGAAGAGCCGTCCTGGCTGCCTTCGCGGGTACCGCATGTGCTGCTCAACGGCACCACCGGCATTGCCGTCGGCATGGCCACCGACATTCCGCCGCACAATCTGCGTGAAGTGCTGAGCGCCTGCATCCGGCTGCTGGACGATCCGGACGCCACCACGGCCGATCTGTGCGAACACGTGCGCGGCCCGGACTACCCGACGGTGGCCGAGATCATCACTCCGCGTGCCGACCTGATCCGCATGTACGAAACCGGCAATGGCTCGGTGCGCGTGCGCGGCGTGTACACGCGCGAAAACGGCAATGTGATCATCACCGCGCTGCCGCACCAGGTGTCGCCGACCAAGATCATCGAGCAGATCGCCGATCAGATGCGATCCAAGAAATTGCCGATGCTCGAGGATCTGCGCGACGAGGGCGATCACGCCCAGCCGATCCGCATCGTGCTGATCCCGCGCTCGAACCGCGTCGACATCGACGAACTGATGCGGCACCTGTTCGCCACCACCGACATGGAGAAGAGTTTCAGGGTCAACGTCAATCTGATCGGACTGGACGCACGCCCACAGGTCAAGTCGCTGAAACTGTTGCTCAGCGAATGGCTGCAGTTCCGCACCGACACCGTGCGTCGACGTCTGCAGCACCGTCTGGGCAAGGTCGAGCGCCGGCTGCACCTGTTGGAAGGCCTGCTGATTGCCTTCCTCAATCTGGATGAAGTGATCCGCATCATCCGCAGCGAGGATGAGCCCAAGCCGGTGCTGATGGCGCGTTTCGGCCTGAGCGAAGAACAGGCCGAGTACATTCTCGAAACCAAGCTGCGCCAGCTGGCACGCCTGGAAGAGATGAAGATCCGCGGCGAGCAGGCGGACCTGGAAGCCGAGCGCACCGAGCTCAAGGCCATTCTGGACTCGAAATCGCGGGTCAAGGCGCTGATCAAGCAGGAACTGGAGCACGACGCCCGCGTCTACGGCGACGATCGGCGCTCGCCGCTGATCGAGCGCGAACAGGCCAAAGCGCTGTCGGAGGCTGATCTGACCCCGTCCGAGCCGATCACCGTGATCGTCTCCGACAAGGGCTGGGTACGCGCCGCCAAGGGTCATGAAATTGATGCCACGGCGCTCAGCTATCGCGAAGGCGACAGGTACCTCGCCAGCGTGCGCGGACGCAGCAATCTGCAGGCGGTGTTCCTCGACTCGACCGGCCGTTCCTACGCCACGCCGGCGCACAGCCTGCCCTCGGCACGTGGCCAGGGTGAACCGCTGACCGGGCGCTTCGATCCGCCCACGGGAGCCCGTTTCCTGGCGACAGTCTGCACCGACGCCGATACCCGGCTGTTGTTATCCACCAGCGCCGGCTACGGTTTTGTCACCCGCTTCGAGAATCTGATCTCACGCAATCGTGCTGGCAAGCAGGTGCTGACCGTGCCCGATCGCGCCGAAGTGCTGGCCCCGAGCCTGGTCCCCGGTGCCGTCGAGACGGCCCTGGTGGCAGCGGTGTCGCTGGACGGCCACCTGCTGGTCTTCCCCTTGAGCGAACTGCCAGAACTGGACAAAGGCAAGGGCAACAAGATTCTGGCGCTGCCCGGCGGCAAGAACGCCGCCGGCGCCAAGGTCATTGCGGTGGCGGCTTTCCAGCCGAATCAGGAACTGGTGGTGGTCGCTGGCGGGCGTATCACCCGGCTCAAGGGCCACGACCTGGACGCCTATCGCGGCGCTCGCGCGCAGCGTGGCGGCCTGCTGCCGAGGGGTCTGCAACGCGTGGACAGACTCGATGTAGTGTGAGCGCTTCAGCTTGAGCCTGTTATCGTGCCGGTGATGAATGAATCGAACCTGCCTGCACAGACGCTCGCTGACCGCTTCCGCGGTTTCTATCCCGTGGTTGTCGATGTGGAGACCGGCGGCTTCGATGCCGCCGGCGACGCGCTGCTGGAAATCGCCG
The DNA here is from genome assembly GCA_024234055.1 of Rhodanobacteraceae bacterium. NCBI lineage: Bacteria > Pseudomonadati > Pseudomonadota > Gammaproteobacteria > Lysobacterales > Rhodanobacteraceae > Rhodanobacteraceae bacterium. The sequence goes on from JACKOW010000003.1 coordinate 127,984, forward strand.
CCGTTCTGCTTGACATGACCGCTGACGGTCGTCTCGTGCGCACGCAGACGGTGTCCACCCACGTCAACCCCTTCCCCGGCGCGAATCTCGATCCGCGCTCGCTGGAAATCACCGGGATTGATCCCACCCATCCGCTCCGCAATGCGCTCGATGAGCGGGAAGCGCTGGAATTCATCTTCGAGCCGATTCGCAAGGCCATGAAGGCAGCCGAATGTCAGCGCGCCATTCTGGTCGGCCACAATGCCGCCTTCGATCTCGGCTTCATCAATGCGGCAATTCGCCGCACCGGCCACAAGCGCTCTCCCTTTCATCCCTTCAGCACTTTCGATACGGTATCGCTGGCCGGATTGGCCCTCGGTCAGACGGTGCTGGGCAAGGCCCTGAGAGTGGCGGGTCTGGAATGGGACAGCAAGTCGGCGCATTCGGCGGTTTACGACGCCGAGCAGACTGCCGATCTGTTCTGCGGCATCGTCAATCGCTGGCTGGATCTGCACTTGAATGCCGGCGCGACGGCCACATCCATGGCGGATGAAGTCGCTGTCACTCCCTGAGAATCCGAGCATGCCGATCTACGAGTACACCGCCACCGACCCAGCCCAGAGCTGCGAGCAGTGCGCCCACTGCTTCGAGATTCTGGCACGCATTAGTGACCCGGAACTGGCCCAGTGCCCGAACTGCGGCAACCCGGTCAAACGCGTGATTTCCGTTGCCAGCGTCATCGGCGGCAATGCCCATGTGCTCAAGGAAAGTCATTTCTCCAAGCACGGCTTCACCCAGTACAAGAAGGCCGGCGGCGGCGTCTACGAGAAGACCGCGGGCGACGGGCCGAAGTACATCAGCGGCGACGAATAGCGGCTGCGGGGCACGGGGCACGGGGCACGGGGCACGGGGCACGGGGCACGGGAAAAGGCTACGGGGTTCGGGCTTTTGTGGGTCCAGACTTGCCTGGACACTTCTGAGAACATGCTGCAAGAGCGTGCAGACAAGTCTGGACCTACAAGGAGCGCCCTTGCGGCGCGACCGCTGCTTCGGACGTGCGGCTTGCCGGTCGCGACACGAGGTCGCTCCTACGGGCAAGATTGTGATTCATGGCCCGCGTGCAATGCCGCGACTTCATACGCGGCTCTCCATGAACCGCATTCCAGGTGCCGCGCACCGGGGGTATCGGGTCGCTGTCGTGGAGGGCGCCTCGTTGCGGCGCCGCTTTGCGCTGAGCGGAGATCAAGAGCGGCTGCGCAGGCGCGCGTCCCTCCTCAAGGCCGCTTTGTACCCGCCAGGGTTCATGGCCCATGTGCAGTGTCGGGCCGATACAAGTGGCTCTGCATGAACCCATATCGCAAGTTGTTGATGCGTCATTGCGAGGAGCGCAGCGACGAAGCAATCCAGGGACCAATCCGGCGGGGCATCCACCCACGCCCGGTCGCGATTCTTGCCATCTACCCCGCGCCCGCGAACGCCCTCGCGACCGACCCTGGGCTATGCTCGGCGGCTAGTCGATTGCCGGAAAGCTCCCATGCGTCTCAGCTTGCTCACCCTCGCCACCCTGGCCTGCATGGCCTGCACGCCCTCTCCCGAGGCCACCGCGCCGGTCACCGCACCTGAGCAGAAGCTGGCTTATCCGGCAGCTCGAACCGTGGACCAGGTCGACGACTATCACGGCACCCAGGTCGCCGATCCCTACCGCTGGCTGGAAGAACTGGACGCCGCCGACACCCGGCAGTGGATCGAAGCCGAGAACGCCCTGACCCAGGATTATCTGAAGAAGATTCCGCAGCGCCCGCAGATCCACGCGCGCATGACCGAATTGTGGAACTACGAGCGCTTCGGCCTGCCCAGCCACGAAGGTGATCGCTACTTCATCACCCGCAACGACGGGCTGCAGAATCAGGCCGTGCTCTACACCCTGACCGCGCTCGATGCCGAGCCGGTGATGCTGCTGGATCCGAACACGCTGTCCAGCGACGGCACCGTCGCCCTATCCGGCACCAGTGTCTCGCCTGATGGCCGCTGGCTGGCCTACGGTACCTCCTCGGGCGGCTCCGATTGGCAGGAATGGCGGGTCCGCGAGATCGCCACCGCCACCGACACGGATGAGGTCATTCAGTGGGTCAAGTTCTCGGGCGCCACCTGGGCCAAGGACAGCAGCGGCTTCTACTACGGTCGCTATGACGAGCCCATGGGCGAAAATGCGCTCAAGGCCGTCAACGAATACCAGAAGATCTACTTCCACACCGTCGGCACACCGCAGGCGGCCGACACTCTGGTGTACGAGCGTGCAGACCAGCCCAAATGGGGCTTCCAGACCGACATCAGCGAAGACGGACGCTACCTGATCATCTCGGTCAGCCAGGGCACCGACGAGCGCAACCGCCTGTTCTATTGGGATCTTTCCGCGCCGGATTCAACGGTAGTCGAACTCATCCCGGAACTGGAAGCCGCCTATCAGTTTCTCGGCAACGAAGGTCCGGTGTTCTGGTTCAAGACCAATCTGGACGCACCTCGCTATCGGATTATCGCCATCGATACCAGCGCGCCGGATCGCGCCAACTGGAAGACTCTGGTACCGGAATCGGACGCCACGCTGGTGGACAGCACCGTGGTCAATCACCAGTTCATTCTGGAATACCTGCGCGACGCCCGCAGCGAGGTGCAGCGCTTTGCGCTGGATGGTACTCCGATCGACACCATCGCCCTGCCCGGCATCGGCTCAGTGGCCGGTTTTCGTGGCAAGCCGGAAGACACCGAAACCTTCTACAGCTACACCAGCTTCACCGTTCCCACCGACATCTTCCGACTGGATCTGAGCACCGGTGTATCGACGCTGTTCCGCAGTCCGAAGGTCGCATTCGATGGCAGCCGCTTCGAAACCACCCAGGTGCGCTACACCAGCAAGGATGGCACCAGCGTGCCGATGTTCATCACCGCGCGCAAAGGTCTCAAGCTGGATGGCAAGCAGCCAACGCTGCTGTACGGCTATGGCGGCTTCAACATCCCGATCACGCCCAACTTCACGGTGCCGATGGCCACCTGGCTGGATATGGGTGGCGTCTACGCCGTGGCCAATCTGCGCGGCGGCGGCGAGTACGGCGAGGAATGGCACCAGGCCGGCACCAAGCTCAACAAGCAGAATGTCTTCGATGATTTCATCGCGGCCGGCGAGTATCTGATTGCCCAGGGCTATACCAGCCCCGACAAGCTGGCCATCTATGGCCGATCCAACGGCGGGCTGTTGACCGGCGCGACGCTGCTGCAGCGCCCCGACTTGTTCCGCGCGGCGCTGCCGGGTGTAGGTGTGCTCGACATGCTGCGCTTCAACCAGTTCACCATCGGCTGGGCCTGGGAATCCGACTACGGTTCGCCGCAGAATCCCGACGAGTTCAAGGCGCTGTACGCCTACTCGCCGCTGCACAACATCAAACCGGGCACGCGCTACCCGGCCACCCTGATCACCACCGGTGACCATGATGACCGTGTCTATCCAGCCCACAGCTTCAAGTTCACCGCCGCGCTGCAGGCAGCAGGCGCCGGTCCCGGCCCTTATCTGGCGCGCATCGAAACCCGTGCGGGCCACGGTGCGGGCAAGCCCACCAGCATGCTGATCGATGAATGGACCGACATGCTGAGCTTCCTGGCCCATGAGTTGTCGATGACGGCGGCGCCGGCCCAACCCTGATGCGCTGGCTGCGTCGCGCCCTGATCTTCGTACCGGCGCTGCTGGTGTTGGCGCTGGTCAGCGGCTGGCTGGTGCTGCGCGCGAGTCTGCCGCAACTGGAGGGCACGCTGGCGGTTTCCGGCATCCACGCAGCCGTGAGCATCGAGCGCGACTCGCTCGGCACCGTCACTCTGCGCGGAGGCGATCGGCTCGATGTCGCCTTTGCACTCGGCTATGTGCACGGACAGGAGCGCTTCTTCGAGATGGATCTGTTGCGCCGTCGGGCGGCAGGCGAACTCTCGGAGCTGATCGGGACCCCGACTCTGGCAGCAGACCGCAGCGCGCGTCTGCACCGTTTCCGCCATCGCGCAGCGGGCTTCCTGCTGGCCTTGCCGATGGCGCATCGCCGGCAATTGCAGGCCTACACCGCCGGCGTCAATGCCGGCATGGAGGCGCTGGCAGCACGCCCCTTCCCCTATCTGCTGCTGGGTCAGGCGCCCAAGCCCTGGACCGAAGAGGATTCCCTGCTGGCGCCGCTGGCCATGTATTTCGATCTGCAAAACTCGATGAACACGCGGGAGTTGAAGTTGACGCAGATGCGGGCGGCGCTCCCGGCTGCCACCTTCGCCTTTCTGACCGCTCCCGGCACCGAATGGGACGCCCCGCTGCAAGGTGCTGCTCTGCCGGATCCGCCGTTCCCGGCCATGCAGGAACTGGATCTGCGCAACACCGAGATCGCCGCCCCGGGCGTGGACACACCGCCCAGCAGCGAAGGCATCGGCAGCAACAACTTCGCCGTCGCAGGCAACCTGTCGCCGCACGGTGGAGCCATTCTCGCCAATGACATGCATCTGGGCCTGCGGGTGCCCAACATCTGGTTCCGGGTCGAGCTGCGCTATCCCGATGCGCAGGGCGAACAGCGCGTCATCACCGGCCTGAGCCTGCCGGGCACGCCTTTTGTGGTGGTGGGCAGCAATCGCCACGTGGCCTGGGGCTTCACCAACAGCTATGGCGACTGGCTCGATTTCTTCGAACTGGGTGTGGATCCGCAGAACCCCGACCGCTACGCCGGCGTAGATGGTTGGGAAAACCTGAACTCGGTTGCAGAGACCATCCACGTGCGCGGCGCCGCCGACGAACACCTGACCGTGCGCGAATCCAGTCTCGGGCCGATCGTCGCCGAATCCCCGGAGGGCAAACCGCTGGCGCTGTCCTGGACCGCGCACCATGCTGAAGCCGTCAACGCCAGCCTGGCCGATATGGAGGGCGCCGAAACACTGGAGCAAGCCCTGGAAATCGCCCACCACGCCGGCATTCCGGCCCAGAACGCGCTGATGGCCAGCAGTGATGGGCGCATCGCCTGGACCATCATGGGCCGCATCCCCAAACGCGGCGCAGGCAGCGATCCGCGGTTTCCGCTGGATCCGACCGTGGCCGGGAACCGCTGGCAGGGTTGGTATGACAGTGCCGAGATTCCCGCCGTGGTGAATCCGGACTCCGGGCGCCTGTGGACGGCCAATGCTCGAGTTGTCGACGGCGATGAAGTGGCCATGATCGGCGATGGCGGCTACACCATCGGTGCCCGGGCGCGGCAGATTCGCGACGATCTGATGGCCAGACGGACGCTGTCGGAAGCCGAGTTGCTGAAGATTCAACTCGATGATCAGGCGGTGTTTCTGACCCGCTGGCAGGAACTGCTGATCAAGACGCTGGAACCGGCCGGAGAACCGCGCCTGATTGCGCTGCGTGAGGCTCTGTCCGACTGGAACGGACGCGCCAGCGCCGACAGCAAGGCCTACCGCCTGGTGCGGGATTTCCGGCTACGGGTGCATCGACGCTTTCTGCAGCTGTTCGAAGCTCCACTGCTGGCGAAATACCCGGACTGGACATGGCCCTCCCTGCCGCAGATCGAGGGCGTGGTCTGGAAAACCATCCAGGAACGCCCCGCGCATCTGCTGCCGAAGAACTTCGCCAGCTGGGATGGCTGGCTGCTGGCAGCGGCCGGCGACACCCTGGACCGGCTCGATGCCAGCAAGACGCCACTGGATCAGGCCACCTGGGGACAGCTCAACACCACCGCCATCCGCCACCCGCTGAGCGCCGCGCTGCCGCTGATCGGCAAGCTTCTCGACATGCCGGCGCAGGCACTCGATGGCGATCAGTACATGCCGCGCGTGCAAGGTCCGCGCTTCGGTGCCAGCGAAAGGATGGTCGTGGCACCCGGTCACGAATACCGCGGCTACCTGCACATGCCCGGCGGCCAGAGCGGCCACCCACTGTCGCCCTACTACGGCGCGGGTCACGCCGACTGGGCCGCAGGCAAGCCGACGCCTTTCCTCCCGGGAACGGCCGAACACACGCTGACGCTGGTGCCGCGATCAGATCGCGCTCCTTGAACCACCCGTAGGTCACGTTGCGCCGCAGGCGCTACGTGATCCGGCGACGCGCCGAACCCGGAGCTGATGACCGCGCCGCCATCGCCGGCCTGGCGCTTCACATTGTCACGTAGCCCCTGCGGGGCAACGTGACCTACGAGCGTTCCGTGCATGGGTGAAGAAGCGTCCAGACAAGTCTGGACCCACAACAGCCACGCCGCCTGCGCCTACGCCGCTCCGCCTGATCAATCCGCGATCGGTCGCACCTGCGCACCCGGCTTGATGTCGCCCACCACATCGACGCCCGGCGGCGGATCGAACACGAAGGTCGCCGGCGGCAAGGTGGAATTGCGCTTCCAGTCGGCAAACACGATCTCGGTGCGCTGACCGACGATGTCCACCATCACCATGCGCACCAGCTCGTTCTGGCGCAGGCCGAGATCCACGTAAGCAAACTCGGCGTCCTTGGACTTGGGCGTGAGCCGCAGCCACTGGGCATCGGCCACCGCCGGGCGCTCTTCGGTGTCGAACTGCAGGTCCAGCGAGGGCAGATCCAGCAGCACCGCCAGCGGACTCTGCTGCTCGTCGAAGGACTGCGGGCGCACGCTGACCTGCTCCAGCTCTACATCGTAGATCCAGATATTGTCGCCATCGGCAATGATGCGCTGCTCTTCTGGCTTGAGATAATCCCAGCGAAAGCGATTCGGCCGCGCCAGGGCCAGCGTGCCCGAGGCCGAATCCAGGGCGTTGTCGCTGTCGTCATAGACCTGCTGCACGAAGCGCGCCGTCAGATTGTTGATGTTCTCGCCAAAGCGGTCGAGCTCGGCGCGAGCGGGCCCTGGCGTCGCCGCCCACGCAGGAGCAGCCAGACTGCATAGCAGGGCCAACGGAATCAGAAGGCGCATCGGTACCAATCCATCGAAATAGCTGCCGCAAAGCTAACCCATGGCAGCCCAACGTAGCCTGTCGGGGGAATTCGCACGAAGGTTGCGGAATTGGCTTGCTAGCTCAATGACTGTCCCAGTTGAACATCACCCGGGAAAAGTCTGCTCCGGAAAGGTCCTCTGCGGGAATGAAGAAGTTGGCAACGCCGGCGTCTCCCCACATCAAATACTCATCCGAATCCAGTTGCAGCAGTAGTTGCAGATTCGTATCCGGCCCGCGCGGATCATCCTGGGCAAAATCCGGCCAGCCACCGACCTTGTGTCCATACCCGGCGGCCAGTGGCATGGCCTCAGCCACGGCGTATTCCGAAACGCCAAGCTCCTTGGCAAGACCCTCAGCCAGTTCGAAGGGATCGACGCCGACCCGCTGAGGAAAGCTCGCATCCGCCGGCGTGATGGCTTCTTCCGCCGCCGAGAACTTCATGCGCAGGACCAAGCCGGACCTCAGCGACATGGGCGCCGGCAGCTGCGCAGGCAGCTGCTCCAGTTCGGAGAATTTCTCTGGCCAGTACACAACCCGGAAATAGCTCTGCCGACTTTGCTGTGCCACACGATCCCCACGAAAATCGCCGAAATGTTGCAACTTCGGATCCTCGGCGACAAAGAATTGCAGCAGGCCAACGCGCGGATAGCCTTCCATGGCCGGCAGTTCCGCGAAATCGATCTGTGCCAACAGGGCCATCGGGCGTCCTGGGTAATCCGGATCAAGGGGAAGCTCCCTACCCTTGGGCAAATAGGGCCTGCCGCCGATCTTGCTGGACCAGGGTTCGTCGTCGGATGTCGGCGTCAATTCAATACGAGCGTAGCTTCGGACGGTGGATTGCAGCGCGGCATCAAATGGGGCAAACGCTGCCCGGACTGTCGCGGCTTGTTCGGATGTCAGCTTGGGCACCGCCAAGCTGGCCGCAGGAACGTCGGTCCGATCAGGCCCCCGAAACATCCCCGAAAACAGCAACAAGATCCCGACAACCACAATCACCAGGAGCACCGGGAGGTAGTTGGTCCTCGCCCGTACCTCGCGTGCGGCGGCTGGCAGCATGAAGGCCGCCACGGCCTCCGGATCAGTCTCGATTCGAAAGCGCAATCCAAGCAGCTGTGAACGACAGGCTCCATCGAGCGCTTCCAAGCGCTGCAGCGCATCCGGTCCGGACAAGCGCATGATGGATGCCCCACCCTTCTCATGGACCGTTTGCGTCAGTTGAAACGCGTCATATGGCTCAAGGCCGCACACCGACTTGAGCAACCGAACCACGGCGTCTGCTGGCGTGTAGTTGTCGTTCAAGGCTTCGATCAACACTTCCTCATCGCCGAAAGAAGCGGGGTCCGGCGGTGAGGGTCGTGGCGAGCCGTGCGTGATCAGATCGACAAGGGCCGGCGCTGACACGTCATGCCTTGCGAATGCGCCGGTGAGCACTTCAGGTGCCCCACGGAAGATCACCGTCAGCAAGAAGCGAGCATCATTGGCCTCGGCGCGGGGGCGGCTGTTCAGCACATCCATCACCACGGCCTCAATGCCCGGGGACAGGAGATCCGGGTTCTTCAACTCGGCCAGCAACGCTCCGGGCATCGGCCCGATCAGTTCGACGATCTCAGCTCGCTGGAGTAGCCGGGCGAGCATGAGTGCCACGCGATCCTCAGTTTCTGCGCGAAGCACGTCCACCAGCGTCTGATCATTGTCGGTTGGACTGGCCATGGTGCGCTCGTTAAAGAATGCTTCAGCCTACCAGCCTGTCGGACTTGAAAGGGATCGGCTGCAAATTCACCTGTGCGGTCCATATCTCGCTGGTTTCTTGGGCAATAGAGAAGCTATTGTCCTGCGAAATCGTCAATATCTGGCCTCGCACAGTCGAATTTTCGCTTCGATCTTTCAAGTTCGACAGGCTGCAGCAGGAAGTCAGCAAATCTGCACAGATTGCTGCAGTTCTCTCAACACCATCAACGCCCGCTGCCCCTGATCGATCGGCACAAAGATATGGTCGTGCAGCGCGCCGGCGATGACGTTGCAGCTGATGCCGGCATCGCCCAGGGCGGTTGAAAAGGCGGCGGTGAGGCCGACGGCCGCCAGATCGGAATGTACTTGCAGGGTGATCCAGGCGGCCCGGAACAGGATCGGCAGTTGCAGACGAATGGCATCGGCTTCGGCGAGAACCACGGTGATGCCTTCGGGCTCCCGGATCAGGGCGATGATCTGTTCCAGCGGCACCGTGCCCAGATCGTCGACCTGGCAGTAGACGTAGCAACCCTCGTTGAGCGCCGCCTGCATCGATCGCAGCAACACGCCGAGATCGGAGATCCCGCCGCTCACGAGCGTCAATCCTTGGGCGGTGGCGGTGCCAGCACGGTGCGATTACCGTTGTGCTCGGGCGCGCTGACGATGCCGGCGGCTTCCATCACTTCGATCAGTCGCGCGGCGCGGTTGTAGCCGATCTTAAGCCGCCGCTGCACGCCGGAGATCGAGGCACGGCGGGTCTCGGTGACGATGCGCACCGCCATGTCGTAGAGATCGTCGGCCTCGCCATTGGCTTCTTCCGGCAAGCCGGTCTCGCCGACCACACGGCCGTCGCCCAGTTCCTGGGTGTCCTCCAGAATGCCTTCCAGATAATCGGCGGTGCCGTGGTTCTCGCGCAGGTACTTGACCACGCGATGCACTTCCTCGTCGGACACGAAGGCGCCATGCACGCGCTCGGTGGCGGCGGTGCCGGGCGGCAGATAGAGCATGTCGCCGTGCCCCAGCAGGGTTTCTGCGCCGGACTGGTCGAGAATGGTGCGCGAGTCGATCTTGCTCGACACCTGGAAGGCCACGCGGGTGGGAATATTGGCCTTGATCAGACCAGTGATCACATCCACCGAAGGCCGCTGCGTGGCCAGGATCAGATGGATGCCGGAAGCACGGGCCTTCTGCGCCAGACGCGCGATCAGCTCTTCGACGTTCTTCTTGGCGACCATCATCATGTCGGCGAATTCGTCGATGATCACGACGATGTGCGGCATGGTGTCGAGCGGATTCGGATGTTCGCCGGGGGCGGCCTTGGCCACATTGAACAGCGGATCGAGGATCGGCTGCCCGCTGTCCTTGGCCTCACGTACCTTGCGGTTGTAGCCGGCGAGGTTACGCACGCCGACGGCAGCCATCAGCTTGTAGCGGCGCTCCATCTCGGCCACGCACCAGCGCAGCGCGTTGGAGGCTTCCTTCATGTCGGTCACGACCGGCGCCAACAGGTGCGGGATACCCTCGTACACCGAGAGTTCCAGCATCTTCGGGTCGATCATGATCATGCGCACATCCTTGGCGCTGGCCTTGTACAGCAGCGACAGGATCATGGCGTTGATGGCCACCGACTTGCCCGAACCGGTGGTGCCGGCGACCAGCAGATGCGGCATCTTGGCGACATCCACGACGGTGGGTCGGCCACCGATATCCTTGCCCAGCGCCAGCGTCAGGACACTGCTGGCCTTGTCGTACTCGCGTGAGCGCAGGATTTCCGACAGGAACACCATCTCGCGGTGCTGGTTGGGAATTTCCAGACCGACCACGGACTTGCCCGGAATCACGTCGACCACGCGCACGCTGACCACCGACAGCCCTCGGGCGATGTCCTTGTCCAGCGAGGAAATCTGGCTGCCGCGGATACCGGGCGCCGGTTCCAGCTCGAATCGGGTGATCACCGGGCCCGGGTAGACGCCGACCACGCGCGCCTCGATGCGGAAGTCCTTGAGCTTGAGTTCCACCTGTCGCGACAACGCTTCCAGCGCCTCTGGCGAATAGCCCTTGCCGGTCTGGCGGGCTTCATCGAGCAGGGCCAGCGGCGGCAGATCGCCGGAGGGAATGTTCTCGAACAGCGGCATCTGCAGCTCACGCTCGGCGCGCTCGCTCTTTTCCATCACCGGGGCGACGGACTCGATCTTGACCGGTTCGCGCTTCTTGCGCTTGACCTTCTCTTCTTCGCGGACCACCTCGCGCTCGGCGCGGGCCTTGCGGCCAATTCGCCAGTCGGTAAATTGCTGGCGCCAGACGCCGATGCGTGCGATCAGGGCGATAGTGAACGCACCCACCCGATCCATCGCCCGAAACCAGGACACGCCGGTGGCAAAAGTCGACCCGATCAGGAACAACACCATCGAGAACACCGTGGTGCTGCCGCGTCCCAGGCTGCGCACCAGAAAATCGCCGGCAAAACTGCCGAGCACGCCGCCGGCGCCGCCGGGCAGGCCGTCCGCGCGCATCTGCGCGTGGCAGAGGATGGTGCCACCGATCAGCGCCACCACCAACCCGGCAATGCGCGTCAGCGGCACCAGTGGATTGGCGCCCCCCGGTCCATCGACCGGGTCACGCAGGAAGCGCCACGCATACCAGAGCAGCACCAGCGGCAACAGAAAGGCCATCCGACCAATCAGATACAGCAGCACATCGGCCAGCCAGGCACCAGCACGCCCGCCCCAGTTGTGGACCTCAAGACTGGAACCCGCATGCGACCAGGCCGCATCGTTGATGTCGAAACTGCTCAGTGAAACCAGCAGATAGGCAGCCAGCGGCACCAGGAGCACAAAGGCGCTCTCGCGGATGGCCCTTTGAAATCGGTCGCGCCAGCCCATCATGGCCACAGTCATCGCCATTCGAATTCTTGATCCCTTACGCGAACTATCGCACGCAAGGTATTCAGTCTATTCGAAAAGCAGGTAAAACGTAAAACGGAAAACTTCAATTGAGGCATTGGCAGCAGTGGCGATCTCGCGGACGAACCGTTCGAAAGAGCCTGGGACTGCCCGCCTTCATTGACGTTTTACATTTTACGTTTTACCCGCCGCTGAACCCCCGAAATCAGGGACAGCGATCAGGCCCGGGCGACACCATGCCCCCCGGGCCCCAACGCCTCACAGCAACGCCGGATGCACCACCTTGCCACCGTCGATGTTGATGCCGGTACGCAGCGGCTCGTAGTCGCGCCACTTTCCGCTGGCCAGACGCATGGTGTACGGCAGAATCGCCGCAGAAATGGCCTGCGATGAGGTCTGCGGCACCGCACCTGGCATGTTGGTCACGGCAAAGTGGGTCACGCCATGCTCGACATAGGTCGGTTCGGCGTAGGTCGTCGGGCGAATGCCCTCGACGCAGCCACCCTGATCGATGGAGATGTCGACAATGACGCTGCCGGGCTGCATCGACTTGATCATGGCCGTGGTGACCACGCGCGGCGCGCGTGCGCTCGGCACCAGCACGGCACCGACCACCAGATCGGCCGAAGCGACTTCGCGGGCGACGTAGCTCTCGTAGGGATATAGGGCCGTGACGTTGGCACCCAGCGCCATCATCTGCTCCAATCGATCCGGACGCTTGTCGAAGACCACCACGTTGGCACCCATGGCCGCGGCCAGCGCAGCCGAATTGCCACCAGCAGCACCGGCACCCAGCACCACGACCTTGCCGCGCTCGGCGGACGGCAGACCGCCCAGCAGCTTGCCTTTGCCGCCTTCGGGCTGGTGCAACAGATGCGTGCCCACCTGCACCGCAATGCGCCCGGCGATGATGCTCATCGGCGCCAGCAGCGGCAGACCGCCATGACCATCTTCCACGCTCTCGAAAGCAACGCCGGTGAGCCCGATGTCGACCAGACGCTGGGTCAGCTCCGGCAGCGGCGCCAGATGCAGATAGCAGAACAGCAGGTGGTGCTTGCGCAGCAGTTCCAGATCACCGGCAATCGGCTCCTTGACCTTGACGATCAGCTCGCCGGCTTCGTAAAGCGCCGCGGCATTGGCCGCAATCTTGACGCCAACCCGCTCGAAATCCGCGTCCGAAAAGCCACTCTTCAGCCCTGCGCCCTGCTCGATGAAGACTTCATGCCCCGCGTTGACCAGATCGCCGCAGGCGGCTGGCACCAGCGCAATGCGCCCTTCCAGAGTCTTGGTTTCCTTCGGTACACCAATGCGCATGACTGCCTCCCGGGCGTTTGGGCGCTGAACAAAGAAGCGGAATTCTAGCCCGCATTTCTCACACCTGCGCGTGCAGATGCCCCGAATTCTTTGTGGCGTGTGTTCGATACATCGCTTGCGGCAATCGCAGGGTGTACGCCTGCATCCGCCCGCTTTGCGGCCCTCGCTGGTTCTTTGCACCGATGGCTGCGTTGCTCGTCGTCGCAATGGAACAACCATTCCTTCTCCTCGCGCCTTGCCCTCGGTGCAAAGCCCTGCGCGATCTTCCGCAACAGGTGTGAGAAATGCGGGCTAGCAGCAGCTCTCGCGCGCGCCATCGCAGCACCCGGAAATCCGGTCACGCGGCCGTTCAGGGATGCTCTGAATGTGCCCGATCACCCCAGGCCACTTGAATAGCTGTCATCGGCCCCCTAGTTTGCCGGTCTTCCCGCCATTCCCCGCATCCCGCGTCTGGAGCCTCACATGTCTGCACCCAAGCACTGCCGAGTCCTGATTCTCGGCTCCGGCCCCGCCGGCTACGCCGCCGCCGTCTACGCGGCCCGCGCCAATCTGCAGCCGGTATTGATCACGGGCGTCGAGGCCGGCGGCCAGCTGATGACCACCACCGAAGTCGACAACTGGCCAGGAGATGCTCACGACCTGACCGGTCCGGTGCTGATGGAGCGCATGAAGGCCCATGCCGAGCGCTTCGATACCGAGATCGTGTTCGACCACATCCACACGGCCGAGCTCGGCGAACGTCCCTTCAAGCTGATCGGCGATGCCGGCAGCTACACCTGCGATGCGCTGATCATCGCCACCGGCGCCTCAGCCAAGTATCTGGGCATCGACAGTGAGACGGCGTTTCGTGGCAAAGGCGTTTCCGCCTGCGCCACGTGCGATGGCTTCTTCTACCGACAGCAGGACGTGGCGGTCATCGGCGGTGGCAATACCGCGGTGGAAGAGGCGCTGTATCTCTCGAACATCGCCCGCAAGGTTACGGTGGTGCACCGTCGCGACAAGTTCCGCGCAGAGAAGATCCTGCAGGACAAGCTCTTTGCAAAAGCCAATATCGACGTCATCTGGGATCACACCGTTGATCAGGTGCTGGGCGACGATTCCGGCGTGACCGGCGTGCGCATCGCCCCGCGCGAGGGCGGCCCTACCCGCGACATCGACGTGCATGGTTTGTTCATCGCCATCGGCCACACCCCCAATACCGGCATCTTTGCTGGCCAACTGGCCATGGAAAACGGCTACATCACCGTCAAGAGCGGATCCAACGGCTTCGCCACCATGACCAGCATCCCCGGCGTGTTCGCCGCCGGCGATGTCGCCGATCCGATCTACCGTCAAGCGATCACGTCGGCAGGTGCCGGCTGCATGGCGGCACTGGATGCCGATCGCTTCCTCGAGCAGCACGGCTGAGAGCTGGTTGTTGGTTGTTGGTTGTCGGTTGTCGGTTGCTGGTTGTCGGTTCTTGGTGCACCGGCATGGGATGCTTTTGTTGTCGTAGGTCCAGACTTCTCTGGACGCTTCTCCAGCCAGGCATCAAGAGCGTCCAGACCAGCCTGGACCCACAAGAGCTCGCCGGCCGTCGGAGGTCTTGTTGTCCGCCTCAGCGGACGTGTGACATCAAGTTGCCACACGTAGCTCGCTACGCGAGCAACGTGACCTGCGAGAGCCTGTCAGGATCAGCCGCAAATGCTCATGAGCCAACAGCCACCCGAATCCCGAAGCACACCGCGCCTGCTGGTCTTCGGCGCCACTTCGGTGGTCGGCAGCTACCTGTTGCCGCGACTGGCGAGCACGCGCTGGCCGGTGACGGCGGTATCGCGCCAGCGCGCCAGCGCGCACAAGCCGATCGATGCGCGTGTAGCCTGGCAGCTCGGCACGCTGCCCGACGCGTGCCCGGCGCTGGATCTGGAGGTCACACACATCCTCAGCCTGGGCCCTTGCGATGCCTTTGTGGCCTGGCTGGCACGGCAGTCTGCCACTACCGCCGTGCGCCAGGTGATCGCCTTCGGCTCGACCAGCGCCCAGACCAAACTCGATTCCGGTTCGGCGTCAGAGCGCGAGCTGGCGCAGCGTCTGCTGGCCTCGGAAGCGGCGCTGGCCGGGGAATGCGCGCGCCTGGGCGTGCGCTGGACCCTGTTGCGCCCAACCTTGATCTACGGCGGTGAGGATGACCTGATCGCCCGTATCGGTGCCTTCGCGGCGCGCTGGCACCTCCATCCGCAGCTCACCGGGGCAGCCGGTCGCGCCCGACGCCAGCCGGTGCACGCCGACGATCTGGCCAGCGCGGTCATCGCTGCCATCGATTGTGAAGCCGCCTTCGACCAGCGCATCGACCTGCCGGGCGGCGAGGAACTGAGTCTGGCGCAACTGATCGCCCGGGCAGCGCGCGCCCGTACCGGGCTGACCCTGCCGATACCGATTCCCTTCACGCTCGGCGCCCGACTGGCGACCAAACTACCTTGGATCGGTGGCCGTTCGGGACTCAGCGTCGAAGCCGCTGCACGTATCAGCCGCGATCAGGTCTTCGACCCGGCCCCCGCCGCGCAGGCTCTGGGATTTGATCCGCGGCCATTTGAGCCCTGACGGCTTGCTCACACACAGCCGCTGCGGCTTGACCTAGTCTCCAACGATGCCCTCCTCTCCCGAGATCGACCACCGCCTGCAGCTGACCATCCGCCACGGCGTGGCGGACATTGCTGCTGCCGAGTGGGATGGCTTGATCGGCGCGGACGACCAGCCCTTCGTGCGCCATGCCTTCCTGTCGGCACTGGAGCAGAGTGGCAGTCTGCAGCGCGAGCTGGGTTGGTCGGCAATGCCTTTGCTGCTCTTCGAGGGAGACGCGCTGATCGCTGCGGCGCCGGGCTATCTCAAGGCCAATTCGCACGGCGAATTCGTGTTCGACTGGTCCTGGGCCGACGCCTATCGGCGCCACGGAATCGCCTATTATCCCAAGTTGCTGATTGGCGTTCCGTATTCGCCGATCACCGGACCGCGATTACTGGTCGGTGATGGACCCGAGGCCGCCACACGCCGCGACAAGCTGGCGCGGGCCATCGAAGGCACAGTGGCGCAACTGCGGCTGTCGAGCGCCCATCTGAACTTTCTCAGCGACAGCGACGCCGCTGCGCTGACCCATGATCCCTGGCTGTCGCGATTCGACTGGCAGTTTCATTTCCACAATCGGGGCTACGCCGATTTCGAGGCATTGCTCTCTGAGTTCACGTCGAAGAAGCGCAAGAACATCCGCCAGGAGCGGCGTCAGGCCGCGCAGTGCGGCCTGGCCGTCGAATGGCTGGAGGGTGCCGAGATGAGCGAGGCCAATCTCGACGATCTGCACGCACTCTACATCGAGACCTTTGACCGCAAGGGCAACACGCCCGCCCTCACCCGCGAGTTCTTTTCGATGATCCGCGAACGCATGCCGCAATGTCTGCATGCCGCCGTGGCCCGCAGTGGATCGCAGATCATGGCTGCGGCGATCTATTTCTCGTCGTCGACTACGCTCTACGGCCGCTACTGGGGCGCCCGGGCCGATCTGCCAGGCATGCATTTCGAGCTCTGCTACTACCAGGGCATCGAGTACGTCATCCGCCGAGGCCTGACGCGCTTCGAGCCCGGTGCCCAGGGCGAACACAAGATCGCTCGTGGTTTCCTGCCCACACGCACACGGTCGGCGCATCTGATCATCCATCCGGATTTCCGCCGTGCCATCCGCGGGGCACTCGACCAGGAGGCGCAGGCTCTCAGAGCCTACAAGGCCGAACTCGACACGCATTCGCCGTATCGGGAGTAGCAGCAATCAGCGGATGGCGGTTAGCGACTGGGGCGCCGTGTGCGAACCTGGGATCGCCGACTTGCAGTCGGCGCTCTGGCTCCTGCCTTTACTGACGCCCGATCAAGATCAAGCCAGTAGCCCGGGTAAGCCTAAGGCGCACCCGGGGCTCTTGGGCGCTCGATCCCAGGTGCGCTGCGCTGGGCTACATCCGGACCGTGTTCGCGGACGGAGTCCGCTCCCACAGTAGAACCGCTGCCAGCCTGGGATCGCCGAGTTGCACTCGGCGCTCTTGCTTTCGCCTCTTCCGGTGGCTCGACCAAGATCAACAGCGCCGAGTGCAACTCGGCGATCCGGGTGAAGGGTCCTAAGCCTTCGCCAGCGCCTGTTCCAGATCCACCATCAGATCTTCGGGCTCTTCCAGTCCTATCGACAGCCGAACGAGATTCCACGGCAACCCGGTACGATTGGATTCGGCCTTGCCATCGCGGATGACCACCGCCAACGGCCAGACCAGCGATTCGTGCCCGCCCCAGGAGACCGCCATCAGGAACAGCTTGAGGCTGTCGCAGAAGCGCTCGATGCCGGCGACGTCTTCGGCCTTCACCTCGATCGCCAGCATGCCCGACCCACTGCGCATCTGTGCCTGGGCCAGTTCGCGCTGCGGATCGCTGTTGCTGCCAGGGTAGTAGACGCGGGCGATCTTGGGATGCTGCTGCAGATACTCGACGATCCGCGCGGTCGTTCGCACCACCCGCTCCATGCGCACGCCCAGGGTGCGCAGGCCGCGCAGCATCAGCCAGGCTTCAAACGGCCCGGGTATCGCGCCAAAGGTCATGAACGGGCCGCGGAAGACTTCCTGGATCAGCGCCCTGGAAGCACAGAGCACTCCAGCGACCACATCGCTGTGGCCGTTCAGATACTTGGTGGCCGAATGCATCACCAGATCGATACCCAGATCGGCGGGACGCTGCAACAGGGGACTGGCGTAGCTGTTGTCGCACAGGGTACGCACGCCACGAGTCTTGGCCAGAGCCGCAATCGCGGCCAGATCCTGCAATTCCATCGTCAGCGAATTCGGGCTTTCGAGCACGATCATGCGCGTCCGCTCGGTCAGCGCGGCCTCGATGGCGGCCACATCGCCACCGTCGACAAAGCTGACGCTCACACCGAAGCGCGGCAGCCAGTCGCGCACCAGCACTCGGGTCCAGGCATAGGGTTTCTGCACGCACAGCACATGATCGCCGGCACGCACGGCCGCCAGCACACCGGCTGCGATGGCCCCGGCGCCAGAACCGAACACCAGCGCATCCTCGGTGCCTTCCAGCGCCGCCAGCTTGCGGCGCAGGATCTCCACCGTGGGATTGTTGCCGCGGGTGTAGAAGGCAGTGGCCAGCTCGTCCTGACCCGCAGCGCGCATCGCCGCCACCGTGGGAAAGGCGAAATTGCTGGTCTCGAAGATCGGCGGCGTCACGGCACCGCGATAGCTCTCGCGGTCTTCACCCAGATGATTGAGGATGAAGCTCAGAGTGTGTTCGTCGGTCATCGGTGGCGGCGGTGCGTGCGGGGTGACACAGACTGACGGCGGCCGGGACCTGATGCAAGGGTGGCTTCGGAGGGCTGTGCGCCTGCACGGCCGCTTCGTAACCGCCTACCCTCCGCAGCAGCGCCGCCGCGCGGCGCCCTCCGGATCAGCGACTCACTGGATCGGGAGTCCAGCCCGACATGAGCTCAAACTCGCATTTCTCACACCTGCGCGAGCAGATGCGGGCTAACAGTCCTCGCCGACTGGGTCGGTGATGAAATGACTCTCGAAGATATCGGGCTCGATCAGCCTTCGCAGCGGCGGCAAGGCAGAAACCTGGCTTCTCCGGATTTCCACCCGACGCTCCGATGGCGACGCCGGCGCTATGGGTGCCACTGGCGCCGGTGGCGCTACCGGCGCCACCGGCGCTTCGGGGGCGCGCCCGGCAGGCGGAGTTGGCGCCGCGGGAGCCACCGGTGCTGAGGGTGGTGTCGGCGGCGTCGGCGGTGTCGGCGCTTTCGACAGTGCCACTGCGCCAACCACCGGAGGCGCGGGCGGCGCGGGTGCAACTGGTGGTGCTGGAGGCGTTGGAGGCTCGGGTATCTGGGCCACAGGCGCAATTGGCGTCGCTGGCACGGCAGGCGGTGCTGGTGGTTTCGGCGCGGTAGGCGGTGGCGGCGGTTCCGGCACTTCGGATAGCGCCGGTGCGGCGATCGCATCTCTCAGGCCTACGCCCGGCAGGGCCACACAGGCAGCCAGCAGCGCCAGGACCAGCGCAGACTGACGAACGACGGACAACGGTTCGAATCCCATGGCTTGCTCCTTGGTCAATCGGTAGACGCGCTCGATCAGTATCGAACGCGGTTCTGCCATCGCCGCAGCGAAGATCGAGGGCTTGCGCCCGGCATATCCATATGCGGCACATGCGGCCAGCGATTCGGCCAGCGCGCGCCCGCCACCCGAACGCTGCGCGGCCCAGGCGTCGCAGGCAAATTCGGCCAGTTCCGCCAGGCGCCGCCTGGCCAGTGCACCGAGCGGCTGCGGCAGCACCTGAGACACCAGCACGCAGGCACACTGCCAGTAGGAATCGCGACGGCGCAGGTGCGCCACCTCGTGCGCGAGCATCGCCCGACGCTGCGCCCTGTGCAGTTGCGACAGCGCCCAGGGCGGCAGACAGATCAGCGCAGGCGGCAGTGATACTGGACTGGCCAGTTCGGGGTCCAGCGCCAGGCGTATCGGCGGCAACCCGGCGAGGCGCTGCAATTCCCGCGTCTCGGCGACCACGTCAGCCTCATCAAGGTCGGCAAGCAGAGCCGAGCGGCGATGTTCGCGTCGCCAGTGCCAGCCGAGTCGCAGCAGCATGAGCAGCGCAAACAGCGACCAGATCCAGCCCACGAACGCCACCACCCCGGCTGCACCCCAGCTTCGAGCCGACGGCGTGCGCACGGCCTGGCCAGTCGAATCCAGCTCAGAGCCGGTCGCGACATCGGAAGGTCCGCCTGCCACAGTCGACAAAGCTGCGCTGGCTTGCTGCAATCGGCCTCCCGACGACGGCGAGTCGGGCCGCAGCTCAGGGGCGGGGGCCTGCGAATCGGAACTGACGGCCAGCAACACTCTGCCCGCCCAGGGATGATCGACGATCAGCGTCTGCACGCTGGCGGTGAGTAGCGGCGCCAGCACGGCCAGACGCCAGGCAGCCTCGCGCAGTGATGGCGCCTTCAGCAGGGCAAGGCGCTCGCCCAGATACACCAGCAGCAACATCAGGCCGCCATGCACCCAGGCCGTGAGCCACCAGGACAACAGCAGCAAGCCGGTCTCAGTCATGGCGAGAATCCTTGTTTGAAAGCAGCTGGCGCAGTTGCTCAAGATCGCCGGGGGCGATCTCGTCTTCGCGCAGGAGATGCGTTACCAGCGCCCGCGCATCGCCTCCGAACAGACTGCCGAGCAATCCCGACACCATTGAGCGACGCACCGCGCCCTCCTCAACCAATGGCCGATACACCAACTGTCGACCATCGCGGTGCGATTCGACCACGCCGCGTTTCTCCAGTCGCGACAACAAGGTGGCGATCGTCGTATGCGCCAGTCCCCGGCTCTGCGCCAGAACTTCAGCCACCTCTGCCGTGCTGGCCTGTCCGCGGCGCCACAGCACCCGCATCAGTTCCAGTTGCAGCTCACTGAGGACAGTATCGTCGTCGGCCATCGCGCACTTCTACAGTTGTCGTACTACATTTGTAGAAGATAACAGTCATCTCGTCAAGCAGGCCGGAAGTCATTGCCCACGGTCATTTCAGCTCGATTGAACATTTGCCTGATGCCGATAACGAGCGAGGCCGACATCCCGCCTCTGCGTGAACCCATGTCGTCAGTTGTTGAAGCGTCATTGCGAGCCACCTGTATCGGCCTGAAACTGCCCACCGGCCATGAACCACAAGCTTGCCTGTAGGAGCGACCTTGCGGCGCGACCGCTGCTGCGGACGTGCGGCATGCCGGTCGCGACGCGAGGTCGCTCCTACAGGCGAGCTTGCCGACCGGCGAGCTTGGGGATCAGGGCCCATGGACGGTGTCGGGCCTACACAGGTGGCTCGCCAGGAGCCGGACAGGACGCCTCAGAAGCGGAGCTGGCGCAACACGGCGCAAGCCTGCTCGATGGCCTCGCCACCCACATCCAGATGGGTCACGAAACGGACGGTTCTCGGACCGAATGCCGACGCACGTACACCCTGCTCTTTCAGCCCGGACAGGAAGCGCTCGGCGCTGAGCTCACCGGCCAGGTCGAAGATCACGATATTGGTGTGCACCGGGCGGATGCCGGCGACATAGGGCTGCTGGGCAAGCACCGCAGCCAGTTGCCGAGCGTGGGCGTGATCCTCACGCAAACGTTCCGTGTGATGCTTCAATGCATACAAGCCCGCTGCCGCCAGGAATCCGATCTGGCGCATGCCGCCACCGAAGCCCTTGCGCAGCCTACGAGCCTTGGCGATGAAGGCTTTCGTTCCCAGCAACAACGAGCCTACCGGCGCACCCAATCCTTTGGACAGGCAGATCGAGAGGCTGTCGAACTCGGCGCCCCATACCCGAGGGGACTCGCCGGTTTCCGCCAGCGCGTTGAACAGCCGTGCGCCGTCCAGATGCAAGCTCAATCCGCGTTCACTGCATAGCGCGCGGATCGGACGCACCTGGTCGATCGTGTAGTAACTGCCGCCAGCGGCATTGCAGGTGTTCTCCAGCACCACCAGGCGCGAGCGTGGCAACCAGTCGGCTGGCGGTTTGATCGCCGCCGCGATTTGCGCTGCATTCAGCCGGCCGTGGTCGCCGGGAATGGTCTGAATGGCGATCTGCGAATGGAAGGCATAGCCGCCGTTCTCGTAGCGGAACACATGCGAGGTCTCTTCGCAGATCAACTCGTCCATCGGCTCGGTATGGGCCTTGATGGCAATCTGGTTGCTCATCACGCCCGAGGGCATGAACAGCGCCGCTTCGTGGCCGAAGAGATCCGCGGCGTAATCCTGCAGCGCATGCACGCCCGGGTCTTCATTGAACACATCGTCGCCGACTTCGGCGGCACACATGGCCGCGAGCATGCCCGGCGTTGGGCGGGTGACGGTATCGCTGATCAGGTCGATGGGCATCGTCGCGAGTCGAGTGGTCGAAAGGGAACACAGATTGTTCGCGCCGCAAACAGTCCTGCTGCGGTGGCGAAGTAAAACGTAAAACGTGAAACGTCAATTTGAAGCCACAGCCCCGGAAACCCAAATTGACGTTTTACGTTTTACGTTTGACGTTTGACCCCTGCCCCAGCGCGCTCAACAAGATTTACGACAATCACGCCGCCTGCATGGTCAAGCGCGTCGCCTCGGCCAGATCGACGCTGACCAGTCGCGACACGCCGGGTTCGCGCATGGTCACGCCGGCCAGCTGGTTGGCGGCTTCCATGGTGACCTTGTTGTGCGAGACCACCAGGAACTGCACGCTCTTGCTCATCTCCAGCACCATCTGACTGAAGCGGCCGACATTGGCCTCATCCAGGGGCGCGTCAACCTCGTCCAGCAGACAGAAGGGCGCCGGATTCAGGCGGAAGATGGAGAACACCAGAGAGACCGCCGTCAGCGCTTTCTCGCCGCCGGAGAGCAGACCGATGCTGGCCGGCTTCTTGCCGGGCGGGCGGGCAATGATGTTGACGCCGGTGGACAGCAGGTCCTCGCCGGTCAGCTCCAGATAGGCGTGTCCACCGCCGAACAGACGCGGAAACAGCTCCTGCACGCCGGCGTTGACGCGGTCGAAGGTCTCCTTGAAACGGGTGCGGGTTTCGCGATCGATCTTGCGGATCGCTTCTTCCAGGGTTTCCAGGGCTTCGGTCAGGTCGGCGTGCTGGGCATCCAGATAGGTCTTGCGCGTGGATTGTTCTTCCAGCTCCTGGATGGCCGCCAGATTGACCGGTTCCAGGCGCTTGATGCGCTGTTCCAGATCGACCAGGCGTGCTTCCCAAGCCGGCAATGTGGCCTCGGGATTGAGTTCGGCCAGCACCGCTTCGCGCTCGTAACCCTCGGCATGCATGGCCTCTTCCAGGGCCTCGGCCTTGATCCGGATGGCCTGCTCGGCCAGTTGTGCCTGACTCTTCTTCTCGCGGGCCTGGGCCAGCTGATGATCGATGCGCTGGCGCTCGAAATCCTGCTTGCGCAGACGCTGATCCAGCTGCTCCAGCTGCTGGCGGGCCGTGCTCAGCTTCTGGTCGACAATCACGCGTTGGTCCAGATGCAGCCTCAGCTCTTCCTCGAGCTTGGGCAGTGGCCCGTCAGTTTCGGTCAACTGCTGCTGCAATTGCACACGGCGACCTTCCAGTTGTGACAGCTGCAGCTCGATGCGCTCGATGGCAGCGGTCAGCGAGCGCGCCGCAGTGCGCTTGGATTCCACCGACAGCGCCAGCTGGCGCTCGCCTTCCTGAGCTTCGCGCGCTCCGGCGCGTACGCTTTCACGCGCCTGCGCCAGCTGCTGGCGCTCGATCTCCAGCTGCTCGCGTTGTTCGGCCAGGGTTTCCAGTCTGGACATCTCGCCGTTGAGCTTGCCGCGCGCTTCCTTGACCTGCTGCTCCGCCTGGGCAATCTGTTCGGCCAGCTGCTCGCGCTCCTTGGCGATGGCCTCGCGACGCTGCCGCTCCTGCTCGACCTTGCCTTCGTGACTGCGTACGCGGCCGGCGAAATCGGCCAGTTTGCGATGTGCCGCGTATAGACTCGTCTGCGCCAACTCGCGCATGCGCTCGGCTTCAGCCAGGGCACTGCGGCTCTGGGCCAGCGAATCTTCCAGCTCGGCCGAACGCGCATCCATGGCCTCGATGCTGGCCTTGAGTGTCTCGATCTCACGACCGCGCTGGATCACGCCTTCGTGTCCCTGGCTGCCGCGATCGATGCGCCGCCAACCGGGGCCGAACCAATGGCCATCGCGGGTCATCGCACTCTGATGCGGCGCCAATGTGGGTGCCGTGGAGCGCGCTGCGAACTCGTCCTCGACTGCCATGATCCCGCCCAGCCAGCAGGCCAGTGCTGCCGGACCTCGAACTTTCTCCGCCAGGCTACCCGGGGGCAGCGCCACACCGGCGCTGTAGGCATCGACCAGCGTCAACACGCCCTTGGGCAGGCTGGCGAGTTCGATCTCGCGATCGGTCGCCGCTTCAATGACGATGGCCTCGAGCGCCATGCCCAATGCGGTTTCCACGGCCGCTTCCCAACCGGGCTCGACCTGCAACAAGGTGCCGAGCCTCGGTGCCTGCTGCAAACCCTGCTTGCTGAGCCAGGCACCGAGATCGCGCTTGTCCTCACCCAGGGCCGCATGCTGCAGGGCCTCCAGCGAGGCCAATCGGCCGCGCGCGGCGCTTAGCTGCTGGCGCTCCTGGTTCAGTTGCGTCTGGGTGCCGCGCAGGGTCTGTTCGGCCTTGGACAAGGCCGACTTGCGATCATCCAGCTCAGCCGACAGCGTCTCGACGGTGGCTTCTTCGGCAGCGAGTCCCTCGCGCAGTGCGTTCAACTCGTCGGCACTGCCGCGCGAGCTCAGCATCGCGGTTTCCGAATCGAGAATCTCGCGGCGCTTCAGCGCCTGATGCACCTGGCGTTCCAGATAATCGATGCGGGTACGCTCGACTTCGGCGGCCTTGGTGGCTTCTCCCTGACTGCGATTGAGCAGATCGGCACGACTCTGCCACTGCGCCAGCGCGCCTTCCGCTGCCGCCAGCGCTTCGCTGCGTTCTTCGGCAGCATCGGCCAGCGCATTGAGCCTGGGCTCTTCGCGTTGCAATGCCTGCTGCAGCATCTGCTCCTGCTCGCGGTCCAGCCGGCCCTGCTCGCTCAGATGCTCACGCTGGCCAGCCAGATCGGCCAGTTCGCGCTTGAGGCGAGCTACGCTGTCGCGGCGGAAATTCAGCTGCTGCTCAACCCGGGCGATCTCGGCGCCCACTTGATAGTGCTCGGCCTGGACCGAGCGGAAAGCCTCGGCGGCCTCGCCGTGCTGGGTGCGTGCGGCCTCGATATCAGCCTCGTTGCGGGTCTGATCGGTGGCGAGTTGTTCCACCAGCAATTCGGTCTGTCGCAGTTTGGCAATCTCGGCCTCCAGCTGCTGCGCCAGCGCTCGCCAGGCCAGGGCCTTGGCCTCGGCATCCACCTTGCGCTGTTCGGCGCGAAGCTCGGTCCAGCGTTCGGCCTGCTTGGCCTGCCGGCGCAGATGTTCCAGATGTTTGTCGACCTCGTCGCTGACGTCTTTCAGACGCTCCAGATTCTCGCGCGTGGCGCGCATGCGCGACTCGGTTTCCTTGCGACGCTCCTTGTACTTGGAGATGCCGGCGGCTTCTTCGAGATGCACGCGCAGGTCTTCGGGCGCCGCTTCGACGATCTGCGAAATCATGCCTTGCTCGATGATCGCGTAGGAACGCGGTCCAAGTCCGGTGCCCAGAAACAGATCGGTCACATCGCGGCGACGGCATTTGGTCCCGTTCAACCAGTACTGCGACTGACTGTCGCGGCCGACCACGCGCCGCACCGAGATCTCGTTGTAGGCAGCGTATTCACCGAGGATGCTGGCGTCGGAATTGTCGAAAATCAGCTCCACCGAGGCCTGGCCCACCGGCTTGCGCTCGGTGGTGCCATTGAAGATCACATCGGTCATGGAATCGCCGCGAAGGCGGCTGGCGGCGGATTCACCCAGCACCCACTTGACCGCGTCGATGATATTGGACTTGCCGCAGCCATTCGGACCAACTACCGCCGTCATATTGGTGGGCAGGTGCAAGGTCGTCGGGTCGACGAAGGACTTGAAGCCGGCCAGTTTGACAGTGGCTAGACGCATTGCGCGGACGATTCTCGGGGATCAATGGTGACTTCGAGTGCCGTGGCGCCGCTGGGCTGCCCGGTCAAACGGACCGCGAACTATAGCACCGCGATCCCGAGCGCCAATTCCAGCGATGGATCTGGATGGCATGCGAGCGCACAGGACTTGTTGCCGAGCCCCTCCAAGTTCATGCTGGTTGGCGTCCTCCCGATCGGCCGATGCCATGGATACCCTGACTACTGGCACCATCGTCGCAGCCATTGTGCTGCTGGTTGTTGCTGCGGTCTTTATCCGTATGCGCCGTCACCGAGCCCTGCTCGGCGAACTGGGGCAGCTGCCGTCCCGGGTGACCAATCCGCGTCTGTACACGGCCCTGCGCAGCATTCGTGCCTGGGAACTCAAGGCCGGTGAAGGTGCCCGTGCCTGCAACTGGGCCCGCGAGAGCGACGGCCAGCGTTTCCGTACCGAACAAGCCATACGCCTGCCGATCGCTGGTTGCGGGCGAGCCTGCCAGTGTGAATACCTGCCCGTCACCGAGGGACGGAGACGCCAGCGGCGGCGTGTGATCAACGACCAGACGGTGCTGAACATGGGCGACAGCAAGGCCGGCAATCGACGCAGCAAGGATGGACGGCGCAAGGACGACCATTGGGGCGGCGATCAGCGCTGATCCTGGACGGAGTCCGCTCCCACCGTAGGAGCGACCTTGCGTCGCGACCGCAGTCCAGCTGCCACGCAGCTGTTTAACGACAACCAGCCCCGGCAAGCTGCTAGGCCGCCCTCACCCTGCTTTGCCGCGGCGCCGATGCAGGCACCGTCAGCATGACTCGCAGCACTCGCAGCAGGGCCTCCAGGTCATAGCGGTTGTGTTGCATGACGCGCAGCAGATCACGTGTCTGGCCAGTGGCAAGGAACTCGCGCCAGGCCCGCGGGGCTTCGCTGCCGGGCAAGTCGTTCTCGCGCGCCCTCCCCAGCAGCATGCGTTCGGCGGTGGTCAACTTGCAGTTGGGCCATTGGCCACGAAAAGCCCGACGGACCGGATGCAGCAAATCCCAATGCCCTGTCGCCGCCGATCCGGACTGGTGACCATGCAGGGTTTCCAGCGTGCGCATCGCCGGCACATCGAAGGACTTGCCGTTGTAGCTGACCAGATGTGCTGCCCCGGCGCATTCGTCGATCCAGGCAGCCACCAGCGCGGACTCACCACAGGGCCGGGTCATCAGGTACTGGCGCAAGACCCAACCATCATCAATCCACCGCAGCACACCGAGCAGGAACACCTTGAGCCCGACCCCGCCGCTGAGACCGCTGGTCTCGGTGTCGAACAGCCGCAGATGCTCCAGCGGCACCGCCAGATCCGGATCCCAGGGCGGCCGCAGCACCTCGGGCAGATCCAAACCCGCGAGCTTCAGGCGTAGAGCGCTGACGCGCACTTCGTGCAAACGCAAACCCGGCGCCAACTCGTGACCGGGAAGCTCCGCGGGCCGACTATCGGCCACCTGGCCGCTGCGCTCACGCGCCAGCAGGCGCAAGCGGCCCAGGCGCTCGCTCCACTCGGCATCGACGACCGGAGGCGCCGCTGGCGGTGTGTGACGACCAGCAAGTTGCCCCAAGCGCTGGCGCAGATCCATGCTGCCCCGCTCCCTGTCCCGGGCCAGCGCGCTAGTGCCGACTGGCAGTCGCCGGCGTGGCGTCGACCAATGTCGGCATCGGGGCGCTGCTCTGGTGCTTGAGCAGGGCCAGCACCCGCAGCGCGCTGCCCTTGGGCGAACGCAACTCATCCGTGCCCAATATGGGCCCTACACAAGCCGGGCAACCCGGGCCGCAACGGCAACCGGAAATCAAGGCACTGGCCGCAGATACCAGCTCTTCGCGCCGCTCGAACAGCGGTCTAGACAGCCCGATGCCACCCGGGTAGTTGTCGTAGAGATACACCGCTGGCGCAAAGGCGGCCAGCGATTCGAGGTCCAGCGCCTCGCCGCCAGGCCCCCGCAGCTCGCCTCGTCCTTTGCTGGAAACCTGCGCAGACCAGTCGTTGTCGCCACTCCCCACGGCCTTGCCCAGATCCCGCGGCTCTGACATGGACAGCAGTGTAGCCACGGTATGCAGGGCATAAGCCGCGCCGAGAAAGCCATCAAGCGCCTCGAAGCGGGTCTTGAACGTCCGGTCAATGGCTTCAGGCGACAGCCGCCACCAGACCGAGGTGGTCTGCAGTTCCTGATCCGGCAGATTGACCGGCCCGTAGCCGATGTTCTCGTGGCTGTAGTAGCGGATCTTCTTGTAGCCCGTCACCCGCCGAACCACGTGGACTTCGCCATGCTGGGCCGCGCCCTCGCCGGAATCCGCCTGCCCAAATTCGGCCAGAGGCTTCAGGCGGGTGTAGTCGATGGCATCGGTGTAGTAATCGACATGGGTGCGGGTGACATAGGCCTTGCGACCCACCCAGTCCAGCTTCTCCACCTGCCAGGGCACGGATTGCACCATGTAGATCGCGCCCTCATACAAGGTCAGCGCGGCCGAAGAGAAATCTACTTCGGCGATGATGGTCTGCTTGCCGCCGGTGCGGTCGACCACCACGAAGTTGCCGTCGGCCACCGAGCGCAGATTGACAGCGCCGGCCGGATAACTGTCGTCGATCCAATGCCAGCGGGTGCCGTCGCGATGCAGCACGCCCTCTTCCGCCAGATATTCGAGGAATTCGCGGATATCGCGTTCGCCGTAGCGATCATGATCGGTGAAGGGCAGCTCGAAGGCAGCGCAGCGGATATGGTCGAGCATAATCAGCAGCTGGTCCGGATCGATACGCGCATGTTCGGGTGACTGCTCGAGGAAATAGGCCGGATTGCGCACCACGAACTGATCCAGCGCCTCGCTGCTGGCGACCAGCACGCCCAGCGCCGATTGTTGCCGGCGTCCGGCCCGGCCCAGGCGCTGTCGGGTGGCGGCAATGCTGCCGGGATAGCCACATAGCAAGGCGACGTCGAGCGCACCGATATCGACGCCCAGTTCCAGTGCCGAAGTCGAGACGATGGCATCGATGGAGCCGGCGCGCATCAGTTTTTCCGTCAGCCGGCGCTCTTCCGGCAGATAACCACCGCGATAGGCGCGCACCCGGGCCGGCTTGCGCGGATCGTGATCGAACACGTCTTTCAGGTACTTGGTGAGCACCTCGACCATCAGCCGCGACTGCGCAAACAGAATGGCCTTGAGCCCGGCCTTCACGCTCATCCGTGCCAGCTTGCTCACCTGCGAGCGCGCCGACGCACGGATGCCGAGGTCGGGATTGATCGGCGGCGGATTCCAGAACAACAGATGGCTGGCGCCGCGCGGCTCACCGCTGTCGGTCACGGCCTGCATGGCCATTCCGTCAGCGCCTGGGCGTGTTCGCGCGGATTGCCGATGGTGGCCGAACAGCAGATGTACTGCGGGCGCACGCCATAGAAGGCGCAGACGCGCTGCAGCCGCCGCAACACATTGGCGACATGGGCGCCAAACACACCGCGATAGCTGTGCACCTCGTCAATGACGATGAAGCGCAGCGACTGGAAGAACTGCGCCCATTTGGTGTGGTGCGGCAGGATCGCCTGATGCAGCATGTCCGGGTTGGTCACCACGACATCGCCCTTGGTGCGCACCGCCTGGCGCGCATCCGAGGGGTATCGCCATCAAAGGTGTAGGCGCGCACGCCGAGTTCGCCGGCGCGGTTGAGCTCCATCAGTTCCGCCACCTGATCCTGCGCCAGAGCCTTGGTAGGGAACAGATACAGGGCCTTGGCCTCATGCTGCAGCGCGGCATTGAGTACCGGACCGTTGAAGCACAGAGTTTTTCCGGATGCCGTGGGCGTGGCCACCACGCAATGCCCGCCGTCATCCAGCACGCGCCAGGCCTCGGCCTGATGGCTGTAGAGCTCGCGCACGCCGCGTGACTGCAGCGCCTGACGCAAGCGTGGATCGATGCTGTCGGGTATGGGTGCGTAGCGGCCGATCTGCGCCGGCGTCACCGCTTCGGCGGTGATGCAGCCACGGTACTTGCGCTTGAGCTTGGCTGCCAACGCGGCCACCCGGTCGGGTGCCGGCGCTTCAGGGGCTCAAATCCAGACTCGACATCTGACAGCACGGCGTTTAAGCTCACGACTCGTTCTCTTTTCGTTCTCCCGATGACTCAGCGTAGAGAACCAATGGAAAACACGCAAGTGCTTTCATTGACCCCAGGGCAACGCCAGCTCTATCAGCATCTGCTCAAACGCCATGAGGATGGCGCCGACCCGGCAACGCTGGATCAGCTGTGCGCTGAACTCAGGCTGGCCTCGCGTGGTTCACTGCACAAGCAAGTGAGCGCGCTGATCTCAGCGGAACTGGTCGAGCCCATGGACGGCAAACAGCGCGGTGTGCGCTTGCGCCAGTCGCCACCCAGCGATGACGAATACGAGGGCACCCTGCCCTTGCTGGGCCGTATCGCCGCCGGCAGGCCGATCGAGGCCATGGCGTCCGATGAGCGCATCGCGGTGCCGCCACCGATGCAGCCGCGCGGCGCCGGTTACGTGCTGCAGGTACGCGGCGAGTCGATGCGCGACATCGGCGTGCACGATGGCGACCTGGTGATCATCGAATCGCGCGATCAGGCCCGCTCTGGCGAAATCGTGGTGGCCCTGATCGATGGCGAAGCGGCCACGCTCAAACGCCTGCGTCCGCGATCGGGCTGGATCGAACTGGAATCGGAAAACCCCGACCACCCAACCCAACGCTACGAGCCCGAACGGGTGCAGATTCAGGGCGTGCTGGTGGGGTTGATGCGGCGGTATTGAGCGCGGGTTGGCTTCAGCAAATCGCAGCCGGCACGTCTTACGGGCAATGAACCACAAGCTGCCTGTAGGAGCGACCTCGCGTCGCGACCGCCAAGCCGCAGTTCCACAGTAGTGGTCGCGCCACAAGGGCGCTCCTACCTGTGGACGAAACCGTCGCTGCGCTCCTCGGAATGACGCATCAACAACTTGCGATATGGGCTCAAGGAGAGCCGCATGTGTAGTCCCGACACTGCACGCAGGCTCAAGAATCTGGCGCACTCTTGGATCCAGACTTGTCTGGACGCCTTTCGCTCGTTGATGCAGAAGCGTCCACACAAGTCTCGACCCACCGAGAAGCGGCTTGCCGTCTGCACGAACTGCGTCGGCTCCTTGTTGCGCAACCGTAAAAATCCAGTTCAGTCCAGCTGAATGCCTGGATTGGAGCATGCAACCTTTGCCTTCCCGGAGGCTCAGAATCGAAGTCGCAACAACCACCCAGTGAGGACATTCACGATGCAAATCCAGGTGATTGATCAACTGCAGGCCGACCCCCAGAGACTGCGCGCCATGTTTGTCGTTCGAGCGCTCCGGGCGCTGGATCGTATGGCGCCGGGCATCCTCAAGCTGGTCGGCAAATTTCGTGACCTGAACGGGCCCAAGGGCGGTGTGGATCACGCCTGCAGCATCGAAGTTGCACTTCGCGATGGCAGCCACTTCCGGGCCGAAGCGCGTTCGGCCCAGTTGCTGGAAGCACTGGACGGCGCTCTGGCGCGACTGGTGCGTCGTATCGACGCTGCACACAAGCGGCAGTTGAGCAAGCGTCGTAGCGGCTTGCTGGCGCTGGATGTGGGTTAGTCCGTAGAGCGGGCGTAACTTAGGTAGGCACGGTCGCCCCTGTCGGCGCGCTTATTCGCGCATCAAACGGTGGGCGATCTCAGAGTTCATTTTTTGTCCGCAAAGGACGCAAAGGACGCGAAGATTTCAATGGACTGGCCGGCTGAGCACGATCTCTGGCGACATCGCTAGCTGACATCTTGGAATCGCTCTACTTTGCGTCCTTTGCGTCCTTTGCGTCCTTTGCGGAAAATTCTTTGATTCAAGTACTTGCGGTATGTTTGGTGAGAGCGGGCGCCGCCCGCGACAGTCAGCAGACACATTGGCCAGCTTGATCGCCGACAGAGTCCGCTCCCACAGTGGAGCGGGCATGGCCGCAGCGAGTTGGCCGATTGCCGTCTAACCTGTCCGCGGAAAAGCGATACTCCGAAGCCTCCTGCATCGGACATCCCTGATGAGCCTGCCTGATCGACTGGCGATTGCGCCGCCGCTGGCCCGCGCGGAATTGCAACTGGCGACTGC
The DNA here is from genome assembly GCA_024234055.1 of Rhodanobacteraceae bacterium. Classification (NCBI taxonomy): domain Bacteria; kingdom Pseudomonadati; phylum Pseudomonadota; class Gammaproteobacteria; order Lysobacterales; family Rhodanobacteraceae; species Rhodanobacteraceae bacterium. The sequence goes on from JACKOW010000003.1 coordinate 159,630, forward strand.
CGATCTGGATGCCGCCCTCGACTTCTATGTGGACCAGCTCGGCTTCAGGCTGGAGTTGATCATGCCGGCCGATGACCCACGGATGGCGCTGGTGTCCGGCCACGGCATCCAGTTGCGCCTGGACGCTACTGCGGCACAGACATCAACGACGCCCGTACGGCTGCGTCTCCCCCTGGCGGCCCGGGCCGCGCATCTGCCGCAGGAATTGCTGTTGATTTCGCCGGACGGCGTCCAGATTGAATGGGCGGATCTGGAACAGGCACCGCTGAATCCGCCGGGCACTCAGGAGTTCGTCCTTTGTCGCGCCGCACAGAATACATCCTCGGTCCGCGGCCGTGCCGGCATGCGCTATCGGGATCTGCTGCCGGGGAGACTCGGCGGACGCTTCATCGCCTCGCATATCCGCATTGATGACGGCGGTCCGGTACCCGACTACGTGCACTACCACGAAGTTCAGTTTCAGCTGATCTACTGCCATCGCGGTTGGGTACGCGTGGTCTACGAAGATCAGGGCGAGCCCTTCACGATGCTGCCGGGCGACTGCGTGCTGCAACCGCCGACCATCCGCCATCGAGTCCTGGAAGCTTCCGCCGGGCTGGAGGTCATCGAATTCGGCTCACCGGCCGAACATCCCACTCGCCGCGACCATGAACTGGAACTGCCCAACGCAGCCATTCAGCCGGGTCGGCGTTACGGCGGCCAGCGCTTCATCCATCACCAAGCCGCCACGGCCCTGTGGCAGCGGGATCAGGACTCAGGCCTAGAGTTTCGTGATCTCGGCATTGCCAAAGCCAGCGCCGGCCATGCGGACCTCAGGGTCTGGCGCATCCCGGGTGGGCGTTCGCTGGTCAGTGCCGGGCACAACAATGCGCTGCAGTGGTACGCCCTGCTGTCGGGCGAACTCTGCTTGAACAGCCGGGCGTTGGGGCAATACCTGTTGGTCAGCGGTGATGCCTTCACCGCTCCCGCTGGCGCCGATCTCCAGCTGTCAGCGACCAGCGCTGGTGAATTGCTGGCGCTGACGATTCCTGCCTGAACTGCTCGACGAGTCCGAGGCGAGCCGCGCAACGGCTTACCGGGGCGCCTTGTGGTCGTTGCCCGGACAGCGCTGCGCCCAGTTCGGGCTACCAAAGCCCGCGCCCTTGTCGGCAACCGACAACTGTCAACCGACAACCAGGTCAGCGTAGAGCCACATTCCCGGCCATCGGCCGAAATGCCGAGTCATCGGGGAATTCGCTGCGGACGGGCAGATCGGCCAAGGCCATGCGATTGGGCGCCTTGGGTGTGGACTCGTCGTAGGCCGCCTTGGATGCCAGCTGTGCTGCCTTGTGCGCGATCCGGCACAGATGTCCGCTGTCGTAGAAGGAGCTGTATTTGATCCAGCGCGGCCCGCCGGTCTTGCCCTTGGGGGCGATCCCCTTGCGACCGGGTCCGGGTCCGGCAAACAGCGGCACCCACAGCGCATCCTTGGGATTGGCTTCGATGCAGACGTAGAACTGCTGTGGCGAGTATTCGACGTCATCGGTGCCGGTGAAGCTGGCGCCGTCGGATGCGAGAGTCTGCGGGTCAAAGCGCAGCACCAGACCTGGTGCATGAACGTGGGGCATGAACATCCTTGAGTAGGTGCGCCGGCGGCGCCGGCTGCCGCATTGTAGCCCCCGCAAGCCGACTGCGCCGGTCGCGAGGCTCAGTCCAGCGCCGCCAGTTGTCGAAGTCGGTCGGCCGTGGTCGGGTCGGCCGGATAAAACGCCTCCAGCGCCAGCTCGGAGAGCGTGATTTCGGTCGGCGAGCCAAACACCGTCAAGGTTCCAAACAGGGCCAGATCCCCGACCGGACTGCGCAGGCGCAGCACCATCATCACATCGGGCAGCACCGATTCAGGCGCAGCGGCCGCGTCTTCACCCGGCAAGCTCGGGTACGCGGTCAACTCTTCGCTCAACTGCTGCAGTTGCGGGTCGTGAGTCTGCTCGCACAAGCGCTGCAGCCGCGCCAGCAGATAGCGGCGCCACTCTCCCAGATTGATGACCGCCGGGGCCAAACCCCGCGGATGCAGACTGACCTTGAGCACATTGACGGGCGCCGCCAGCAACTCGGGAGACGCCATCTGCAACAGCCGCTCGGCGCTGCGATTGCTGAGCAAGAGATTCCAGTGGCGATCCACCGCCAGTGCCGGAAAGGGCTCGTGGCCATCGAGCACGCTCTGTACCGCCTGCCGCGCCGCCTGCATGGGGGCGTCATTCAAGGCCTGCTCGACAAACTGCGGCGCAAAGCCCCCTGCCAGCAGCAGACGGTTGCGCTCTCGCAACGGCAGGTCCAGCGCTGCTGCCAATTCCAGGATGACTTCACGGCTGGGTCTGGAGCGACCGGTTTCCACAAAGCTGAGATGCCGGGTCGAAATCCGGGCATCGGCCGCCAGATCCAGCTGGCTGCGCCGGCGCCGATGGCGCCAGTCCCTGAGCAATAGTCCAACGGCGGATTCGCGATTCATGCGTCAATCCTAACCCTCCCACGGAAGCGTGGACATGACCTGCCAGGTAATCGACGGGTGCCAGCGCAGGTGCCAATCTGCGACGGTCACAGCCACAAGGGTCAAGCCGATGCAAGCAGAAAAACCGGCACGCGAATGGTTGATCCAGGGGGCTCTGCTGCTGGCAGGGCTGATTCATCTGTTGCCGGCCGCCAGCTTCTTTCAAGCCGGGCTATTGACCGAGCTGTACGCACTGTCGCCCGGCTCCAATTTGGACCTGATTCTGCTGATGCGCCATCGCGGCGCCATGTTCGGGCTGCTGGCGATGGCGCTGCTGGCGGCCATCTGGCACCGGCCATGGCGCGGACTGTGCATTGCCTGGACCGCCCTCAGCGATCTGGCCTTCCTGCTGCTGATGATCTCAGCGTGGCCACCCAGCGCAAGTCTGCTCAGGATCTTCCAGGCTGATGTGCTGTCCCTGGCACTGTTGCTGAGCGCTGCGATGGCGATGCGTTCTGCTCGGTCAGCGCGCGCCTGAACTCGCCCGCGGACACCCCAAACCAGCGCTTCACCGCATGTTGCAGTGCCGCAGGTTCGGAAAAGCCGAGCAAATAGGCGATCTCGCTGAGCGACAGGCGCCCGGCCAGATGCACCCGTGCCAGATCGCGGCGGCAGTCGTCCTTCAGCTGCCGGAAACTCAAGCCGGCGTCGGCCAGACGTGATCGGAGCACGTCCCGGCTGACCTCGCAGGCCCGCGCCGTCTGCTCCAGGGACAAGGGTCTGCCACCCAGCCAGCCTAGACGCAGCTGTTCGGCGACGCGCTCGCCGAAGCTCTCGACCGCCGCTGGCAAGCGGTGGCTGGCAAACTGCTCAAGGATGTCGCGCAGGTACTGGTCGTGGGTCTGCAGCGGCCAAGCCAGAGCCTGCTGATCGAAGCACAGGGCGTTGCGCGCAGTCGAGAATTCGGGATCGATACCGAAACGATGTCGATAGGCCGCCAATGGCGCCTGTGGCGGCGCCCGAAACTGCACCCGGCGCAGCGGCAGCTGGCGACCCGCGGCCTGGGCCATGAACACGCAGCACATGCTGTAGAAGTGTTCGACAATCCAGGGATTGTGTCGATGTCCCTGATCCAGCGCGGCGTTGGCATAACCGAGGCAGGCTTCGGCGCCGTCCCGCGCCAGCATCATCCGGTCATCGGCATCGGTCAGGCGGATGTAGCGCACCACCGATTCCAGGGCCTCTCCGACGCTGGCACAACGCAGCGCCAGATGCGTGACCACATGCATCTGTCCGGGCGGAAACTCATCGACCAGACGCAGACCGATATCGACACGCAAGCTTGCGGCCATGCTCCAGAGCTGATCGAAGGCCTCCAGCGGAAACTGCATTTCCGGCGACGACAGCTGTTCACGGCTGACGCCGGCGCGCTGCAGCAGGGCATCCGGCGCCACCCCGAAACGATCGAGTTCGGCGACCAGAAACCTCACGGTAATCGACGTGGTGGTGCCGCGCGCCACTGGGCTCCGATCATCAATTTCCCATGTCGGATCATCGCCAGCGCGAACGACAGTGTCCACCATGACAACATCCGCCGTCCTGGGAGGGGCACAGCATGCTGCAGTGGATTTCCGAGCACACCGCACTGGCGATCGTCATCATCTTCGTCGGATTTGCGATCGCCGAATGGCTGCGCGGGCGCTTTCGCAGTCCGCATGAAACCCACGAGGACGCGCCGCTGGAAGGCGCGATGACCATGCTCTTTGCCGGTGCCATCTACCCCGGCATTCTGTTGCTGGTGGGCTGGCTGGCCGAGTGCTACACGCCGGAAATGGCCGGTAGCCTGGCACACCTGCCGGTCTGGGCCATGATCGGGCTGTTGCTGATCGGCGATGATCTGACCCAGTACTGGTGGCATCGGGCCTCGCATTCGCCACTGCTCTGGCCTCTGCACCGCGCCCACCATTCGGCACCGTACATGGGCATCCGGGTGGTCTACCGCAACAATTTCTTCTACTACGCGATGATGCCCGGGCTATGGATCAGCGCCTATCTGGTGTTCATGGGTCTGGGGGCGGTCTATCCCTGGTACGTACTGGTGAAGATGCTGGTGATCTTCGGCGCCCACAGTGAAGTGCGCTGGGATTCAGTGCTCTATCGCCATCGCTGGCTGCACCCGCTGGCGTGGCTCGTCGAACGCACGATCTCCACCCCCGCCACGCACTACGCCCACCACGCCATGACCCAGGCCGATGGCATTGGCCATTACAAGGGCAATTACGGCAATCTCCTGTTCTTCTGGGATGTACTGTTCGGCACGGCGCGGATCACGCGGCAGTATCCTGCCCGATCAGGGCTCTATGACGATGTGGTCTACGGGCCGGAGCGCTGGACGGTGCAGCTGTTCTATCCGCTGCTGCGCTCGAAGCGTGAGCAGTCGGTGCTGACCGGCACGACCGCGCCGCAGGTTGCCGCCGCGACGCTGGATCCAAGCCCCGAGGAGCTCAAGCAGCCCAGCCCTTGGGCGCGCGGACCGTTTCGGGCTTCGCTATCCGAGCCGGTGCTGGAGTGAATCCTTGGCCGAGGGCGCGAGGGCACGAAAGATCAAAAGCTCGCGCCGATGCTGCTCTTGCGCGCCCTCGTGCCCTCGTGACCTCGGCCTGCTACTCCTCCCGCCAATGCCGCGCGCCCAGAAAGATCAGCCGCAGCTGGCGCACGAAGTTCTCGACGAGCTCGGTCTCCTGGCGCGATCGACCCTGGGGCAGATCGAGGATGTCGGACGCGGCGTTGAGCATGGTCGTGACCACCAGCCCGCAGATCATCTGCAGGCTGCTGCTGGAAAGATCAGGCAAGGTGCCAAGTGCGCGCAGATCCTGCGCCATCTCCGAGGCGAAATGGCTTTCCTCGGTGCGGATGGCTTCGCGGATGACCCGGGATCCACCGCCGCGTTCGCCGGCGATGAAGCGGAAGACCAGACTGCGCTCCTCGACGAAGCGTTTGTAGATCAACACCGATCCACGCAACATGTCGGTGGGAGGCACGCCGTCACGGCGGGCCTCGCGCAACAAGCGCCTGAGCGTGACTCCGCCCATCTCCACCAGGGCCAGTCCGAGTTCGTCCAGATCGCGGAAATGTCGATAGAAAGCCGCCGGAACAATGCCGGCCTCGCGGGTGATTTCGCGCAGCGAGAGTGAGGTGAATCCTCGGCCTTGACCGAGCAGCACCAGTGCCGCCTCGATCAGATGCAGACGCGTGCGTTCCTTGCGTTCACCGCGAGTGCCCGATGCCTCGCCTTCAGCACGCGGCGCTTTCTTGATGGCGGGCAAACACTTCCCCTGCTGAATCCCGATTCCAGCGTCAGTATAGGCTCTGGTCCCCTGCACTCGGTTTTTCGAGTCGCTGCTCCAATCATTTGGGTGAACATATGTTCACTCACTTTGAACGCGAGCGCCATGATCCTGACCGAATCAGCAGCACCGAAGCCCTCCCTGGGACAGTGGCTGAGGCACCCGGCATGGGCGCCGCTGAACGATGCTGCAGCCTGGCAGCGCCTGGCCACAGCGATCAACCCACTCTGGTCGCTGGGCGAAGTTCGGGCCCGGATAGTCCGCAACGTGATCGAAACACCCCATGTGCGCAGCTTGTGGCTGAAGCCCAATCGCCATTTCCGCGGCTTCCAGCCGGGTCAGCATCTGATGCTGGAACTGGAAATCGCAGGTGTCAGGCACTCGCGCTGCTACAGCCTGTCGGCAGCGCCGCGCCGGGATGGACTGCTCAGGCTCACCATCAAGGCCAAGGATCGGGGGCTGGTCTCATTAGCCGCCCATCGACTCGAACCCGGTCAGATCGTGCGCATCAGCCAGGCCAGCGGGGACTTTGCATCCAAGGTCAGCACGGCGCCGCTGCTCATGATCAGCGCTGGCAGCGGGATCACGCCAATGCTCTCGATCCTGGACGGACACGCCAATACCGCGGCGACCACCGACATCTGCCTGATTCATGGCGCCCGCGACTCTGGCGACTGGATCGGCGCCGACGAGCTGAAGCAGCGCGCCCTGCAGCTGCCCGGCCTGAAGATTCACTTCCACGGCAGTGCCGAATCCGGTCGCTTGCGGGCGCAGGATTTGCACACCCTCGTGCCCGACTGGGCCGATAGAAATGCCCTGCTCTGCGGCCCGGACGACTTCATGCAGGCCGTCGAGGTGCATTACGCCGAGGCCGGGCTGTCGTCGCGACTGCAGAGTGAGAGTTTCGGGCGCCGCGCTGCCCTGATCGATACCGACGCCAGCACCCACGCCATCACCCACGGAAAACCGGAACAGATGTTCACTGCAAACAGCGGACAGAGTCTGCTGGAGGCTGCAGAAGCCGCCGGATTGCAGCCCCGCTTTGGCTGCAGGCGCGGCATCTGCATGAGCTGCCAGTGCCGCAAACACTCGGGCACGGTCAAGAACCTGCTCACAGGACAGCTGTCCTCGCCCGGTGAAGAACTGATCCAGTTGTGCATTTCAACCCCGCAAAGCGCTGTTGAACTGGCGCTCTGAACCCAAGGACCTGCCCATGAATCCGAAGACACGATTGAGCCCCGAGCAACTGGGCCGCTTCGAAGCTGAACTGGACGCACTGCGGCTACAGGTGGTCAACGAACTCGGCGACCGCGACGCTCGCCACATCCGGCGCATGCGCGCCACAGCCCAGGGCGCCGCTATCGGCGGACGCAGCTTGTTGATGTTTGGTTTTGGACCCATCAGCTGGGTGCTGGGCGTGATCAGCCTGGCCTTCGCCAAGATCCTCGAGAACATGGAGATCGGCCACAACGTCATGCACGGTCAGTATGACTGGATGAACGATCCCAGCCTGAATTCACAGAGCTACGAGTGGGACATCGTCTGCGACGGCGATCACTGGCGCCATTCGCACAATGTCGAGCACCACGATCACACCAATGTGCTGGGCAAGGATCACGATTATGGCTACGGCATGCTGCGCCTCACCGAGGCCCAGCGCTGGTCGCCGGCCGCGCTGTTCCAACCCTTGTGGTACCTGCTGCTGGCGATCAATTTCCAGTGGGGCGTGGCCATCCACGATCTCAAGATCGGACGCTGGTTCAAGGGCCGCATGAGCAGCAGTGAATTGATGACTCGCTCACGCCCATTCCTGCGCAAGGCCGGGCTGCAACTGTTCAAGGACTATGTGCTGTTCCCGGCGCTGGCCTTCTGGCAATGGCAGCGCGTGCTGCTCGGCAACCTCGCCGCCAACCTGATCCGCAATGTGTGGACCAATGCCATCATCTTCTGCGGCCATTTCACCACTGAAGCGCACATCTTCACCCGGGCAGAAGTCGAAGGCGAAAGCCGCGGCCACTGGTATCTGCGGCAGATCCAGGGCTCCAGCAATCTGGAAGGCGGTCGCTGGTTCCACATCATGAGCGGCCATCTCAGCCACCAGATCGAACATCATCTGTTCCCGGACATCCCGGCGCCCCGCTACACCGAGATGGCACCGAAAGTGCGCGAGATCTGCGCCCGCTACGGCGTGTACTACAACACCGGCGGCTTCTGGCGCCAGTATGGCGGAGTGCTCGCACGGATCTTTCGCCACGCCCTGCCCACACGCACCCGCACCCTCGAGGCAGCACCGGGCCTGTAGGAGCGACCTCGCGTCGCGACCGCCGGCCGACAACACTGCGCTGAGGCGGAGATGGACCAGAAGCTGGACGCGAAGGACGCGAAGGAAAAGCAGAAAGGGCGCGAAGAAGAACCTTCAGACATTCAGAAATGCTCTGTGACTACTGTGATCGCGCAGGACCTTGGTCACCCACTGTGCGCCAGGAGTCGGCCGGAGCGGCATTGAGGAGGGCCGCGCGCCAGCGCGGCCGCTGTTGCCCCGCGCAAGGCGGCGCGGCGGCGCGGCGCCCTCCAGGGCAGCTGCGCGATCGCTGGTGAAATGATCGCGCTGAATAGTTCACCTGTGGAGCGACCTCGCGTCGCGACCGCCAACCTTCGCGTCCCAGGCAGAAGCAGGACGCGAAGGGCGCAAAGGAAAAGCAGAAAGGTCGCGAAGAAGCTCAGTCAGCCGCTGCGCGGATCCACTTGGCCGCGCAGCGGGTGATTCTGTCTGCATCCACTACCTCAGGGCGCCGACTCCCGCACCGTGAACTGGACCAGCTGCTGCTTGTCTTCACACAGATTCAGCGCCACCTCGATCTGATCGCCGGCCTTGAAGCTACGTTTGGGCCCGATCAGCATCAGGTGGTTGCCGCCCGGGGCCAGCTTGATTTCCTGACCGACCTTCACCTCGATCAAGTCGAGCTTGCGCATCTGCATGACGCCACCATCCATGCTCATGCTGTGGAGCTCGGCCTTGTCGAAATCCGCTGAACTGGCGCCCTGCACCAGCACCGATTGCTCGCTGCTGTTCGACAGGGTCAGATAACCGGCCATGACCGCAGCGCCCGGCGGCGCCAGCCGCACCCAGGCATCGGCTGTGGTGAGCTCGCCGCAGGCCCAGGCCTGGGAAGCGGACAGACCCACAATCAGTGCAAACATCCTGGTTTTCATCTGCAAATCTCCGTTGAGCGTGAATTCCATGCGCCGATGCTATGTTCGGGCACCTGAACCTGCCACCGGTGAACCGCATGCTGGACAAGATCAAGCACGAGGACATTCTGGAACTGCGTCTGGCCCGACCACCGGTCAATGCGCTGTCGCCTGAACTGATTGCGCTGCTGCACCAATCGGTGCGCGCCGCGCCCGACAGCGGCGCCCGCGCCGTGGTGATCTCGGCCGGCCCCGGCCTGTTCAGTGCTGGCCTCGATGTGCCGGCCCTGCTCAAGCTGGACAAGGCGGGCATGCTGGCGATGTGGGCCGATTTCTTCGGCGTGCTCAGCGCGATTGCCTGCTCACCGATCCCGACGGTCGCGGCCATCACCGGACATAGCCCGGCTGGCGGCACCGTCGTCGCCCTGAATTGCGACTATCGGGTCATGGCCGACGGCCCCTACAAACTCGGCCTCAACGAAACCCAGGTGGGTCTGGCGCTGCCAACCGCGATCCTGGCCTCCCTGCGCAGGCTGCTGGGCCCGCATCAGGCCGAACGCCATATCGTCGCCGGCAACATGATCGACGCCAGCGAAGCGGCCCGGATTGGTCTGGTGGATGAGCTGGTGGCGCCGGATCAGGTGATCCCGCGGGCGCTGGAGTGGTGTCATTTCCACCTCGGCTTGCCCCCGCGGGCCATGCGCATCAACCGCGAATCGGCCCGCGCCGATCTGCGCGCGATCTATCAGACGCCCAAGGCCGATCAGGTCGACGAATTTGTCGAAGGCTGGTTCCATGCGGAAACCCAATCGGTGCTGCAGGCCCTGGTCGCCCGTCTCAAGGCCCGCGGATAACCGGTAGCCCGCATGCTTTCGTAGCCCGGGTAAGCCGCAGGCGCACGCGGGGCAATCCCGCGATGAGCTCCCAGGTGCGCTGCGCTTGCCTGGGCTACGGTTGCAGCCGCACTGAAGTAGGGCAACATCAGGGCTTCACCTCGCTACTGACAAGCTGCGCGACATGGATATCAATGTCTCCGGCCTGACCCGCGGTTTCGGCCCTGTCCCCGTGCTCGACGCTGTCGATCTGCTGATCGAGCCCGGCCAGTGCGTGGCGCTGGTCGGACGCAGCGGTGCCGGCAAGTCGACCCTGCTGCATCTGTTGGCCGGCATCGACACGCCCGACAGTGGGCGGGTGGTATACGGCGACGTCGACATCACCGCCTTGAGCGAAGACCGCCGCACCGCCTTCCGGCGCCAGCATCTGGGGCTGGTGTTTCAGAACTACAACCTGGTGCCCTCGCTGTCGGCGCTGGACAATCTGCGGCTGCCGCTGGAGCTGAACGGCGCCGACGCGCGCAGCTCGCGCGTCCGCGCCTCGGCCCTACTCGACGAACTCGGTTTGGGAGAGCTGGCAACACGTTACCCCGATCAGCTCTCGGGCGGCCAGCAACAGCGGGTGGCCGTGGCCCGGGCGCTCGTGCACCAGCCGGCTGTACTGCTGGCCGACGAACCCACCGGCAGCCTCGATGCCGACAACGCCGCCGCGGTGATGCGTCTGTTGACCAGTGCCTGTCGCCAGCGCGGCGCCAGTCTGGTCATCGCCACCCACGCCCAGGAGGTGATGGGTCAGGCGGATCGGCTGCTGCGCATCTCCAACGGCCGACTGGTCGACGCATGAGCGCACTGCGACGTTTGCTGCTGGCTCTGTACCAAGGGCACCGCCGGGCACCGGGGCAAGCGCTGCTGATGCTGCTGGGGTTGAGTCTGAGTGTGGCTGTGGTGGTGGCCATCGACGTGTCCATCAACAGCGCACAATCTGCTTTCGCCGACGCCCGGCGAGCCCTGTCTGGCGCTGCAACCCATCAGATCATCAGCGATGCCGATCCGGTGCCGCAGTCGCTGCTGGCCGAGCTGCGCAAACAGGGTCTGCGCCGCAGCGCGCCGGTGATTGATCTGGAAGCGATCCACGCAGCGGATGGGCGGCGTCTGCGTCTGTTCGGCATCGACCCGATGAGCGAACTGCAGATGCGCCCCTGGCTCTCCGGCGACGCCGGCAACACCGATATCGAGAGCCCTGGCTTTCGTCAGCTCATAGGCGATGTTGACGGCGCCCTGATCGCAGCCGGAATGGCGCGGCAGCTCGGACTGGCTGCCGGATCCACGCTGAATGTGCGTGTTGACGGCCACGACCTGGCCTTTGTGGTGCGCGGGCTGATGGCCGACGAAGCGCTCCCCGAAGCAGCGCGCGATTGGATCATTCTGGACCTCGCCGCGGCACAACGGGCTCTGGGCAGCAACGGCTACAGCCGCATCGACCTGCAGATCGATCAAGTAACCGCCGAAAGTATCGCCCGGACACTGCCCGCGGGACTGCGACTGCTGGCCACCACCGAGCAGGACACCCAGCTGGCGTCGATGAGCCGGGCCTTCGAGATCAATCTCAAGGCGCTCAGCCTGCTGGCAATGCTGGTGGGGCTGTTTGTGGTGTTCCAAACCTTGAGTTTTCTCACCCTGAGACGGGGCGCCATGATCGGCCTGTGGCGCGCCCTCGGTGTCGGTCGTCGATTGCTGGCGGCCTTGCTGTTGGCCGAGGCCGCCCTGACAGGCCTGATCGCGGCACTGATCGGCATGGCGCTCGGCATCCTGCTAGGTCGACTGCTGCTGCTCGGCATCGACGGCACCTATGCCGAGCTGTACGGCCGCGGCGCCAGCGGCGGGCTGAGCATCTCGCCGTGGCTGTTGGCCAAGGCTGCAGGCCTGTCCATGCTGGGCGCGCTTTTCGCGGTCACCCTGCCGCTGCTGGATATGCTGAGGCTGAGCACGCTGAGCGCCCTGGGGCGGGCGCGCTCTTCCGCCCTTGAGGACAACCCGCAGACGCGCCGGGTCCGCGGCCTCGCCCTGCCCGCGCTGCTGCTGTTTGCGCTGGGTGTCGCCCTGTTGAAGCTGGGCCCGGAGAATCTGAGCAATGCCTTTGTCGCCCTGTTCATCTGCCTGATTGCGGCACTGGGTCTGGTGCCCTGGCTCGCCTACGGCGTACTGCTCGGGCTGGAACGCGTTCTGGGCCAAGCCCGGGTGCTGCCGCAATGGCTGCTGGCCGGCAGCCGCCGGGGCCTCGGCCGTACCGGAATCGCTCTGGCGGCATTGTCTCTGGCCATCGCCACGGTGATCGGCATGAGCAGCATGATCCACAGCTTCCGCAGCGCGGTGTCGCAATGGATCGATCGCAGCCTGCAAGCCGATGTCTACGTCTCGGCACGAGGTCGGGGTGCGCTGCCGCCTGACCTGATAGAGACTGCCGCCGCGCTACCCGGCGTACGCCAACTCAGTCAGACCCGGCGCAGCCAGAGAATGCTGGACAGCGGCCCGATCGACGTCGTCGGTCTGAGCCTGCCGATCGAAGCTCGCGACGGTTTCGACTGGATCGCTGCCGATCCGGACATGGTCTGGCAGCAGTTTGCCGCAGGCGAAGCACTGATCAGCGAGCCTCTGGCAACCCGCTTGAAACTGCAGCTCGGTGACAGCCTGGACCTGCCTGGCGCCGAGGGCCTGGCGCCCGTCAGAGTTGCCGCCATCTATCGCGACTATGCCTCGTCCCAGGGCGTGCTGACACTGGCGCTGGACCATTATCAAAGCCGCTTTGCCGATATGGCGGTCGGCGCCATCGGTCTCTATGCCGATGCAGACTCGGTAGCAGCGCTGACCCGCAATCTGGAGGCCTTGAGTGCTGATCAGCCTGGAGTGCAAGTGGTATCGGCCGAGTCCATTCGCGAGCGCACATTGGCCGTCTTTGCGCGCACTTTCGCGGTCACCGATCTGCTGCGGCTGCTGGCCGGATTGATCGCGGTCGTGGCCGTGGTCGGCGCGCTGTCGGCGCTGGCAATCGAACGCCAACGGGAATTCGCGTTGCTGCGCAGCCTGGGACTGTCTGGCTCCAGTTTGTTGCGACTGCAATGGCTGCAGGCCAGTCTGTTGGGATTGATGGCCGGCCTGCTGGCCTTGCCGATCGGCATTGGTCTGGCGGTGCTCTTGATTGACGTCATCAACCGCCGCTCCTTCGGCTGGAGCATGCAGCTGCAGCTGCCCTGGGATCAGCTGCTGACCGCGATCGGCGTCGCCGTGGTCAGCGCCATGCTCGCCGGCACGCTGCCGGCCCGAACCCAGCGCCGCAAGACCCTGGCGCAGCAGCTGCGGGAATCGCCGTTGTGAGAAAAAGCTCAGGACTGCGCCAGCTGTGGGAGCGGGCTCTGCCCGCGATCCTGGTTCTGATGCTCACCGCCTGCTCTACCCCAGCGCCGGAAACTGACTCGAGCACTTCGCTGTCACGAACGCTGTCTTCCGCCAATAACCTGAGCTTCGAGAGCATCGAATCTCCACTGCAACTGGTGTTCCCGCGCGACCACGCTGCCCATCCGCGCCAGCGCATCGAATGGTGGTACCTCACCGCCCGCTTGCAAACGGCGGAAGGTCGTCGCTTCGGCACCCAGGTGGCGCTGTTTCGCTACGGTTTGCAGCCTGAAGACGTTGCCGTACGGAGCGACTGGAGCGGCAAGCAGATCTACCTGGCGCATGCAGCAGTCACCGATATCGACGGTGATCGCTTTCTCTACGACGAACACTGGGCCCGCGGCGCGGCCGGACTGGCCGGTGTGCAGCAGAACCCCTGGCGCGTCTGGGCCAATGATTGTTCGATCGCCAGCGCCAGCGACCAGGCCTTCCTGCCGCTGGAACTCGCTTGTGGTGGCGCCGGATTCCGCTATCGATTGTCCTTGAGCGGCGCCGACTCACCCGTGCTGCATGGCGACGCCGGCTATAGCCGCAAATCCGACGCACCGGGCAGCGCTTCGGCCTACTACAGCTATCCCAGGCTGACGGCGGTCGGTCAGATCCAGATCGCTGAAAACACCTTTGCCGTCAGCGGGCAGGCCTGGTACGACCACGAATGGACCTCGGGCGTACTCGCCGCCGATCAGGTCGGCTGGGACTGGTTCTCGCTGCGACTGAGCGACGGCAGCGCCCTGATGCTGTTCAATATCCGCGATCGGCAGGATCAGGTGGTCGCCCGTCATGGCAGTCTGATCGCAGCCGACGGCGGGGTGCAGGCGCTGTTGGCTGAGGATATCGACATCGAGCCCAGCGGATACTGGCGGAGCGACAAGACCGGCGTGTCCTGGCCCGTGCGCTGGCGCCTGCACTCGCCCTCACTCGGCCTGACGCTGGAAATCACGCCCTTGCGCGAGGATCAGGAACTCGACACCACCACCCGATACTGGGAGGGTGCCATCGACGCCCAAGGACTGCGCGCCGGACAGCCAATCAGCGGTGAGGGCTATCTGGAGCTGACCGGCTACAGCCCGCGGTAGGAGCGAGCTCGTGTCACGCCCCGCGCCTCGACAGTAGGAGCGACCTCGCGTCGCGACCAGCGCCACGCCTGCGGGCAACCCGGCGTCGCAATGGTCCGTAAGATCCGCTGGCAAGACCGGCAGAACTCCTGCCGTTGGCCAACAAGATCTTCAACGCGGAGAACGCAAAGAGTCGCAAAGAACGCAGAGAGAAGCTGATCCCGGATGATTTTTGCTCTTCTCGGCGTTCTTTCTGCTCGTCCTCTGCGTCCTCTGCGTCCTGCTCCATACCGCAACCCACCGCGGATTCCGATTCTTGCGACGACCAACGGCACGCGGGTCGCGACGCGAGGTCGCTCCTACGAGAGCCTGGCCGCGGCAGTGTCCCAGTCGCACCTACGAGAGCTTGACCGCGGCGGCTTCCCAGTGGCGTCCGTCGAAGCGCTCCAGATGGCCGAGGTGCTCGGCTCCGCCTTCGATGCAGCGCAGATTGACACTGTAACAATCCGGGTGCGAGCGCGGCTGGTAGAAGCTCTTGATGCCGCAGTGGCGGCAGAACAGATGACGCGCAGCACCGGTGCCAAAACGGTAGTCGATCAGCGCCTCCGGTCCCGACAGCAGTTCGAAGGCCGCATGCGGAACCGTGACATGCAGATAGCCGGTCATCGCGCAGATCGAGCAATTGCACTCAAGCACATCCAGCGCTTCCGGTCCGCGGAATCGAAAACTCACGGCGCCGCAATGGCAACCACCGAGATAGAGATGATATCCACGGTTGACGAAATCGCTCATTCCCGCCTCAGAACAAGGTGTAGATGAACGGCGCGATCACCGAGCCCTTCACCGCAATCAGGATGCCGCCGATGGCCACCAGCACCAGCACGATCGGCATCAGCCAGTACTTCTTCCGCTCACGCAGGAAGGCCCAGAGTTCACGCAGAATATCGAGCATGGCAGGCGGCGATTGTGGAAAGGGGCACGGGGCACGGGGCACGGGGCACGGGAAGGCTAGCACCTGCGACGGATCAATCAAGCCTTGGGCGCGGGTAACTCCGCATGGATCGCGAAAGGCCGACTACCGCAGTTCAGGACTTGCCCCCAAACTTTGGTGTCATTGCGAGCCACCTGGTTCGGCCCGACACTGCCCACGGGCCATGAACCACAAGCTGCCTGTAGGAGCGACCTCGCGTCGCGACCGGCAAGCCGCAGGTCCACAGTAGTGGTTGCGCCACGAGGGCGCTCCTACCAGTGGACGAAACCGTCGCTGCGCTCTCCATGAACCCATATCGCAAGTTGTTGATTTGCTGTTGTAGGTCACGTTGCTCGCGTAGCGAGTTACGTGACGCAATTCGATGTCACGTAGTCCGCTGACGCGGACAACATGACCTACGACGGCGGGTTCATGGCCCGTGAGCAGTGTCGGGCCGACACAGGTGGCTCGCAATGACGCCAGCTCCCGGCTCTTGTGGGTCCCGACTTGTCTGGACGCGTCTTCTGCACTTCGCCAAGAGCGTCCAGACAAGTCTGGACCTACAAAAGCGCACCGCTGACGAGCGTCCAGACAAGTCTGGACCTACAAGAGCGCACCGCTGACGAGCGTCCAGACAAGTCTGGACCTACAAGAGCGCATCGCCGCCCCTGTGTTGCCGAACTACCCGCCTTTCTCCGCGACCTCCGCGCCTCTGCGTGAATCACTGCGGTGGCGCTGGATGGAGTCTGGCCAACCCATCTACCCGCAATTCGCCATGAGTCGGCCTGCGTAGAGGCCCGGCTTGGTTCATAATGATGGGCTGTTCCCGGCGAGTTGGCCTCGGGCCTGCGCCGGGATGAAGTTCCTCATCCTCGGAGGCTAATCATGAGCAACAGCTTCGGCACCCACGCGACTTTCGAGTCCGGCGGCAAGACCTATAACTATCATAAACTTACGGCTCTGGAGCCGAAGTACAACCTGGCGCGTCTGCCCTACTCGCTGAAGATCCTGCTGGAGAATCTGCTGCGCTTCGAGGACGGCGAAAACGTCACGCCGGCCCATATCTCGGCGCTGCTGAACTGGGATCCGAAGACCCCGTCGACCCAGGAGATCCCGTTCATGCCGGCGCGGGTGGTCATGCAGGACTTCACCGGCGTGCCCTGCGTGGTCGATCTGGCCGCGATGCGCGATGCCATGAAGACCCTGGGCGGTGATCCCAACAAGATCAATCCGCTGATTCCCTCGGAAATGGTCATCGATCACTCGGTGCAGGTGGATCGTTTTGGCACCAGCGACGCGGTGGATCTCAATGCCCGTATCGAATTCGAGCGCAACAAGGAGCGCTACGGCTTCCTGCGCTGGGGCCAGAAGGCTTTCGACAACTTCAAGGTGGTGCCGCCGCGTACCGGCATCGTCCACCAGGTGAATCTGGAATATCTGGCCCGCGTGGTCTTCGCCACCGAAGGCGCCAAGGCCTGGGCCTACCCGGACACCGTGGTCGGCACCGATTCGCACACCACCATGATCAACGGCATCGGCGTACTCGGCTGGGGCGTCGGTGGTATCGAGGCCGAAGCGGCCATGCTCGGCCAGCCTTCGACCATGCTGATTCCGGAAGTCATCGGCTTCCGCCTGACCGGCAAGATGCCCGAGGGCGCCACCGCCACCGATCTGGTGCTGACCGTGGTGCAGATGCTGCGCAAGCGCGGCGTGGTCGAGAAATTTGTCGAGTTCTTCGGCGAAGGCCTGAACGAACTGCCCTTGGCCGATCGCGCCACCATTGCCAACATGGCCCCGGAATATGGCGCCACCTGCGGCATCTTCCCGATCGATGACGAGGCGCTGGCCTATCTGCGCCTGTCCGGTCGCAGTGACGAGCAGGTCGCGCTGGTCGAGCAGTACGCCAAGCTCAATGGCCTGTTCCGCGTGCCGGGCGCACCGGATGCCGAGTACACCGATGTGCTGGAACTGGATCTGGGCGACGTCAAGCCCAGCCTGGCGGGCCCCAAGCGTCCGCAGGATCGCGTGCTGCTGGCCGATGTGAAGGCCAACTACGAGAGCAATCAGGTGGCCATGGCCGAAGCCCGCGCCGCTCGCGGCAAGAGCGCCACGCCGGGCAAAGGCACGGTCACGACCGACAGTGGCAGCTACGAACTCAGCGACGGCGCCGTGGTCATTGCCGCCATCACCAGTTGCACCAACACCTCCAATCCCTCGGTCATGCTCGGTGCCGGCCTGCTGGCGCGCAATGCGGTCGCCAAGGGACTGACCACCAAGCCCTGGGTGAAGACCTCGCTGGCGCCGGGCTCGCAGGTGGCGACCGACTACTTCAAGAAAGCCGGCCTGCTGGAGCCGATGGAGAAGCTCGGTTTCCATGTGGTCGGTTATGGCTGCACCACCTGCATCGGCAATTCCGGCCCGCTGCCGCCTGAAGTCAGCAAGGGCATCGCCGAGGGCGATCTGATTGTCGGATCGGTGCTGTCGGGCAACCGCAATTTCGAGGGCCGCGTGCACGCCGAAGTGCGCATGAACTATCTGGCTTCACCGCCGCTGGTGGTGGCCTACGCGCTGGCCGGCAGCCTGGATGTGGACCTCACCCGTGAACCGCTGGGTACGGGCAGCGATGGTCAGCCGGTGTACCTCAAGGACATCTGGCCGAGCAATCACGAGATCGCCGAAACCGTGCGCACCGCGGTCAATGCGGCTGGCTTCAAGGCTTCCTATGAGGGCGTGTTCGACGGCGACGAGCGCTGGCGCTCGATCAAGGCCCCGGAAAGCGCATTGTATGCCTGGGACAGCGAATCGACCTATGTGCAGAACCCGCCCTATTTCGACGGCATCACCATGCAGCTGCGCACCATCAGCGACGTCAAGGGCGCACGGGCACTGGCCCTGCTGGGCGATTCGATCACCACCGACCACATCTCCCCGGCCGGTGATTTCAAGCCGACCACCCCCGCCGGCAAGTACCTGACCGATCGCGGCGTGCAGTACGCGGATTTCAACAGCTACGGCTCGCGCCGCGGCAACCACGAAATCATGATGCGCGGCACCTTTGCCAATATCCGCCTGAAGAATCAGCTGGCGCCGGGCACCGAAGGTGGCTACACCACCTATTTCCCGAGCAATGAGGTCACCTCGATCTACGACGCTTCGATGAAGTTCCAGGCCGCTGGCACTCCGCTGATCGTTATCGCCGGCAAGGAATACGGCACGGGTTCCTCACGCGACTGGGCGGCCAAGGGCACCATGCTGCTGGGCGTGAAGATCGTCATCGCCGAGAGCTTCGAGCGCATCCATCGCTCGAACCTGTGTGGCATGGGCGTTCTGCCCTGCAAGTTCGAAGCCGGCCAGAACGCCGCCAGCCTGGGCCTGACAGGCCGTGAGACCTTCGACTTCGAAGGCATCGGCGACGGCACCGGCAAGACCCTGAAGGTCACCGCCACAGCCGAGGACGGCAGCGTCAAGCAGTTCAACGTGCGCGTGCTGCTGGAGACGCCGAAGGAAGTCGAGTACTTCCGCCACGGCGGCATCCTGCAATACGTGTTGCGTCAGCTGGCCGGTGAGTCGGAGCCGAGTTCGCAGGCTGCCTGAGGGCTGGCAACAGCGTCTCACGCTGAGACGCGGAGGTCGCGAAGTAGAGAGAATGAATATTCGATCTGCTTCGCGGTCTCCGTGCTTCCACCACAGCCGCTTGCCTCCGTCAGGTTGACGGCAAAGCGGCCAGCCTGAGCGCATTGCCGACCACCAGCGCGTACAGCAACACGCACTCCCGGACCAGAGGAACGCGATGAGCACCGCCACGCAGCCATTGAATGTACTGGGCACGCCGCTGCGGACCTGCAGCACCGAACCCATGACCGGCTGGTTCCGAGATGGCTGCTGTCGCAGTGATCCCGATGACCGCGCCCTGCATCTGGTGTGCGCGGTGATGACGGCGGAATTTCTCGAGTTCAGCAAGGCCGCCGGCAATGACCTGAGCACACCCAGACCCGAATACGCTTTTCCGGGTCTGCTGCCCGGTGACCAGTGGTGTCTGTGCGCCACCCGCTGGCGCGAGGCCTATGCCGCCGGCATGGCACCACAGGTGGTGCTGGAGGCCACACACCTCAACACGCTGGGCGTGGTCTCGCTGGATCAGCTGCGCGAGTACGCGATTCGCTGAGCTTTGCCGTCGGGCCGTCCGCGCACAACTTGGTCATGTGTCATCTGTGGGGCGCCGCGACGGCGCCGCTTCCTGGTGTGCGCCAGAAGATCAGGAGCGGCCGCGACGGCGCGCGTTCTTCCTCATGGCCACTCAACTCCGCCCGAGCAACAGGGCGCTCCAGAAATCGCCAGGTCAAGGAAGTATTTCCGCAGCTGCCTCATACTTGGTCAGCCTTTCGCTCTTTCCTTGCCTGCAGGAACCCATCTGATGCGCAATACGATCATGCTGTCGCTGTTCTGTGCCTGCCTCGCAGCCTGCGGATCGCAAGCCGAGGAAGCCGCGCCCGCGACCACCACGGATCAGGCCGCAAGCCCGGCGTTCGCCACCGAAGGTCTCAGCGGCACGGTGATCGAATCCCTCTCGGCACCGCCCTATGTCTATCTGCAGCTTGACACTGCGAACGGAGAGATCTGGGCCGCGGTTCCGGCTGCCGAGCTTGCCAAGGGCGCCAAGGTCACCATCCTGACGCCGATGCTGATGAGCAACTTCGAATCCAAGTCGCTGCAACGCAACTTCCCGGAAGTCTATTTCGGCACACTGGACTCGCCTGCCGGCTCGCAGCCCAGTGGCGTCAATCCGCACACCGCCGTGGCCGCCGCGGATGCCGAAGACCTTCGCAACATCGAGAAAGCGAGTGGCAACGACGCCCGCACCGTAGCCGAGGTCTGGGCGCAGCGAGCGCAACTGGCGGGACAGGTCATCAGCGTGCGCGGCAAGGTGGTCAAGTACACCCCAGGCGTCATGGGCAGAAACTGGGTGCATCTTCAGGACGGCAGCGGGGCCGCCGATGACAGCAGCAACGATCTGACCTTCACCACGCTGGCCGAGGTCAATCGAGGCGATACCGTCACCCTGACGGGCACAGTCGTTGTCGACAAGGACTTTGGTGCGGGTTATCGCTATCCGGTGATTGTCGAAGACGCCAGGCTGATCCAGGCGCTCTGAGGCGGCGCGGACTCAGCGGAGCATCGCATGAATTCGAGCGCCATCCGCACCGAATCGCCGAACAGCGGCAAGACCCGCTGGTGGGTGCTGCTCCTGCTGAGTCTGGCGATGACCGGCAATTTCTACGTCTATGACTGCATCGGGCCGCTGGCGGACCATCTGCAGCGGCTGCTCGGTTACAGCGACACCCAGCTCGGGACGCTCAATGCGATCTACAGCTTTCCCAACATCTTCCTGGTCCTGATCGGCGGACTGCTGACGGATCGCTTCGGCGCGGGCCGACTGATGTTGTGGACTTCGATGATTTGCTTCGCCGGCGCCCTGCTCACCGCGATCAGCGGCAATTTCGCGGTCATGGCAGCCGGGCGATTGCTGTTTGGTATCGGTGCCGAAACCATGATCGTGGCGGCGACGGTGGCCCTGGGCCTGTGGTTCCTGGGCCGCTCGCTGGCGCTGGCGATGGCGCTCAACCTCAGTCTGGGCCGAGCCGGTTCCTACGCAGCAGACGTTTCCCCGGTCTGGGCCAAGGGCGCCTACGACGCTGGCTGGCAGGATCCCTTGTGGATTGCAGCCGCGTTCGCGTTCGCGGCCATGCTCGCATCCATCGGCTATTGGGCCATTGAACGGCGGGCAGGCAATCAGACTGCGGCTCCCACCTCAGCGCCGGCAGAGAAGATCGTCTGGCGCGACGTGCTCAGTTTTGACCGATCCTATTGGTACGTTCTGGCGCTGTGCGTGACCTTCTATTCGGTGATCCTGCCCTTTCGAAGCACCTTCGCCATCAAGTACTTCCAGCACGCCCACGGGCTCAGCCTGGACGCCGCCAGCATCATGAACAGCTATGTGTTTCTGGCGGCGGTCTTCGTCAGCCCGGTCTTCGGCTTGATTGCCGACCGCTTCGGCTGGCGCGCCAGCCTCATGATCTTGGGTTCCTTTCTGTTGCCGCTGACCTTTCTGCTGCTGGGCATCGGTCAGGCGCAGCTGTGGACCGTCACCGTGCTGGTCGGCATCAGTTTCTCTCTCGTTCCGGCGATCCTTTGGCCATCGGTCGCTCATGTGGTAGCGCCGGCGCGCCTCGGCACCGCCTTCGGACTGATGACGATGATCCAGAACATCGGCCTCACCTTCTCTAACCTGGCCGCAGGCTGGCTCAATGATGCGGCCAGCGCCGGCGCTGAAAATCCTGCCGGCTATCAGCCAATGCTGTGGTATTTCGGAGTACTTGCCCTGGTGGGCGTGATCTTCGCCGTGCTGCTGCGGCAGCGAGAATTGGGCCCACATGGGCATGGATTGGAATCGCCTGAGGCCAGGATCCATGCAATCCTTAGGTAACCGCAGCTTCGAGTTCAGACGGCCCAGATGTCCGAGACTGTTTCTACCGAGTCGACGCCCGACCTCACGATCACCGTTCCGGTATACAACGAGCGGGAGAACGTGCCGATCCTGCATCAGCGCATCGTCGCCGCGCTGGAACCTCTGCAGCGCAGCTGGGAGCTGATTCTGGTCAACGACGGCAGCAGCGATGGCTCGGCAGCCGTACTGGACGAAATCGCTGCCAGGGATTCTCGAGTGACGGCCCTGCATCTGCGTCGCAACTATGGTCAGACGGCGGCACTGATGGCGGGTCTGGATCACGCCCGCGGGCAGATTGTGGTGCCGATGGACGCGGATCTGCAGAATGATCCGAAAGACATCCCGAAATTGCTCGAGAAGCTGGACGAGGGCTTCGACGTGGTGTCCGGCTGGCGCAAGGTCCGTCACGACCATCCGATTCGGCGAAACCTGACCAGCCGCCTCGCCAATGCTCTGATCTCCAGAGTGTCTGGCGTGCATTTGCACGACTACGGTTGTTCGCTGAAAGCCTATCGCCGCGATGTACTTGCCGGCGTCAAGCTCTATGGCGAAATGCACCGCTTCGTTCCGATCTACGCCTCCTGGAACGGCGCCCGGGTCACCGAACTGCCGGTCGAACACCATCCGCGCATCCACGGCGAATCCAAGTACGGTCTGGAGCGTGTGATCAAGGTCATCCTCGATCTGATCGTCGTCAAATTCCTGTATCGATATGCCAACAAGCCGATCTACCTCTTCGGTGGTTTCGGTTTGCTCAGCATGGCCGGCTCCGCCGGTGCCGGCCTCTGGGCGCTGTGGTTGAAGTTCTTTGCCCAGACCTCGCTGATCCAGACACCCTTGCCGCTGCTGGCCATCTTTCTGGCCGTGACTGGCGTGATCAGCATCCTGATGGGCCTGCTCGCCGAGATGCTCAACCGCACCTATCACGAGTCCCAGGCCAAATCGGTCTACCAGGTCGGGCGTCTGGTGCGCTCGGCAGAATCCGCCTGATATGTGCGGTATCGCTGGTTTCGTCGGGCCCGCCGACCCAGGTGCTCTGAAAGCCATGGCCGACGCCATGCTGCACCGCGGCCCGGATGGAGAGGGCCTGTTGCCCGATGGGCCAGACCGCGTGCACCTCGCTCACCGCCGCCTGGCCATTCTCGACATCGCCGGCGGACAGCAGCCCATGCTCACCGACGACGAGGCGCTGAGCATCGTCTTCAATGGCGAGATCTACAACTTCCGCGAATTGCGCCAGGAACTGGAGCGCTGCGGCGCGCGATTCCGTAGTGATCATTCCGACACCGAAGTCTTGCTGCTGGGTTGGCGCGAATGGGGCATGCAGCTGTTCGATCGCCTCAACGGCATGTGGGCGCTGGCCATCCATGACCGCCGAAAACGACAACTGATTTTGGCGCGCGATCGTTTCGGCAAGAAACCGCTGTACTACCACCGGAGCCGCGAGATCTTTGCCTTTGCCTCGGAGCTGTCGGCGCTGCGCATGCATCCGGCGACGCCGCGCAGCTGGAACCCGATCGCAGTCCGCAAGTATTTCGCCTACGGCTTCATCCCAGCCCCGCACTCGCTGCTGGACGGTGTGCACAAGCTGCCAGCCGGGCATACGCTGACGCTCAATCTGAGCGATTCAAGCTCCCGTATCGACCGCTGCTGGCAGTATCTGCCGGCGCCCGATGCCGATCTCGCGGCCCGACCGAGTGCGGAACTGGCCGAGCAACTGCTGTCGCTGCTCGATGCCGCAGTCGCGCGGCGACTGGTGGCCGATGTGCCCGTCGGGGCCTTCCTTAGCGGCGGCATCGATTCGTCCACCATCGCTGCGCTGGCCATCGCCCAACTCGGCGCCGATCGCCTGAAGACCTTCTCCATCGCCTTCGCCGATTCGGATTTCGACGAATCGCCCTACGCCCGGCATCTTGCCGACCAGATCGGCGCGGCCCATCGCGTCGAGTCCTGCAGCACCCAGGACCTTTACGACGCCCTGCCCGAAATCCTGCGCCGACTGGATGAGCCGCTGGCCGATGCCTCGCTGCTGCCGACCTATCTGCTCTGCAAGTACGCCCGCCGCGAAGTCACGGTCGCTCTCGGCGGCGATGGCGCCGACGAACTGCTGGCGGGCTACGATCCATTTAGGGCTCTGAGCCCGGCAAGAGCCTATCAACGTCTGGTGCCCGGACTGGTGCATCGCGGAATCGAAGCGGTCATTTCGCGGCTGCCGGTGTCACATCGCTACATGAGCCTCGACTTCAAGCTCAAGCGGACCCTGCGTGGCATGGGCCAGTCGCCCCGCTTGTGGCTGCCGTTGTGGATGTCTCCCGTGACTCCGCGGGAACTCGGCGAATTGCTGAACGAACCAGTCGATACCGAAGCCCTGTACAGCGAAGCGATCACGGCCTGGGAGCGAAGCCCCGAAGCCAATGACGTCGATCGCAGCATCTGCTTCTACATCGATCTGTACCTGCAGGACGACATCCTGACCAAGGTCGATCGGGCCAGCATGATGAATTCCCTGGAAGTGCGCTCACCCTTCCTGGACATCGATCTGGTCAACTTCTTGCGACGCTTGCCCTCGACGCTCAAACTCCGACGTGGAGTCGGCAAGTGGTTGTTGCGGCAAGCCACCCGCGATCTGCTGCCGCAGCAGATCATCCAGCGCAGCAAGCAGGGCTTTGCGGTGCCCGTCGGCCGCTGGTTCCAGCAAGGGGTGTTGCCGCTGGCCGAGACCGCCGATGCCTCACCCTTCTGGCACCAGCAACTGGCGGAACACCGCGCCGGCAAGGCTGACCACCGACTGTATCTGTGGAGCCAGCTGGTCCTGAACACCGCCCGATCACACTCAATGGGTCACTAGCGAATGACTACAGCCGATACCGCCACCGCTCAGGCTTTCGCCAACTCGTGGAACAACCTGCCGCCTGGCTCGGTCTATACGCCATCCCAGTTCATCGACTGGATGCAGCCGCTGCAGAAATCCGACTTCGAGGGCAAGGAGGTGCTCGAACTTGGCTGCGGCAACGGCAGTCTGCTGGTGCACTCCTGTCACTGGCAGCCCAGACGCATCGTCGGTGTGGACCTTGGTGCATCGGTACAGACCGCGCGCCGCAACGTCGCCGACTTCCCCTTCGCCGAGATCGTACAGGCGGATCTGGTGGAATTCGCATCGGAGGGCTTTGATCTGGTCTATTGCATCGGTGTGCTGCATCACCTGAAGAATCCCGCCGCCGGATTTGCCTCGGTGGTGCGCAATACCCGCCCCGGTGGACGCTTTCATTGCTGGGTCTATGCCCGCGAAGGCAACGCCATCGTCATTGCCCTGGTCGAACCGATCCGCAAGATCGCGTCACGGCTGCCGTGGTGGATTACCAAATACCTGATCGCGACACCGCTGGTGGTCCCCTACTTTGTCTACGCCAAGCTGCTGCGCGCCTTGCACCGCTTGTTCCCGGAGCAGGCGCCGCGCTGGTTGGCCTGGGCTCCGCTGCGTGAATATTCTCTGTGGATCGCGGAACGCACCTTCTCCTTCTTCAGGCATGTGGCCTTTGACCAGTTGGTGACCCCGCAAACAACCTACCTGTCGCGCGCCCAGATCGAGGAGTGGCTCTCCAGCCGGGCCGATATCGAAGCCGGCAGTTCGTACATCATCTTCCGCAACGGCAATTCCTGGAAATTCGGCGGGCGTCGCGCCGCAGACCACAGCGAGCAATCCACATGAGTCATGCCTACAACGCAGAATTCATGAGCTACGCCGACCAGTCGTCCAGACACGCGGCCAACACCATTGCACGACTGATCAAGACTGAACTAGGCATCTCCAGCGTCCTTGACGTGGGCTGTGCCAAGGGCACCTGGCTCAATGCCTGGCGCGAATTGGGAAGCGAAGACATTCTCGGGCTGGACGGCGACTACGTGCGCCGCGAAGAGCTGGTGGTTCCGGAGGCCAACTTCCTCGCCAAGGATCTCTCGCAGGCCCTGGACCTGGGCCGACGCTTCGATCTGGTGCAGTCGCTGGAAGTGGCCGAACACCTCCCCCACTCCGCGGCGGACTTGTTCGTGGACAATCTGGTCCGGCACAGCGCTGGCTACATCCTGTTTTCGGCAGCGCCGCCGGGACAAGGCGGCGAATTCCACATCAACGAGCAGCCTTACGATTATTGGCGAGAGAAATTCGCCAGGCATGGCTTTCGCGCCTACGACTGGATACGCCCGCAAATCCAGGCGATGACCAGCATCTCCTTCTGGTATCGCTACAACCTGTTCCTGTACGCCCACGAGTCAGCGATCGTGCCAGCTTCAATCGCTTCTGCAGCCGTGCCATCGGGCACGCCCCTGAGCGACATCTCGCCCAGGGCTTTTCGGCTGCGCAAGGCCGTGGTGCGCATGCTGCCTGTTCAGGTCCGTGATGGCCTCGCCCGCTTCAAGAGCCGTTACCTGCCCAGCGGCCGTTGGTGAACACGTCTTGCCGGGCCGTCCGTGACCACCTGCACACTCAGCGTGGAGCGAATTCCTGGCACCCCTGCTTGCTGCACAGGCGCTTGATTCTCAGCCCATGCACCTGCAATTGCGGCGGCAGCGGTCTAGGCAGGTCGAGCAGACCGGCGACGGCATCCGCGGAGAAGGTCGAGAAGGAGGTCAGCGGATCGGCGCTGACGGTGCTGATCGGCAACAGCATCACCGGCTCGGGAGAGGGCGGCGTCAATTCATAGCTCGTCCCCGAGCGCCGCAGTTCCAGCAGTTCCACTCTGGCGATGAATTCCACAAAATAATCCTGAAGGGTGACCGCATTGTCCGCGCGGAACGGGCCGGCGCGGATGGCGACATCATTGGCAAAGACCACGTAGTCGTTTTCCCTGAAATTGATCTTGTTGAGATCGCGCGGCAAGGGCACATTCCTGATTGAATCTGCCGGGTATCCAACCAGATTCCGAATATGGAAGTCCGAGATGTGGGTAATTCGGTGGTAACGGTCATTGCGAAACCCGTGTCCTTCCGGAGACACAAAACTCAAGGGTTTGGTGGTGACCACCCTGGCAGAGGGATCCCGGGCAGACGGCAACCAGCGCATGAAATCCATCACCGCGTGCGCATAGTAGCCGTCACGCAGTCGCAAGGCCTCGGACACGCCGGCCCTGACATCAAACAGCGCAAAAACCAACCCCAGGAGGACCAGCACTGCCGGCCAGCGCCTCAGTTCCGCAATCGCCGGAACGATCAGCACGGCGGTCACGGGTGCCAGAAAGGCGAGATAGCGCACTTCCTTGAAGGGAACAAGGCTCATCACCGTGACCCCCAGCAGCCAGAACACCGCGGCAAGACGCAACAGCCCGCTGCCGTCACGCCAGCACAGGAGCAAGCCGGGGAGCAACAGCAGCACCGCTGCCAATCCGTATGCCGGGATATTACGCCAGTAAATCCACGGATCCATCACCAGAGCGATGTTGCCCTCGGTTTCATACTGTGTCGATATATACCCGATCTGCTGCACCGGGCGGAGCAGGAAGGGGGCATCCGGAAAGGCTGAACCCAACACCGACGCGTAGCCCAGCCAGGCAATCGCACCGCTGACCGCGGCAGCGGCGGCGAGGCGCAGCCAGGTGCGAAGCAGACCAGGGCGATCGCTGCCTGCAATTGCGGCCACTGCCAGAAAGGACAACAGCAACCATACCCAGAACAGTGCAAATGTCTGCTTGACCAGCGCTGCGCCCGCGCCGAGGGCCACCAGACTCAGCCAGCGCCAGGCAGTGGGTCGCTGATGAAAATCGACGGCCAGCTTGAGCATCAGCAGCGCCATCACGCCAGGAAAGATGTCGTGGCTGACGAATGGGGCGTAGCTGAAGAAGAGCACGCTGGGAATGCTCAGCACAAAGGCTGCCAGGACCGTCCAACGGTTGCCGTGGATCTGCTTCAGCAGAAGCCAGCAGATCACCAGGTAGAGCGCGTGCGCAATCGCCATCAGTACGTGGTGCAGGCGAACGTCGAAGGGTGGCAAGCCCAGATGGTTGGCCAGGGCTTCGGCCGGCATCAGCCAGACTGCCAGCAAGGGACCGCGCTGCCAGGCGTATTCCGGGCTCGCGCCCAGCAGATACTGGGCATTGACGATGGTGCTGTAACCGTCGTCAAAGTCGATGTTTACCCAGGGAACGCAAGCGAAGAGCCAGACCGAAATTGCGGCAATCACCAACCAGGCGATGATGTTTGGCCAGTTCCTGTGCAGAGCGGGCGGCATGGCAGTCTCGAGCAGGGTGGGCAAGTAGCCGAGGGCCCCATCGGCGTGCCCGGGCTGCCGACACGTTCTGGCCTTCCGCGGCGCAACTCGTAGAATGGCGCAAGCACTCTGCGGGCGCCAGCTGGCAGCCTGTCGGACTTTACTCGCGAGTGCGCCGCAAGCGCATTTGGCGCTCGGCTTCGGCGGTCATTCGGAACATTCCTGGCATTTCGACTTGATTCTCGACTTCGCTTTCGCCAAATGGCCGTCCAGCCCTTCGGGTTAAGCGTCTGGACGGCGTCTGCTGCATTGCGACGCTTCACCAATGGAAAAGCCACTGGCTGCTCGCCGCACCTTGCAGCCATCCGCCCAGCCTCCCAACGCATCTCACGTTGAAAGTCCGACAGGCTAATAGCCCGCCGCAAGCTGATTCGCTTTGGGACTTGCGCCTGATCAAGACCTTGCCTTCGCATTTCCTGCACATTCATGATGTGCAGCCGAGTCTGGTCAAGATGCCGTTGGGAGGGTCAAGCGTGCGTAACGACAATGGGGCCAGGTTGCAGTCCAGCGCGAGTACATGTAATCACGCCCTCGCGCGCACGCCGAGTGTGTTTCGGTCGAGTTGGTGCCTGCTTCGGGCCGGCGCACTCGTATTGATGTGCGCCCTGCCGGTGTCACACATCTGGGCACAGGACGATGACGCCGACGAGCCCATCGAACTTGCGGAAGAAGACCTCGACTGCCTGAAATGCCACGACGATCCCAAACTCTCGGTCAAGCTCGACAGTGGTGAGACACTCCCGCTGTACATCTCTACCCAGGATTTCCTCGGGTCGATGCATAACGAGAACAGCTGCGCCGATTGCCACTTCGACATTGACCTCGACACCCATGGCAAGGGCGAATCGGTCATCGCCAGCAAGCGCGAATTGGGTGTGGCGATGGGCGATACCTGTCGCGACTGTCACAAGAAGAAGTACCGCGAATACGACGACAGCGTGCACGCACTGCTGATTGCCGAGGGCAGCACCAAGGCACCGATGTGCGCGGATTGCCACAATCCGCATACTGTTCGCTCCTGGAAGCTCGCAGAAGCTGAAGCCGCAATGCCCTGTGGAAAATGTCACCAGGAGATCTTTGACGCGAGCGCCAAGGATGTGCACGGCCTGGCCCGCGGCGACCGCAAGAACCCGGGGCCGGTGTGTTCGGGCTGCCATCAAGCCCACGGCATCAAGGCGGCGTCGCTGGGCACTGGCCTGCGGGATACCTGCCTGAACTGCCACAAGGATGCCTTCGCCAAGCACGAGATCTGGCTGCCCAATGCACAGCTGCATTTTGACGCCATTTCATGCCCGACTTGCCACGCGCCAGACGCCGAACGGCGAGTGAACCTGCGGCTCTACCACGAACTTGGCGGCGACCGCGTGCAGCTGATCGAGAAGAGCGGAGTACCGCAGTTTGTACGCCTGACCACCGCTGCCGATCAGGCCAGTCAGGGTCTGGACGATCGCGCGCTGCTGGGCTTGCTCAAGGATTTCACGCACGAGGAGGGTCAGGGCAAGATCGTTCTGCGCGGACGACTGGAAGTAGGCAGCGGCGTTGAAGCCCATCGACTCGCAGACAAGTCCAAAGCCATTGCCGATTGCAAGGTCTGTCACCAGGCCGGCGCGCAGGTCTTCCAGCGTGTGATTCTGACCATGGCTGGGCCTGATGGCAGGCCGCTGCGTCACGGCGTAAACGAAGACGTGCTGAATTCGGCGTTCTCGATCGATTCGATCCGTGGCTTCTACGTACTCGGCAGTACCCGAATCAAGCTGCTCGACTATCTGTTGGTGCTGGTGGTTCTTGGCCTGGCGGGCGGTATCGGTGCTCATATGGCGGCGAGACGGTGGTTTCGCAGGGCACGCGAGAAACGCAAGGGGCAACCCATTGCTTCGCAGGCAAGCTCGGGGAAATCGACTTCAGCGGACGATAGCGGCGGTCCATGAGATGACGACCGGATCGCAGGAGAAGGCCATGCAGAAAATCTATGTCCACCCACTTCCGGTCAGAATCTGGCACTGGATCAACGCCGCGTCGATGCTGGTGCTGATCTTCACCGGTCTGCAAATCAGATACGCAGGAACCTTTGACCTGATGTCGTTCAGGAATGCGGTGATGGTGCACAACTGGGTGGGTTTCCTGCTAGCCGCCAATTTCCTCCTCTGGCTGTTCTACTACCTGTTTTCGGACAACATCCGGATGTATCAGCCGGAATTGCGTCCGGGCAGGTATTTCCCGGCCATGTTCAAGCAGATCTATTTCTACAGCTATGGAATTCTGCGCGGCGAACCCAATCCCCATCGGGTGAGCGAGGCTCAGAAGTTCAATCCGATGCAGGCCATGACCTATCAGATCGTGATGTTGCTGATGCTGCCCCTGCAGTTCTATACCGGGCTGCTGCTCTGGGACGTCAACCGCTTCGCCGATCAGATTGATCTGCTCGGCGGCGTGCGCGTGGTGTCGACGGCTCACGTGCTCCTGACCATCGCCTTTCTGGGCTTCCTGCTGTCGCATCTCTATCTGATCACGCTGGGACACACCGCAGGTGCCCACACCAAGGCCATGATCACCGGCTTCGAAGAGGTGGAGGAAGCTCCGGAGACGAGCCCTGCTGCTGGGGCCTCAAGCCAGCAGCCCGAGCACTGAGCTGCAGACCAACCGCAACGCTTCACCCAGACCGGATGGACAATCGGGCGGCGCTGGACAACCGCCCAGCGGGCGGTCAGACCCACGGG
This sequence comes from Rhodanobacteraceae bacterium, assembly GCA_024234055.1. Taxonomy (NCBI): domain Bacteria; kingdom Pseudomonadati; phylum Pseudomonadota; class Gammaproteobacteria; order Lysobacterales; family Rhodanobacteraceae; species Rhodanobacteraceae bacterium. Next base: position 190,425 of record JACKOW010000003.1, read on the forward strand.
CACTGCTCGGATTATTTTGCGGCACCGGCCTTGGCGTCACCCTGAGCATGCGCCTTGCGCGCACGCATCAGCATGCTGAACCCGACGACCGGAATGGCTGCCATGTAGGCCAGTGCAATGAAGGGCGAGATCAGAAACAGGACGATCCGTTTGATCTGCAGTATCGGAGTAGGCATGGCGATGACGAATCCTGGGAAAGGAGAACAGGCGATGGCAAGCCCTTCGACTATGCTGCCAGACCAGCGGCTTCGACCGGAATCCACCTGTACGCCTCAAGTCTAGGATGCCTGCTCGACCAACGTGATTGATCAGCGTCAACACGCGGGCACCATTGATCACCTACGCTGATCCGGTGCCACGTTGGCATCATGCACCCGGCGTGCCTGGCCATTCGCTCAGGCAGGCACAGAGTCAACATCAGCTGGAATTGAGCGCGGTCGCAATCGTCGGCCGTTGTGGCCCCACTTTCAAGGAGTCGTTGATGAAGTCCAGGATCACTCTGACGCTCATCGGTTCACTGTGTTTCGCACTTGCCGGCGTGAATTCGGCGCATGCCGTCGACGCCAAGGCGGCGGAAGCACTGATGAAGAGCAATCGCTGCAGCAGTTGCCATCACCCCACCAAGACCAAAACCGGCCCATCCCTGAAGAAGATGGCCGAGGATTTCAAGGGCAAGCCGGATGCCGAAGAATTGATCATCAAGGCCATCACCACCGGTCCGATGGTCGAGATCGACGGCGAGAAGGAAGCACACAAGAAGATCAAGACGTCCGACCCGGCGCAGCTGTCCAACCTGGCCCAGTGGCTTTTGACCCACTGAGCTGGGGAATCGCATCGGCACAGCTGCCTGCTGCTGCCGATGCGATGCCCGGCCGGAGGCATTCTTCCAATGGATCCCGACTGAAGATCCTTGACTCGTGCCGCCCCCGAAGGTTGCGGCTGATCCCGCACTGGTGCAATGCCAGTTGGCGCAACCGAAGCGCAAACACCGAATCCGGAACACCAACCCCGTGCCCCCCGCATCGCACCCGTCACGCCAATCAAGCACTTTCATCACCCAATATTGACGGGGATCAATATCACCCAGCAGTGATGGGTTCAGCCTAAGCCAACATTAGCTCAGGACTTCCAACTGTCATCGCAGTGATGTTGATCAAGGGTGCTCAGCCATACGCCCTGAATTCTTCAACGGCTCCCTGCTTGACGGAGCCAAATCGACAGCGGTGCCTGCGAATCCTTTGGCTGATAGGCGGTGAAGTATTGCCCTGACCGTGCACAAGCGCGCAGTCATGGGCGATTCGGGCACTTGGGATCATCGAGTTTCGAGGAGGAGATCATGGGGACGCACCACTGGTACACCCGCGGTACATGGCTGACAGGACTCATCCTGTTCCTCTTTGCCTGCGCCGGCGGACCGGCACTCGCTGCCGGCACCGGTACCGGTGCCAGCGATCCAGGCTACCGAAAATGCGTGCGCTGTCACGATGAGGAGGCAGAGCATCCCGTGCTTTCGATCCTCAAGACCAAGCATGCCGTGGTGGCTGACGAGCGCACGCCCATGTCCAACCATGCCTGCGTGGCCTGCCATGGTCCCAGCGAAGCCCATATGGATCAGGAAGACGCCCCACCGGACGTCACCTTTCACGAGGCCGATGCCCGTGTCGGCAACGAGGTCTGTCAGACCTGCCATATGGGCAAGCACCTGACCGAGTGGCAGGGCAGCCGCCACCAGATCGAGAATGTTTCCTGCACCAACTGTCATTCGCCGCATGCGGCGCAAGATCCCGTGCTGGACAAGGTATCCCAGCCTGAGGTGTGCATCACTTGCCACAAGGACCAGCGCGCCAATCTGGTCAAGCCCTATAGCCATCCCATCCGCGACGGCGAGATGAGCTGCTCCGGCTGCCATGCACCGCATGGATCAACCGGGGACGCCATGCTGGCGAGAAACACGGTCAACGACACCTGCTACATGTGTCATGCCGAAAAGCGCGGCCCCTTCCTTTGGGAGCATCAGCCAGCCTCGGAGGACTGCACCATCTGCCATTCCCCGCATGGATCCGTGCACACCTCGATGCTGAAGCAACGCGGACCGTGGCTTTGCCAGACCTGTCACGCAGCACAGTTCCATCCGTCCACTGCCTACAGTGGCACCGGGTTGCCGGGCCTCAATCGTCCGAGCGGCGCGCAGCAGATGCTGGGCAGGAACTGCATGAACTGCCATAGCGAAGTGCACGGAACCAACCATCCCTCCGGCGCGCGTTTCACACGCTGACCCCAGTCGCTGATCGTCATGCGAGGTATGTCATGAACACAGAACGCAATTTGCTCAGCAAGGCCATTCGCGACGTGCTGCGCCGCGGAACACTGATCGCTTCACTCTTCGCTGCCGCTTTGGCCAGCAGCGGCATCCACGCCCAGGACTCCGACGATGAAGGTGACGGGGTAGATACCGAGCAGCTCCTTGAAGACCAGACCGTCATCAAGAGCGAGATCGAGATCGGCGTTGGCAACGTCTCCGATTCCTCCTGGCGCTTCGGTCGCTACACCGGTCTTGAGGACGACGGGCTGTTTCCGGTGGTCAACATCGACATCTACAAGCGCGGCGGCCCCTGGGATGGCGACAACGCCAGCTACTGGCGATTGACCGGTCGCAATCTCGGCATCGAGTCGCGTGACCTGATGTTCGAGTTCGGCAAACAGGGCAGCTACAACTTCCACCTGGGTTTCGATGAGATCCCGCATTATCAACTGCAGGACTCGCAGACCTTCTTTGCCGGTGCCGGCAGCAGCAATCTGACACTGCCCAGCAACTGGGTGGGCGGCCAGACCACGGCGCAGATGAGCCAGCTGGGCCCCAACCTGCGCACCTACGGCATTGAGCACGGCCGTCAGCGCGCCAACATCGGCGGTGATGTCACCCTGCCCTCGGGATGGAGCTTCAAGGCGGACTATTCCCGCGAGAAAAAGGATGGCAACAAGGTCACGGCGCTGACTATCGGCAATTCCGGTGGCAATCCGCGAGCGGTGCTGGCACCGGAACCGGTGGACTATCTGACCCAGCAGCTGGATGCGGTGTTGTCCTTCGCCGACGCCACCAAACAATTCAGCATCGGCTACTACATGTCCTTGTTCGACAACGACAATACTGGGCTGATCTGGCAGAACCCGTACTCGGCCATCAGTGGCTGGGACAGCTCGGCCGGCTTCCCCGGCGGTCAGGGACAGGTCGGGCTGGAACCGGACAACGAGTTCCATCAACTGAATCTCAAGGGCGGCTACAGTTTCTCCAAGACCCTGCGACTGGTGGGCGATGTTTCCATCGGCCGCGCCACCCAGAACGACGCCTTCCTGCCCTACACCATCAATCCGGTGCTGGCGGCCACGATCACCCAGCCGTTGCCCGAGGCCTCTCTGGATGGCGAAGTCGACGTCACCCATGTCGGGCTTCGCCTGACTGGCCAGCCTTGGGATACGGTGTCACTCGGCGCCAGCTTCAAGTACGACGAGCGTGACAACAAGACCCATCACCAGGAGTTTGTCTACATCGGAGGTGATTCGAACGCTCAGAATGTAGCACCCAACAGCGGCGTGAGGCGTTTCAACGAGCCCAAGAGCTACAAGGACGAGCGCTTCCGTCTGGATGCCGGCTGGCGCGCCAGTGATTGGTTGCGAATCGACGGCGAAGCGGAGTTCCGCAAGACCGAGCGGCCGCACCAGGAGCGCGAGAGGATCGATGAGGATCGCTTCTCGCTGAATTTCGCCATCGACACCGGCGGCTTCTGGACCGGTGGATTGCGCCTCAACAACGCCAAGCGTGACGGCGGCAGCGAGTATCTGGGCTACGAGACCTTGCTGGGCGGCTATTCGCCGGACTACTACAACACGTTGCAGCCCTTTGTCGGCGGCTTCCCCTTCGAGAACCTGCCGGGTTTGCGCAAGTTCAATCAGGCCGATCGAAAACGTCAGAACGGCGAGCTCTACGCCAGTTTCATGCCGGCCGACGCGGTCTCGATCAGCGCCAGCTACAACTACAGCGAGGATGACTACAACAACTCCGAGTTGGGTCTGACCTTCTCCAGGGTCAGAACTCTGAATGTCGATGTCACCTGGACGCCGACCAACCGCTTCTCTGTCTATGCCTTTGCCGCGGAAGACCGTTACGACAACGATCAGGATGGTCGCCAGTACTCCGGCGGCGGCGTGCGCCCGACTCAGTACAACGATCCCAACCGCAACTGGACCATGAAGAGCCGCGACTATGTGCTCACCTATGGCGTCGGGGGCAACCTGAGCTTCCTGGAAGACCGAATCAAGGTCGGCTTCGATTTGGTGAATTCCCGTGCCGATTCCGACATCTTCGTGACCACCGGCCCGTCACTGACCTCCGCACCCTTGCCGACGTCCGAGAGCGATCTGAACTCGGCCAGCCTGTGGGCTGACTATCGCTGGCGCAAGGACATCAACTTCCGGCTGCGCTTTGCCTACGAAGACTACGCAGAGTCCGATTGGGCCGTCGATGGCGTGCCACCCAACCAGCTGGCCAACGTGATCACGCTGGGCGAGAGCAGCCCCGACTACTCGGTATGGGTGACCACCTTCAGCGTGGCCTACCGCTTCTGAGTTTGAGTCTGCAATAGCGTCAAGCACTTCTCCCCGCTCGCGGGGAGAAGTCGTTTCTGGGCATGGGAAAGTGCGCCGGGCCGGCAGTATTCCAAGCTTTCGGTGTAGCGAAATTGCGTCGCGACCTGGGGGATGATGCCTACCGTCGTCACCGGTCGCGCCGTGAAGGCGCTCCTACGAAAGCTGCGCTCGCTGTAGGAGCGACCTTGCGTCGCGACCTGGGGGATGATGCCTACCGGCGTCACCGGTCGCACCGTGAAGGCGCTCCTACGATAGCTGCGCCCGCTTCAGGAGCGACCTTGCGTCGCGACCGGCGAAGCACAGGTCCTATACTGCAGCGCATCCTGGTTCGGCGTCGCCATGAGGAGGAACGCGCGCCTGCGCGGCCGCTTCTGAGCGGCTGCCGGCGCCAAGCGGCGCCGCAGCGCGGCGCCCTCCAGAGCGAAGGGCCGCTCTGTCATGCAGTTCTCGCTGGCCAAGGATCAAACCCTGCCCCTAGGCAAACGGCCTATCGGCGTTTCCGGTGTCCACGCGCCCGGCGCCAGATGCTGCGCGCGCGGTCGGAAATGCGCGGAGGTACGCATCAGCGCGCGATACAGCCTTGCCGCCCACTGGGCACGGGCGGCGGGCGTGCTGATCTGGTCCTGGCGCAGCTCGATCATGGTGTAGGGCAGACCACGCTGGATGGCGTGATGGTCCACCGTGTGACCCATGGCCAGATGGCCATCGTAGGGCTGATTGTCGCCGACCACGACGCCATCCCGAGACAGCTCGCGGATCAGGTGGTGAGCGAAGGTCGGGTCGTGGCGCCAGAGCACGCCCACCGACCATGGCCTGGGCTCGCGGGTGTCGGCGAGCATCGGCGTGAAGCTGTGGATGGACAGCACCAGCGGCACCATCGAAGTCATCGCCATCTGCTTCAGGTGGCGATCAATGCGGCGATGATAGGGCTGGTGGTAGACGCGCCAGCGCCGATCCCGCTCGGCCTCCGACAGACCCTGGTTGCCAGGGATCAGGGTGCCGTCACTGACTTCGGGTATCAGGGTGGGATCGTCCCTGGACCGATTGGGATCGATCACCAGCCGCGAGATCCCGTGCTCGATCATCGGCGCCTTGAGCGCTCTGGCAATCCGCCGTGCCACGTCCACCGCGCCCAGATCGCAGGCAATGTGCCGTGTGAGATCGAAGGGGCTGAGCCCCAGATCATGCAGCGGGCCGGGGATCTTGTTGCTGGCATGGTCACACAGCACCAGCCAGTGAAGATTGCTGCCCGGATGCCAGCGAAACACGGGAATATGATGTCTAGACTTGGAATCCATGCCCCAATGATGCCCGACCGGCGGCTGCAGATGGCGGGGCAAGACTGCGCCGCTTCAGCTTGAAGGGCTCAGGGCGTGCCGTCGGCGCTTGCGTGTCCCGGCCAGCACGGCCATCGGTTTGCCAGCCTTGCGGCACCCCGGCTTGCGCCGCTCCGGGGTGCCTCGTGACCTTTCAGCCAGCCCGACAGGAGGCCGGCAGATAGCGATCGGCAATGTCCGTTCCGATGCCATCCTCCAGTTCCACCAACAATTCCTCGGTATTGCCAAGGGCATTGCCGCAACGCCAGCTCAGATTGCCATCCTGGTTCACGGCCGGGAGCAAGTACAGATAGCTCTCGTGCAGCTTGGCGTGGGCAGCGTCGTTGAAGGTGATCAGGATGGCTCCCGCGTCCAGGTCCACGGTCACCTTGCCACCGGCACCGCTCATGGGTAATTCCATGCCGATGTCCTCAGCCGATTTGGGCAGCGCATTGGCGCTGTAATAGTGCTCGGAGATCGCTACCTTCAGCGCTGCGGCCTGGGCCAGACCCTCGGCGACCTCGGCTCGGACGATGAAGTCCTGATAGGCGGGTATGGCGATGGCCGCCAGCACTGCCACTACGGCGACCGTGGTCATCCCATCGGCGCCACCGAGGAACTCACCCGGGTGCTGGGCATAGTTCAGATCCAGATGAATCCGCTGCGCCGACAAGTCCACACTGATACCCATCGCCGTCTGACGCGGCAGACCCAGTTCGCGCGCGGTCGGCAGGCTGACCATGTCGACCTCGGCACCGCCGATGTCAGCCAGGGATACCAGCCCGCCAAGCCATGCGTAGTAGGTGCGTCGAGTGGCGTCGTCGATGACGCCGGCAGCGCTGAAAGTCGCTGAAGGATCACTGCCGGAAGCGCTGACGAAGGCCCCGAGCGACTCACCGGCCCCCAGACTGGCGCGGTCGATCAGCGGCTGCGGCACACCGGCCAGAACCAGCCAGCCATCCTCTTCGACCCAATACAGGTGCGAACCGGCCCGCGCATACAACTGGGCCCACAACTCGTCAGGAATCTTGGCCTCGCTTTCGCCCAGTGCCGCTCCCACTTCCATCAGGCTCGGCAGGCGCAAATGGTGAATGCTGGCACCACCGCGCTCAGTGACATCGAGCTTGGCCTTGAGCTTCTGCTGAAGCACATCCAGCACCTTCTTGAAGGCGGCGGCATCCTGCAACCTGATCGCCGCAAAGTCGCCGGCGTCATCACTGAAGACCGCCAGTTCCGGTCCGAAAGGCGCAAACCAGTCTGCCAAAGCCAGCCCGGTCGCTTCCTTGAGTTTGGCATCGGCTTCATCCAGCTCGGCGGCGCCTTCGTCCTTGGCATCCTGGGCAAAGGCCTTCTGCATGCGTTGCACGTCAGCACCCGTGGGCCAGGCCATGGTGAAGGCAGCCGTGGTGGTTCCGGCGGACTTGATGTCCATCGAGCGCGCCGACTGCGGCAGGTATCGACTCCAGCCAGCACCGGCAATTTCCGCCCGCAAACTCAAGCGACCATGCCCTGCCACCGTGCCCCAGCCCAACGCGACGCGCTTGGTCTGGTCCAGCGCCATGCGCGCGAATTCGTCGGTGGCGCCCATGCTCAGAATGGGGCGCAAGGCCTCCATGTCGGCCCACAACACCATGCCGTGGCCGGCAGCGTCGATCTCGCGCTCCAATGCCAACTCGGGGCGAGCTTCCACCTTGGCCTCGGCGATACCCTTGCGCAGTGACTTGAATGCGTCGAGATTGGCAAACATCCCGCCCAGCAATGACAGGCGCTTGCTGGCCGCGTCGAAATGCAGGAACAGCGCCGAAGTGCCGAGCGCAATCTGCGTGTAACCCTCATTGTCGAAGGCCAGCGCCGAATCCACCTGCGGCAGTTGCCGCAAGGTCTCGGCAAGGGCCGCTGCGTCGGGGTAATCCAGGATCATCGTGATATAGACGTTGGCCGCCGGCGAAGCCATACGGCCTGCGGCGATTGTGGTCAGTTCAATCGGCGAGCCCAGCCGATAGAGCAGCCCTGCCAGCGGCTGCGTCGCCTCACCGGAAATCGGGTCCTTGGCAAAGTCCGTCCGCATCTTCGCAATCGCGGTGACATAGGCCTGACTCTGGAACATCCGGTCGGTCGCCTTGTCGGCAGGTCCGAACAGCGCTCGCCAGGGGCTCGGAAGCCTCAAGTAAAGAATGCTGTCGGCCGGAAGCCGATCGCGCAGCCAGGCATTCTGCGAAAACGTTTGCTCCTGGGCTTCGACGGATGCCGAAGGAACGCTGGACGTCTCGTCGTGCTTGCCCCCACAGGAGCTCAGCAACACCAGAGCAAAAAGCAGAAAAAGTCGATGAATCATGGACATGGCAACACCTTCATGGCAGCTCTTCACATTTCTTGATCATCCCACAGGCTAAACCGGTATCCGGTCGCCATGCAATGACATTGCTTGCGCTGCGCTGCGGCCAGGCGCAATCGCGGCTCTGCCATGTACCCCGCCCGAGCTCTGCTATGCTCCGCGGGCCGCTGGCGTGATGCCTAAGATGAGCCGACTTTCAGCCAGATTGCGCAGCCACGCAATCGACAACAGAGCCGTGCCGATAGCCCGACATCCATGAAACACACGATCAGTCTCAGTCTTCTTCTTGCGACGCTTTGGTGGGTGCTTTCCGGCTACCCCAAGCCCATCCTGCTGGGTCTGGGACTGTTCAGCGTCGCCTTCACGGTCTGGTTGGCGAATCGGATGGACGTCATCGACCGGGAAAGCCACCCGGTGCATCTCTCGCGTCAGCTCCTGGTGTTCTGGGCACGACTCTTCGTCGAGATCGTGGTCTCCAACCTTCAGGTGGTGGCATCGATCCTGTCGCCGCGTCGCAACAACATCCAACCACACTTCCTGCGCGTGCGCAGCCGCCAGAACACGGCACTCGGGCAAGTGTTGCTGGCGAACTCGATCACCTTGACGCCCGGAACCGTGACCGTGGGGCTGGACAATGGCGAATTGCTGGTTCACGCCTTGAGCACGGCGTCCGGAGCTGCGGTCGTCGAGGGCCAGCTGGACGCAATGATCCCGCCAGATCTGGAGGAAATCGCCTCGTGATGCTCACCGCAGCCGGCATAGCCATATTGGTGTCGATGGGTCTGGCGCTTCTGCGCACGCTGCTCGGGCCCAGTGTGCACGACCGCATCCTTGCGGTGAACAGTTTCGGCACCAAGACCGTGCTGCTGATTACCCTGCTCGGTGCCATGGCGGGTCGTGGCGACTACTTCGACATCGCCCTGCTCTACGCCCTGATCAACTTCATCGGCACGGTTGCCTTGATGCGCTACAGCGAGTCGGCGGAGATGCGCCGCGAGGAAGAGGATTCGAAGTCGTGAGCGCGCTGGATATCTGCATCGCGCTGCTGCTGTGGTCCGGTGCCCTGTTGCTGGTGATTGCCGGCATCGGTCTTTTGCGCTTTCCGCATTTCTATTCGCGCCTGCACGCGGCTGGTGTTGTCGACACCTTGGCTGCAGCCCTGTTTCTGGGCGGGCTAGTGCTGAAATTCGGGGCCACGCTGGCCTCGGTCAAGCTCGGGCTGATCTTCCTTTTCCTGCTGTTCACCAGCCCCACCGCCTGCCATGCGCTGGCCTATTCGGCCTGGATCAGCGGCTTGCGTGAACCTGCAGACTCCGAGGAGCCGCCGTCATCGCCGAACTGATCGACATTCTGCTGCTGGCCTTCATGGTGATCACGGCGATCTTCGTCGTGCGCAGCCGCGACCTGCTGGTCGTGGTCATGGTATTTGGCGCCTACAGCCTGCTCTCTGCCGGCATGTTCCTGGTCATGGACGCGGCCGATGTGGCCTTTACCGAAGCCGCGGTCGGTGCCGGGGTATCGACCATTCTGATGCTGATGGCGCTGAGCTACACCAGTCGCTTTGAACGCCCAATCGGCCGCCAATGGTTGCCTCTGGCCGTGGTGCTGGTCACCGGCGCCGTGCTGGTCTACGGGACGCTGGATCTGCCCAGAGTCGGCGCCCCGGAGAACGTGGCGCACCAGCATGTGGCGCCGCGCTATCTGCAGGAGTCCGGTGAGGAAATCGGTATTCCCAACGTCGTCACCAGCGTCTTGGCCAGCTACCGTGGATTCGACACACTCGGCGAGGTCGCCGTGGTCTTCACGGCGGGCCTCGGCGTGTTTCTGCTGATCGGCGGCGTGCGCCGCAAGAGTGGCCACTGATGCGCGATTCGCTGATCCTGCGCATCGTCAGCAAGTTCATGATCCCGGTGATCGTGCTGTTCGCGCTGTACGTGCAGTTCCACGGTGAACTGGGTCCTGGCGGCGGCTTTCAGGCCGGCGTGATCCTGGCGGCTGCGCTGATTCTGCACATGCTGGTATTTGGTCTGGACGAAACCCGCCGGATTGCACCCATCAAGGTGCTGCGAACGCTGAGCGCACTGGGCGTGCTGATCTACGGCGGCACTGGCGTCATCACCCTGTTGCTGGGCGCCCAGTTCCTCAACTACAACGTACTTGGCAGCACGCCGGCCGGCGGCCAGCACCTCGGCATCTTCCTGATCGAAGTGGGTGTGGCAGTCACGGTGGCCTCGACGCTGCTGCTGCTGGCCTTCGTCTTTGCCGCCAGGGTGCGTGATCGATGACCTCTCTAGGCCTGTACAACTACTGGATCGTGATCGGCCTGATGATGATCGGCCTGTACACGATGATTTCACGCGGCAATCTGGTGAAGAAACTGGTGGGCCTGAACGTATTCCAGACCGCCGTGTTCTTTCTCTACATCAGCATCGGCTTTGTCCACGACGGCGCCGTGCCCATCCTGACCGAAGGCGTCAGCCTGTACTCCAATCCGCTGCCTCATGTGCTGATCCTGACCGCCATCGTGGTCGGAGTGGCGACGACGGCTCTGGGTCTGGCACTGGTCATCCGCATCAAGGAAGCCTACGGGACCGTGGAAGAGGACGAACTGCAGCAGATGGACAACGACGCATGAGTCTCCCGGGCCCGATGACCTGCCTTGAGATTCGAGGCGCAGCGCGGACATGAGTCCTCATCTGCAGGTCCTGATCGTGGTGATTCCTCTGCTGGCCGCGCCGCTGGCGGTGATGCTGCGAGGCGATCGCGCGCCTTGGGCGCTGGCCACCCTGGTCAGCTGGACCCTGCTCGCCATCGCTCTGGCGCTGGTGTTTCAGGTCCAGCAGCACGGCACGTTGAGCTACGCCCTGGGTGGCTGGGCGGCGCCGTGGGGCATCGAATACCGCCTGGACATGGCCAACGCTCTGGTGCAGTTGCTGGTGACCCTGGTCGCTGCCACGGTCTTTCCCTACGCCCGACTCAGCGCCCGACGTGAGATCGATCCCGACAACCATCCGGGCTTCTATGCCGCCCTGTTGCTGCTGCTGACCGGGCTGCTGGGCATTACCGCCACCGGCGACGCCTTCAATGTCTTCGTGTTCCTGGAAATCTCTTCGCTGTCGACCTACACCCTGATTGCCTTGGGTCGTGACCGACGGGCACTCACCAGTGCCTTTCGCTATCTGGTCATGGGTACTGTCGGCGCCACCTTCTTCCTGATCGGCGTCGGGCTGCTGTACGCCATGACCGGCACGCTCAACATGCAGGACCTCGCGGAACGCCTGCCGGCGGTGGCGCATACGCGCACCGTGATCACCGCAGTCGCTTTCGTCGTCGTCGGTGTCTGTCTGAAGCTCGCACTGTTTCCGCTGCACCTGTGGCTGCCCAACGCCTACACCTACGCGCCCTCGTCGGTTAGCGCGCTGATGGCCGCCACCTCCACCAAGGTAGCGGTCTATGTGTTGATTCGCTTCCTCTACGACATCTTCGGCGTGAATTTCTCCTTCGGCCAGCTACCCCTTTCGCAGGTGCTGGCTGGACTTGCAGTCATCGGCATGCTGGTGGCATCGGCGGTGGCCATCAACCAGAGTGATGTCAAGAAGGTACTGGCCTACTCCAGTGTGGCCCAGATCGGCTACGCGGTTGCCGGGCTGGCGCTGGCATCCACGCTGGGACTGACGGCGGCGCTTCTGCATCTGTTCAACCACGCCCTGATGAAAGGCGCGCTGTTCATGGCCTTGGGGGCCATCGCCTGGCGTATGGGCGGCACCGGCATCGACCAACTCAAGGGCTTGGGCCGAGCCATGCCCTGGACGCTGGCCGCTTTCGTCGCCGGCAGTCTGAGCCTGATCGGCGTACCGCTGACGGTAGGCTTCATCAGCAAGTGGTACCTGGTGCTGGCGGCACTGGAACAAGGCTGGTGGTGGCTGGTAGTCGCCATCCTGACCAGTTCGCTGATGTCGGTGGTTTACGTCTGGCGCGTCATCGAAGTCGCCTATTTCCAGCCTTCCGAATCGCGTGATCGCACTCAGGAGGTGCCGCTGGGGCTGCTGCTGCCGACCTGGGCGCTGGTGGTTGCCAATGTCTATTTCGGAATAGACACACGCCTGACGGTGGGACTGGCTGAACAGGCTGCTCGCGCACTCACCGGGGTGCAGCCATGAGCGCGCAGTGGCATCTGCTGCTGTGCCTGCTGATCCCGCTGGCCGGTGGTGCCGGCATCGTTGCCTGCAGGCGATGGCCGAACGTGCGCGAGGCAGTGACCCTGAGCACGGCGGTGGCCCTGTTCCTGAGCGCAATCTCGGTGTTGATGGATCTGAATGCGGGACTGACGCCGCGCCTGATGCTGGCTGAACCCATCCCGGGCGTCGCCCTCGCCTTGCGCGCTGAACCGCTGGGCATGATGTTTGCGCTGCTGGCCAGCGGTTTGTGGATAGTCACCTCGGTCTACGCCATTGGCTACATGCGCGCCAAAAGAGAGCAGAACCAGACCCGCTTCTACCTGTGCTTCGCCATCGCCCTTTCAGGTGCCATGGGCGTGGCGCTGGCGGAGAATCTGTTCACGCTGTTCGTGTTCTACGAGATGCTCACGCTGTCCACCTATCCGCTGGTGTCACACGCCGGGGATCGCAACGCCGTCAAGGGTGCGCGCACCTATCTCGGCATTCTGCTGGCCACCTCGATCGGATTGCTGCTGCCTGCCATCGTCTACACCTACAGTATCGCCGGCACGGTCAGCTTTACCCCGGGCGGCATCCTCGCCGGCAAGGCTGGCCAGACCGAGGCGGCGCTGCTGCTGGCACTGTTCGTGCTGGGCGTGGGCAAGGCGGCGGTGATGCCCGTGCACCGCTGGCTGCCGGCGGCCATGGTGGCGCCAACGCCGGTATCGGCACTGCTGCATGCAGTGGCCGTGGTCAAGGCCGGCGTGTTCACCATCACCAAGGTGGTCATCTACATCTTCGGCACCGATTTCCTGGCGAGCATCCCGGCCGAGCGCCTGCTGGTCTATCTGGCCGGATTCACCGTCATCTCGGCCTCGGTGGTAGCCCTGCGCCAGGACAACATCAAGCGCCTGCTGGCCTATTCCACGATCAGCCAACTGTCCTACATCGTGCTCGCGGCACTGGTGCTCACACCTTTCGCCGAAATCGGTGCGGCCATGCACATGGTGGCCCACGCCTTTGCCAAGATCACGCTGTTCTTCACCGCCGGCGCCATCTACGTCGCTGCCGGCAAGACCCAGGTATCGCAGCTGGACGGCATCGGTCTGCGCATGCCGCTGACCATGGCCGCCTTCACCATCGGCGCCCTGAGCATGGTTGGTGTGCCGCCCACGGCGGGCTTCGTGTCCAAGTGGTACATGATCGCCGGCGCCTTCCAGAACGATCTGTACTTCGTGCTGGCGGTGCTGATCATTTCCACCGCCCTCAACGCCTTCTACTTCCTGCCGATCATCCATCGGGCCTTCTTCCGGGTGGAGACCGTGGCTCCGCGGATCGACCACCGTGAGGCGCCCTGGCCCATGGTGGCGGCGCTGGTCTGCACTGCGGCACTGACCATCCTGTTCTTCGTATTCAACGGACCCGCCGTCGACTTCGAAAAAGCCATCGTGCAAATGCCATGAGTGAATCCCGAGAAACGCACGCCAGCAGCGAGAGCGCATGGCTCAGCCGGCCGAAGACCATCCGCCTGTTGTGGTGGCTGTTCGCAGTGGTTCTGGCCGCCACGCTGGTGGCTCAGTTTGCGGTGGACATGCACCCGCACTTCGGCGCCGACGGCTGGTTCGGATTCAATGCCGTCTATGGCTTTCTGACCTGTGTGGGCATGGTGCTGCTGGCGAAGGTGCTGGGCTGGGGGCTGAAGCGCCCCGACAGCTACTACGGCGCCGAGCCAGAGACCAGCGAGACTCGCAACGATGTTTGAGCTCGCCTTTCCGCCCGCCTTCATCCTGATCCTCGGCGCGCTGCTCATCGGCATCGCCCGACCGGCGCTGCGCCCGGTGATCGTGCTCGGCGCGCCGTTGCTGACCCTGTGGGCGATCTGGCAGCTGCCCGATGGCGTGCTGCTCACCGCCAAATTCCTGAGCTACGACATCCAGTTGGTCGAAGCCAGCGCGGTGCGCCGCCTGTTCGCCACGGTGTTCACGCTGATGGCTTTCGGCGGCGGCCTGTTCGCGCTGCGCCAGGCGCGCTGGCAGGAACTGGCGGCGGCCTACGCCTACGCTGCCGGCGCGGTGGGCGTGAGTTTCGCCGGTGATCTGATCACCATGTTCCTGTTCTGGGAATTCATGGCGCTGTTTTCCACGGTCGTGGTCTGGTGCGGCGGCACCGACGCGGCGCGCCGGGCCGGTGTGCGCTATGCCCTCATGCACCTGATCGGCGGCGTCGTGCTGAAGATCGGCATCGAAGGCATCATGATCCATACCGGATCCATCGAGATCCGTCCGCTGGCGCTGGACAACTTCGATGCCTGGGTCGTGTTGGTCGGCGTGCTGATCAACGCCGCCGCGCCGCCGGTCAGCGCCTGGCTGGCCGATGCCTATCCTGAAGGCAGCCCCTTCGGTACGGTGTTCCTGTCTGCCTTCACCACCAAGACCGCGGTGCTGGCGCTGATCCTGCTGTTCCCGGGAACGCAGATCCTGATCTGGATCGGCCTGTACATGGTGTTCTACGGAATCATCTATGCGCTGCTCGAAAACGACATGCGCCGAATCCTGGCCTATTCCATCGTCAACCAGGTTGGATTCATGGTCTGCGGCGTCGGCATCGGCACCGAAATGGCCATCAACGGCGCCGCCGCCCATGCCTTTGCCCACATCATCTACAAGGCACTGCTGCTGATGAGCGCCGGCTCGGTGCTCTACCAGACGGGCAAGAGCAAGTGCACCGATCTCGGTGGCCTGTACCGGTCGATGCCGATCACCACGATCTGCGGCGTGGTCGGTGCCCTGGCCATTTCAGCCTTTCCCTTCACCTCGGGCTTCATCAGCAAGTCGATGATTTCCCAGGCCGCTGTCGACCAGCATCTGGTCTGGGTCTGGTATCTGCTGACGGCGGCATCCGCCGGCGTTTTCCTCCATGCCGGCATCAAGTTCCCCTGGTTCGTGTTCTTCCAGAAGGATTCCGGCCTGCGACCCGCCGACCCGCCCTGGAACATGCGCGCGGCGATGATCCTGTTCGCGCTCGCCTGCGTGGTCATCGGCTGCTTCCCGCAGATCCTCTACACCCTGCTGCCCTACCCGGTCGCCTATGAACCGTATACCGGCGCACATCTGATCAGCCAGTTCCAGCTGCTGCTGTTCGCCGGCCTGGCCTTCTTCGTGATGCTCCCGGCCATGCGGCGCACCCTGACGATCAGCCTGGATACCGATTGGCTCTATCGCCGCGCGCTACCCGCCATCGCCGGCGGCGTGGAGCGAATCTGGGCTGCCCTGACTGGCTGGATCGCACGTCATTGGCACCAGCACGGACAATCGCGCCTGCACGCACTGATTCGCTGGAGCCTGCCCGGCGGCGCATTGGCCCGCACTTCTCCGGCCGGCAGCATGACCCTCTGGGTCACCGTCATCCTGGTGCTGGTCGTGGTGCTGGCGCAGCGCGGCTGAGGAAGCTCGGCGGTTGCAACCGCCCACGGCACCAGAGACCAGGTACTTCGCAGCACCCGCCAGAGTGCATCCGCCAGCGATGGTCGAAAGCCGCTCCTGGAGGAAGCGGCAACAGCGGTGGGACAAATGGCGCCTTGATGACACCAATACCCCAGAATGGCACTCAAAGGGGGATGGGGAATGGGGCTTTTGACATTGCTGGATGTCCTTTTGGGCCTGTTCTTCGTCTACATGTTGTTCGCGCTGATCGCCAGCGCCGTAAACGAAGCCATTGCCTCCGTGCTGAATTCTCGCGCCAAGTGGTTGCGTCGCGGTTTGTCCCGCCTGCTGCAGCCTTCGGAAATGGCACGGATCCTGTCTAGTCCACGGCTGATGTTCATTGAAGGCGAATTCAAGTCACAGGAGGGAAAGACGTTCAATCCGAGCTATCTGCGTTGGTCAGACTTGCTGCACGCCCTATGTTCCCGCGACGGATCGCCGGTTGATCCGCCGAGCATGACCTCGATCAGCGACCGTATTGCCGAGATGCCCGAGTCGCCGATCAAGACGATACTCTCCGAGCTTGCGAGCGAGGCGAACATGAGCATGGAAGCATTCGAGCGCGCCTTCGAACGGTGGTACGAGGGCTTCGAGAACAGCCTTCGCAGCTGGTACCGCCAGAAAACCCAGTGTCAATCGGGCCTGGCTGCTGACGCTGCGGGCGCCGTGTTCGGGTCTGGAGTTCCAGCAGACGATCGGCATCAGCTCGAACAACAACATCATCGATCGGCGCTTCGACAAGATCTACTTCGAGAATCAGATGTGCTTCTTCAGCCAGATTCAGCCGGTGGACTACAAGGCGCTGAAGCAGGAACGTCGGGCTGAACACCGCGGACGCCTCATAGGTGTTTGGGCATCGGCGAGTTGGGCGCCGGCCTGTCAGGCGTCAGGGCGCCACAAAGCCCGGCGGCTGTACCGAGCCTTCGCCGAAGAAGTACTTTTCCATCTCGTCGCGCAGAAATGCGCGGGCCTTGGGATCGACCGGCGACAGCCGATTCTCGTTGATCAGCATGGTCTGGTGAGCCAGCCATTCGCCCCAGGCGCGCTGCGAGACCTGATCAAAAATACGCTGACCAAGTTCGCCGGGATAGGGAATGCGGACCAGACCTTCCTGGTCGGCGCCGTAGCGTACGCAATGGATCAATCGGGACACGAGAATTACCTCAGGGGCGGGAATGGGCTGGGCGCAGGCGGCGGCCTGGCTCTCGATCAAACGCCGCACCGGCTGCGGCAGGCCAAGGGCGAGTGCCTCGGGGGTGGCAAACCAGCGCGTATCGTTATCTGTGAGGGCGGCTGCTTCGACTTCAACCGCCAAGACCTGGATGTCGAGCGAATAATGGGTGAACTCGTGCCTCAGAGAGGTCAAGACGCTGCTGCTGCGTGCGCGCAATCCATCACCATGCAGGATTTCAATCGCCGCTGCTTGCGTATCGGCTTCAGGCAAGGACCAAAGGCCCGCCCAAATGCCCGTCGGCGATCGCCGCTTCAGCAGCAAGCGCTGCTGGCGGTCCTGCACCCACAGTTGCACGCAACTGCGCAGTGGCCGTTCGCGCCGGACCCGCGCCTGGGGGAATTGGGCGACGGCGCCGGTCAGATGCGCCCCACAGTCATCCTGCAGCGGACACAACAGGCAGGTCGGGCGAGTGCGACTGCACACGGACGCACCCAGATCCATCAGCGCCTGCGTGTAGTCGGCCAGTCGCGCGTCGGGGAGCAACGATTCCGAGAGTTGCCAGAGGGCGGCCTGTGTGGTGCTGCTGGCCGGATCACCAGCGACCCTTCGATAACGCGACAACACCCGCCGGACATTGCCGTCGAGGATGGCGTGACGGGCACCATGAGCCTGCGCAAGGATGGCCCCGGCGGTGGATCGACCAATGCCCGGCAGCGCCAGCAACTGATGGAAATCGTCGGGCAGTTCGCCCCGGTGCTGCGCGACACAGATCTGCGCGGCCCGATGCAGATTGCGCGCCCGCGAGTAGTAGCCCAACCCAGACCATTGCGCCAGCACCTCGTCCAGACTGGCTGCAGCCAGTGCCGGCAGATCCGGGAAGCGTGTCAGAAAGGCCTCGAAATAGGGAATGACGGTCTGCACCTGGGTTTGCTGCAGCATCACTTCGGACAGCCAAACCCGATAGGGCGTGCGGGGATGCTGCCAGGGCAGATCGTGGCGACCATGCTGGTCGAACCAGGCCAGCAGGCGGCCGGCGAAGTCGGTTTCACTGCCTCCGAGGTCGCGCTCCTGAGCTCTCCCGTCGTCGCAGCGTTTGATGGATTGCATGATTGGGTTCAGTGAGGGTGAGTGAAACAAGGCGTGTGAACCGGCAAGACACCCGCGAGCCCCGGCATTCCGACATCGCCCCCGGGTGCGCCTTCGGCTTGCCCGGGCTACTTTTGATCAAGCCTTGCCCAGCTCCGGCGGCAGCAGCGCGTCGACGAATTCGTCAGCGACAAACTCGCGCAGATCCTCGCGCTTCTCGCCGACGCCGATGAAGCGCAGCGGCAGACCGAGTTCGCGGCACAGGGCGAAGACCATGCCGCCTTTGGCGGTGCCATCGAGCTTGGTCACGACCACGCCAGTGACGCCCACGGCCTGGTTGAACTGCTTGGCCTGATTCAGCGCGTTCTGGCCGGTGCCGCCGTCGATGACCAGCAAGGTCTCGTGCGGCGCGCCGGGGTCGATCTTGCCGAGCACGCGCTTGACCTTGGCCAGTTCCTGCATCAAATGACCCTGGGTGTGTAATCGGCCGGCGGTATCGGCAATCAGCACATCGATGTTGCGCGACTTGGCGGCCTGCAGGGCATCGAAGATCACCGATGCGGAATCGGCGCCGCTGCCCTGGGCCACCACCGGCACCTGATTGCGCTCGCCCCAGGTCTTGAGCTGTTCGACCGCGGCCGCCCGAAAGGTGTCGCCGGCCGCCAGCATCACACTATGCCCGGCGAGCTTGTAGCGCATCGCCAGTTTGCCAATGGTGGTGGTCTTGCCGGCACCATTGACGCCCACCGTGAGAATCACAAAAGGCCGGGGCGTGCTCGGAATCTGCAAGGGCAGCGCGTAGTTGGCGATCAGTCCGTGCAGTGACTTGCGCAAGGCTGCCAGCAGTTCATGGGCATCGGCGAACTCGCGCTTGCGCATGCGCACCCGCAGACCCTCGACCAGCTCGGTGCTGGCGACGACGCCGATATCGGCCTGGATCAGCGCCGTTTCCAGTTCTTCAAGCAGATCCTCATCCAGCTTGGGATTGCGCTTGAACAGCGTACCCACGCTGCCGGTGAGCGCCCGTGCCGATGCCGCCAGCCGCTCGCTGAGCCTGGGCGGCGGCGCGGGCCTGGGCTCGGCCGCGATCGCATCGATGGCGCTGCTGAAGGCCAGTGCGGGATCAAAGAACTCCTGCTGCGGCTGCGGCTCGAGCTCCGGCTCTCTCTCGAAAGTCGAGGCGGTCGTCGCGGCGCTGTCTACCCAAGCGGAAGTCGATTCGGGGACTCGCTCGGAGTCCGAACCACTCGTCAACGCCCCGACCTCGGGCACTGCAGCATCTGCTGCAATCGCCTCACTGGCGGCCGCGAGCGACTCCTCGGGTGGCGTTGCCAGCTCCGGCGGTCGAACCGGTGCATCAGTCTTGTCCTTGCGAAACCACTTGAACATGCGCGGCTGGATTGTTGTTTGCTGTAAAGCCCGCGATTCTAGCGGTCCCGCACCGCCGACGTATCCTGATCTTCGTGAACGCACGACGCCATTCAGCTGCTCCCGCCAGATCTGTGGGTGAAGTCCGCATCATCGGCGGATCGCTCAAGCGCTCCAAGCTTCCGGTGCCGGACCGACCGGGCCTGCGGCCAACGCCGGACCGGGTACGCGAAACCCTGTTCAACTGGCTGGGCCCGAGTGTGCGAGGCGCGCGCGCCCTGGACTTGTGCGCTGGAACTGGTGTGCTGGGGCTGGAAGCACTGTCGCGCGGCGCCGACTTCGTGCACTTCAACGAAACCGACTTCGCTCTGGCGGCCCAGATCACCTCGGCACTGGAACGTTTTCGCATGGCTGATCGGGCACGGGTCACGCACGACGATGCCCGGCAACTGTTGGCTGGCACGGTGGCCGGCGGCTTCGATCTGGTGTTTGTGGATCCGCCCTATCAGGCCTCGCTGTGGCCTGACCTGCTGCCAAAGCTGCCGGCCTGGCTGAACCCCGCTGCCAAGGTCTATGTGGAACATCCGATCGATGTGGAGCTGGCGCTGGACGACGAATGGCGGGTGCTCAAACAGGCGCGCGCCGGGCGAATCCACTACTGTCTCCTGCAGCGCACAGCGGGATCAGCCGATTCCCTTCACCTCCGACAGGCTGCTAGCCTGTGAGCCTGGAAAGCAGCGGAGCAGACAGCGTGAATGACTCGACAGCGACACGGCCGTCTTCGCGCATTGCGGTCTACCCTGGCACCTTTGACCCGATGACCAATGGTCATGTGGATCTGGTGGTGCGCGCCGCTCCGCTGTTCGAGCGACTGGTGGTCGGGATTGCCCACAACCCCATCAAGGGACCCAGCTTCGGCCTGGATGAACGCATCGAACTGGCGAAGGAGTCGCTGGCGGGGATCGCCAACGTCGAAGTGCGAGGCTTCAATTCCTTGCTCGCGCATTTCGTGCGCGATATCGGCGCCTCGGTGATTCTCCGCGGCCTGCGCGCGGTTTCCGACTTTGAGTACGAGTTCCAGCTGGCCAGCATGAACCGGCATCTGATTCCTGAAGCCGAAACCATGTTTCTCACGCCGGCTGAAAAGTTCAGCTTCATTTCTTCATCGCTGGTGCGCGAGGTGGCCAGACTCGGCGGCGATGTCTCCGGATTCGTGCCTCCGGCGGTGCAGCAGCGGCTGGTGGCACTGTGGAAGCGCTGAAAGCCGACCCACCTGGCCATTGACTTGACGCAAGATCGGGCAAGGGGAAGGCGTCAGACTGAAGTGCACACAATTGGTGCTGTCAAGGCCGCCTGAATGATTCTTAATGTATCGGGTGCTGGTAGCATGCTTGCACTCGGGATGACCTATCGAAGGAGCCTCATCATGTTCCGTCGCTTTCTTGCGATCGCCGCGTTGACCGGCGTGTTGTTCACCTTGGGAGCCTGTGAAGAGGCTCCACCACCGCCGGATCCGGCGAAGATCGTGCCGACCAACCCGTCTGATTCGGCTGCCTGGAAGAAGTACGTGGCGGCCATTTCGAAGACTTATATCCCGGCTGCCCAGGCCGACCAGAATTCGCGCGTCTTTGTCACTTTCGTCGAATACGGTCAGGACGAAGCAAAGACCGCGCGTCACATTGAAAACACCAAGAACTTCATCGGCCGTGGCATTGCCGAAGGCACGACCCTGCTGTTTGCGTCGCCGGACTCGCCGCTGATGGCCAGTATCGTCGAGCAAGCCTTCGCCGATCCCAGACCAGATCTGCTGAAGGGAATTCGCGTCATCTTCATCGGACAGAAAGCCGAGGAAGAACGCGTGCGCACGGCCGTCACGGCCTGGGGTGCAAGCTTCGTTTTCCACGAGGCGAAGTAGTTCGCAACCGAAGGCAGAGCTCTGACCTCGACACCGACCCGCCCCAGGCGAGTCGGTGTTGATGCAAGGCAACTCGAAAGCAGGCGGATGGATGGCAGCCAACCGAATCGGCCGAGACCTATGTATCCAGCTTCCGTGTTGACCCCTTCGACAGTGGGTCAATGCCGCAAACAGGTCGCACCGGGATCAGACCGACTGCCGGGTTCCGGCGTGCGCGCCTGAGGCTGAAACACTGGAACTGGCATGGCCCTGCTGATCACCGATCAATGCATCAACTGCGACGTCTGTGAGCCCGTGTGCCCCAATCGGGCGATTTATCAGGGACCGCAGGTGTACGAGATTGACCCCAGCCGCTGCACCGAATGCGTGGGCCATCATGAGGAGGCGCAGTGCGTGGTGGTGTGTCCGGTTGAGTGCATCTTTGTGGATCCGGCCATCCCGGAAACCCGCGAGCAGCTGCTGGCCAAGGCCATTCAGCTGAAGAACGAGGAAACGGCATGAATACCGATCGTCCAATTCTCAAGCACTGGCCGCGGATCGGGCTGTGGCTGATCCTGCTGTGGCTGCCGACGCTGGCGCTGGCCCTGGCCGAGGTCAAGCCCCACGCCGCCGGCATTGCCAGCGCGAACAAACAGGCCACCGAAGCCGGTTTCGAGATCCTGGCGCAGGGCGGCAACGCTTTCGATGCGGCTGTGGCGGTGTCTGCCGCGCTGGCCGTGGTGGAACCCGAAAGCTCAGGTTTGGGCGGGGGCGGCTTCTTCCTGTTGCACCGCGCCAGTGACGGCAAGGCGGTGTTCGTCGATGCGCGTGAGAAGGCCCCGCTGGCGGCGACCCGCGACATGTATCTGGACGCAGACGGCAACGCCCAGCGCGCCCGCAGCGTCAACGGCGCCCTGGCCGCCGGCATTCCTGGCCTGCCGGCTGGCCTGGTGCTGGTGGCCGAACGCTACGGCAAGTTGCCCTTGAAGCAATCGTTTGCGCCGGCCATCCGCCTGGCACGCAAGGGCTATGTCTGGAGCGCAAAGAACTCGGCGATGATCGGATTCCGCACCGAACAGCTGGCCAAGTCCGAAGGCGCCGCCGCGCTGTTTCTGCGCAAGGGCAAGCCGCCGGCCCAGGGTGATCGCGTCAGGAACCCGGACATTGCCAGGGTACTGGAGCGCATCGCCAGAGAGGGGCACCGCGGCTTTTACGATGGGGACACCGCGACAACCCTGGTCAAAGGTGTCAAGGCCGCCGGCGGCATCTGGTCGCTGGATGATCTGGCCCAGTACCAGGCCGTGGAACGCGAGCCGCTGCGCTTCGAGTTCCAGGGTCAGCAGATCCTGACCTCGCCACCGCCCTCTTCCGGCGGCGTCGCTCTGGTCGGCCTCTTTCAGATCCTCAGCGGCTATCCATTGGCAGAGTTTGACCGGGTACAGCGCCTGCATGTGGAAATCGAAGCCATGCGCCGGGTCTATCGCGACCGCGCCATCTACCTTGGCGATCCCGATTTCGTGCAGGTGCCCATGCAGATGTTGCTCAGCCCCTACTACGCGGCCGGATTGCGCGCCTCGATCCACACCCGCAAGGCCACGCCCAGCGATGCATTGCCGGGGATCAGCGCCGGGCCAGAGGGCAACGACACCTCGCACTTCTCGATCATCGACAGCGAGGGGAACATCGCTGCCGTCACCCAGAGCGTGAACCTGCCCTTTGGTGCCGCGTTCGTGGTCCCTGGCACCGGCTTCGTGCTCAACAACGAGATGGACGATTTCTCGGTGAAGCCCGGCGTACCGAACGCCTTTGGGCTGATTGGTGACGACGCCAACGCCATCCAGCCCGGCAAGCGGCCACTGTCGTCGATGACACCAACAATCCTGCTAGGCAAGGACCGGGCCGCCGCCATCGGCTCTCCCGGCGGTAGCCGCATCATCACCATGGTGTTCCTGGGCTTGAGCAAGGTGCTGGCCGGCAGCAGCGCCGCCGAAGCCGTTGCCGCGCCGCGTATCCATCATCAGTATCAGCCCGACACGGTTTCGGTGGAACCGGGCGCACTCAGCGAAGCCGAGCTCAGCGCCTTGAGCGAACGTGGCTACACGGTTGCGCCCGCCGAGCGTCCCTGGGGCAATATGCAGGTGGTCATCTGGAACAAGCAGGACGGCAGTGTCGATGCGGCCTCCGATCCCCGCTGGGAAGGTGTGGGCGGCGGCGAGTCACGCGACCGTGAGATGATCTTCCGATGAAAGCCTGGTCAATCGAAGGCAATACCCAACGCCTGGACGGTGGCGCCATGTTCGGCAATGTGCCGCGCGCGATGTGGGAACGCTGGATACAGCCCGACGAGGAACACCGCATTCCCTTGTCCTGTCGCGGCCTGCTGGTGCAACTGGATGACGGTCGCCGCGTGCTGTTCGAGACCGGCATCGGTGCCTTCTTCGAACCCAAACTGCGGCAGCGCTTTGGCGTGCTCGAAGATCGCCATGTGCTGCTCGATTCCCTGGCCGCTCTGGGTTTGAGCGATGCCGATATCGATGTCGTGGTGCTCAGCCACCTGCACTTTGACCATGCCGGTGGCTTGCTGGCCGCCTGGGAAGAAGGCCAACCGCCGCGATTGCTGTTTCCCAAGGCGCAGTTCGTCGTTGGCAGCGATCATTGGCAACGCGCGCAGGAACCGCACGCCCGCGACCGGGCGTCCTTCATTCCGGAACTGAACGCACTGCTGGCCGACAGCGGACGACTGGAACTGGTGGAGCTGGGTCCGGCCAACGCCATCGGCAATCCAGGCGCCCTGCCCGCCCACTGCCAGTCGCTGGGCAAGGATGTCGGCTTCTACGAATCGCACGGCCATACGCCGGGACTGATGCTGAGCGAGATCGGCGGCGACGGCGGCATCGTCTTCTGCGCCGATCTGATTCCCGGCCGAGCCTGGGTGCATCTGCCGGTGACCATGGGCTATGACCGCTATCCGGAACTGCTGATCGACGAGAAGCGGCACTTCCTGGCCGACAAGCTGCGCCGCGACGTGCGCCTGTACTTCACCCACGACCCGCAAGCGGCCTGGGCCGCCCTGCAGCGAGACGACAAGGGCAAGTACAGCACCCACGACGAGCATGCGTCGCTGACAGCGCAAACCCTGCCCTTCGCGTAGGCAGGCGGCCCCCTGCCACCTGGGGGAGCGGCTTCAGCCGCGACCCGCCATCGCAGGCAGAGCCCGCTCCCACAAGGAGCCGGCCCAGCCCACGCCATCTGTGGGAGCGGCTTCAGCCGCGACAACTTCCACTGCCTCGGCACGCTCGCACCTGCAGCATCCGATCGGCGACAATAGCGCCCTGCCCCATCAGCCTCTGAGCACGATCATGACCCTGTTCCGACCCATCGTCACCGCTCTCGCCCTGTTCGCCATGAACCCGGCTTTCGCCGCCACCACGCCCGAGCCCTCATCCGTCGTCGACGGGCACCCGGTCTACGGCGCAGCCATGCCGGCAGGCGAAGCCACCGCGATCGGAACGGCACTGACCGATAGCGAGGCTTATACGGGCAAAGCCCAGAAATTCAGCGGCCGAGTCACCAAGGTCTGTCAAGCCAAAGGCTGCTGGATGGTCCTGGCCGACGGCGAAAACCACGCCCGCGTGATGTTCGGCAAGGATGATTTCTTCATCCCCACCGATACCAGCGGCGACGCCGTGGTCCACGGGACGCTCAGCGTCAAGACCATGAGCGAAAAGATGGCCAGGCATCTCGCCGATGATGCCGGCCAGGACAGCAGCAAGATTCAAGGTGACACCCAGGAATTTCAGATCATGGCGACGTCGGTGATGCTGCTTCCGTCCAGCTGAAACCCGATACTGGCGGGCGCGGCCCTTGCGTCCGGTGATCCACTTGGGCTTTCCACGACTCTGCCCTGATCACCGGGCGCGGCCCGCCCTCGCCAGGCATGCCCCAGGCCATTGATTTGAAAATGAAAAACGGGCCATGGGGCGTTGGCGCAGGAGACGCTTGCTGATTGGCAAACCCCATGGGAGCGGCTTCAGCCGCGATGGTCGGCTCCCGACCATCTGCGCGCCTCGATCGCGGACAAAGTCCGCTCCCACAACCTGCCCCTGGACTCGGTCAAGCGCCGCGGCAATGCCATCCATCAGTGAACGCCAGCGCTGACCCGATCAGCTGCCCGGACACTTCTCGTACAGCGGCGAGGTCAGGCTCCGCACCGGAATCGTGCCGTTGCCATACACCGAGGTGTAGCTGAAACTGCCAATGCTGCAATCACTGAAACGGATCGTGAGCACACCCCACTGCGGATTGCTGGTCACTTGCGAGGCCATGTAGGCGCTGCCGAACTGACCGCCGGTGCTGATCTGCATCGGGATTTCCACCGAGCTTGCACCCCAGGCAAAAGGCGCGGATCCGATGGTCCAGAACTGCTGGCCTTCGAAGAAGTCATACCAGGACACCACCAGGATGGGCGAATCACTGTTGGTGGCACCGCTCGCCTTGGTGATCTCGATCAGAAAGCCCTTGCCAGAGTTGTCCGGATCGAACCAGGTGCCGGTGTGCAAAGGCAGGATCGGAAACTCATCCGACGCCACGCGCACCGCCCTGCGGATCAGCGGCATGCGGATCGGCTGCTCGCTGCCGAAGAAGATCGGAGTCGTGTTGAGCTCCTCCAGCGTCTTGTAGCCATACACCACACGCCCGAAGACCGTGAAGTCGGCATTGAGCGAGGCATTGGTATTGGTGTTGATGAAGAAGTCCGAGGTAGCACTGTTGACATTGGTGACACCATTGGTGGACGTCAAGGCCATAGCCACTGTTCCGGTCGTGTGCTGCAGACCGTTCCCGCGCTCGCTGGGGATTGCCGCGCGCTTGACGATGCCCTCTCCACTTTCCTTGAAGCCACCACCCTGGACGACAAAATTGGGTACCACGCGCTGAATCAGCGAGCGATTGTAGGAGCCATCATCGACGTAACTCAGAAAATTGGCGACGGTGTTCGGGGCACGAACACTATCCAGTTCCAGCAGCATCGGACCACGATCCGTATCGAGAAGCACCCGCGGATTCTGGGCCGCAGCCATCGAAGCCAGCGCCAGCAGCGCCAATCCAAGCAAAAGCTGCTTCGACATAGATTTCAACTCCGTCACAAAAGTGGTCTCGGAGGATACAGGCAAGCATGGACATAAGCCGCACTGCCAGTCACCGGCAAGGCAACAAATCAGACACGCGTAACAAGCACGGCGCAAGAAGGCCGAAACGACGCATGCAGGGCATCCGCGGCTAAAGGCGCAGCTACACACTGGAAGAAACGTGGTGCCCGGAGCGGGACTCGAACCCGCATGACCGCAAGGCCGAGGGATTTTAAGTCCCTTGCGTCTACCGATTTCGCCATCCGGGCTTGGACGGGCTGTTGCAGGCTACACCAGCGCGGATTCGGTGGGGACTTGAAGGTTTGGAGGCCAGGGTCGGAATCGAACCGGCGTACACGGCTTTGCAGGCCGCTGCATGACCACTCTGCCACCTGGCCAAACCTTCGGGTTTTCAGGCCCTTGAAACAACAAAACCCCGGTCACCCGAGGTTTTGCCCTGAATCTGGAGCGGGAAACGAGACTCGAACTCGCGACCCCGACCTTGGCAAGGTCGTGCTCTACCAACTGAGCTATTCCCGCAAGAGCCGACAATCATATCGGAAGAACGGACGAAGTCAACACCTCTTTTGAAAGAAACTTACATGGGCTTGCCAGCCATGAGCCAGCCTTCCAGCAACCGAGCTGCGCGAGGCCTCTGAGGTCCATGCAGAGCACTCGACTTGTGGCAATTGAACGGGGAAGACATCGTGCTTGCGCATGCCGGACGGCACTGCGCCGGCCCGGCATGGGTCGTGCCGGCAGACTCGACAGCGCCAAGCACGGACGCGCCCGGCGGCTATTCGCTCTCCTTGCCCTGCAATACCCGCCAGGCGGCTCGCAGATATTGGCCCGCAGACCAAAGGGTCAGCACGGCGGCGATCGCGAGGGCGACCAGACCTACATGGTAGATCGGCAGCTTCCACAGCGGATCGCGCCACAGCAGCATGGTCAACGCGGCCATCTGCACGATGGTCTTGACCTTGCCCATGCCGCCCACCCGAACCATCGCCCGTTGGCCGATCTCGGCCATCCACTCGCGCAGCGCCGAGATACTGATTTCACGACCGATGATCACGGCGCAGGCGATCGCCAGCCAGGGGTGCGGATCGCGCTGCAGCACCAGCACCAGTGCCACGGCCACCATCAGCTTGTCGGCCACCGGATCGAGAAAGGCGCCAAAGCTGGAGGCCTGATCGAATCGCCGCGCCACCCAGCCATCCAGCCAATCAGTCAGTGCGGCCGCCAGAAACACCATGGCCGCGGCCCGATGGGTCCACTCCCAGGGCGCATAGAACAGCACCACCAGCACCGGGATCATCACAATCCGGCCCAGGGTGAGATAGGTCGCCAGATTCAGCGGCATTGCATGTCGGGTGGGAGTGCTCATGCCGCCTCTCAGCGTTGATGCAGGGTGTCGTGGATGCGTTGCGCCAGAGCGCGATCGATGCCGTCCACGGTGCTCAAGTCTTCCACAGCTGCGCGCGCAATGCCCTGTAATCCGCCAAATGCCTTGAGCAAAGCCCGTTTTCTCTTCGCGCCAACGCCCGGAATATCCTCCAGCACCGACTTCTGGCGGGCCTTGCTGCGCCGTCCGCGATGCCCGGTGATGGCAAAACGATGGGCTTCGTCCCGCACCTGCTGAACCAGATGCAATCCGGGCGAGGCCGGTCCGGGCTCCAGTTCGCGCATTTCCGGGGCAATGATCAGGGTCTCATGGCCAGGCTTTCGCTCGGGGCCCTTGGCCACGCCTACACACAGGATTCCGTCGATACCAAGCTCCGTCAGCACCTCCAGGGCCTGGCGCAGCTGACCCAGACCGCCATCGATCAACAGCAGATCAGGCGCCATGCCCTCGCCCCGGGCCAGACGCGCGAATCGGCGCTGCAGCGCCTGACGCATGGCCGCGTAGTCATCGCCGGGCTCGATGCCGTCGATGTTGAAGCGTCGATAGTCGCTGCGCAGCGGTCCATTGGCGTCAAAGACCACGCACGAGGCCACCGTGACCTCGCCCATGGTGTGGCTGATGTCGAAACACTCGATCCGGGCCGGCGCCTGATCCAGACCAAGCAGCTGACGCAGGTCTTCGCGACGGGCGCTGACGGTGGCGTTGGCCGCCAGTTCGCTGGCCAGTGCTGCCTCGGCGGTGCGCATCGCCATGTCCACCCAGCGGGCTCGGTCGCCGCGCGGCCGGTCGATCAGCTTGACCTTGCGCCCAGCCTGATCGCTAAGCACTTCGGCCACCAGCTCCTGATCGTCGATGGCGTGGCTGAGCAGAAGTTCAGCGGGCGCCGTCTGCTCCGAGTAGTGCTGAACCACAAATGCCCGCAGCACCTCGGCTTCGGTGGCGGCACCGAGGAAACGTGGGAAGTAGCTACGGTTGCCCAGGCTCATGCCACCGCGGAAGAACAGCACCTGGATGCAGGCCTTGCCGTTGCGACTGGTGCAGGCAATGACATCGAGATCGCCGCGCTCTCCCTGGACGAACTGGGTGGCCAGCACTCGGCGCAAGGTTGCCACCTGGTCGCGCAACTCGGCGGCACGCTCGAAATCCAGAGCTCCCGCGGCGCGTTCCATCTCGGCATTGAGTTCATCGATCAGGGTGGAGCTGCGGCCTTCCAGCACCAGACAGGCGTGCCGCACCGCAGCGGCGTAATCATGGCGGTCGATCAGGCCCACGCAGGGCGCACTGCAGCGCTGGATCTGGTGTTGCAGACACGGGCGAGTGCGGTGCGCAAATACGCTGTCTTCGCACTGTCGCAGCTTGAAAGTCTTGTGCACCAGATTGAGGGTTTCGCGCACCGCCCAGGCGCTGGGGAAGGGCCCGAAAAAGCGATCTGGCGCGGATCGGGCGCCGCGATGGAAACTGACCCGCGGAAACTCGTCGCCGGCCGTCAATCGTATCCAGGGGTAGCTCTTGTCGTCGCGCAATTCGATGTTGTAGCGCGGTTTCAGTGCCTTGATCAGCTGTGCTTCCAGCAGCAGCGCTTCGGCCTCGGTACGGGTGACCATGACCTCCATGCGCTGCACCTGCATGATCATGCTGGTGATGCGGGCATCGTGGGCACCGCGGGCGAAGTAGCTCTCGACCCTGGCCTTGAGATTGCGCGCCTTGCCTACGTACAGCACCTGATCGCCCGCACCGAGCATGCGGTACACCCCGGGCTCGGTGGTCAGCGTGCGCGCAAAATCCCGACCGTCAAAACCTGCCGCAGCATCTGTGGACACCGTTGCCACCGCGCGACTCAAGTGCTGATGGCAAGCCGCGCCAAACGCCCCGTCTTCAGGTCCAGCTTGAGAATCTCGTGGGCGTGGGTGTTGGCGATGAAGACCGCGCCCTGGGCTACGCAGACGCCTGCCGGTGACTGCAGGTTGTAGTTGATGTTCAGCGTCTTCAACTCATTCTTGGCCAGACCATAGACCCGCAGCTTGTTGTTCAGCGTATCGGCAATCCACAACACATTGCGCGCGGTGTCGGCGTGGATCGCGGTGGGATGGCACATGCGCGCGGCCATCCCCAGACCGTCAGTCGAGCCGTCCGAATACAACCCGCCCGGCACCAGGGTGCTGACGCGACCATCTTCAAGCCGGATCTTGCGCAAGGACGACGTAGCCGCGTCCAAGACGAAAAGACTCTCGCCCAGCACGGCAAGCGCCGTGGGCTGGGCAAAACTGCTGAAGGTGCCGGTGCCATCGACAGCATCTTCGCGGCCATTACCCACCAGCAGGCTCAAGGAACCACGCCCCAGATCCAGCTGCCAGATCTGGTGCGATCCGGCCATGGCAATGTAGAGCCGGTCATTCTGCAGGGTGACGTCCACCGGCGACGCCAGCGGCGTGGCGCGCGGGGCCGAAATATCGGCAGCCGAGGGCCGCCCGCACAGGCCGTTGCCGGCGATGGTGTCGACATCACCGCTCATCAGTCGTACACGTCGAATCGCGTGATTGCCGGTGTCGGCAATCATCAGGAAGTCTTTGGTCAGGGCCAGGCCGACCGGGCAGCGGAATCCGGCTTCTATGCCCTTGGCATCCCAATGTCCTGGATTGCCGGATCCGAACTGGCGATTGATCCGACCATCGAAACCGACTTCCAGCACCCGGTTGTAGCCACTGTCCGCCACATACAGATGCGCCCCGGAAGCTACCAGGCGTGTCGGGAACCGCAAGGCGCCACGCGGCTCCGGCTTGCGCGCGGTCGGCGCCGACTCGTAGCTGCGCAGTTCTTTCTCGGCCGCCTGGTCCAGAATCTCCTGAATGCGCACTTCCAGTTCGGCACGCCTGCCTTCCCCGGGGTAAACCCCCACCAATCGGCCTTCGCAATCGATCAGTACCGCGGTCGGCCAGGTCTCGATGCCAAGTTGCCGCCACAACAGCCATTCGCGGTCACTGGCCACCGGATGCCGCAGGTTCCAGCGGTTGCAGGTCTTCAGCAACAGTTTGCTGTCGGCCTCGACCGGGTGCTTGGCCGTGTGTATGCCGAGCACCACCAGGCCATCATGGAACTTGGTTTCCAGCAGCCTCAGTTCCTGCACCTGTTGTTCGCAGGCAATGCTGGACCCGGTGAAGAAGTTCAGCAGCACGGCCTTGCCGCGCAACTGCGACAGGCGGATGGCCTCGTCGGTATTGACCCACTCGAGCTCTGCGGGTAGCTCCTGCAGGTAGATGTCACCACTCATGCCTAGACTCCAAATGGGCTTGCGTCGGTAGAAACCGGCGTGCCCGGGAAAACCGCGTCGAAGCCGGGATCGATCGCCGAGCCGCCATGGTGCCGATCCGGGCCAGAACGGCTCCAGCATCCGAGTACTGACGATGCCCGGTGTACCCGACGAAGTCCAGACGCGAGCGCACGGACAGCAGCATCATGCATCGTCGCCAGACCGACTGCCCAGCAGCGCCTGAAAGCGTTCGAGGTCCTCGGGCGTATCAATGCCCGGCGGAATGGGCTCCGGCGCCCTCCTGACGGCAATGCTCAGACCATTCTCGAGCAATCGTAACTGTTCCAGCGACTCGGCGTGCTCCAGTGGCGACTTGGCCAGCCGAGCGAATTGCCTCAGAGTGCCTGCCCGGTAGGCATAAAGACCCACATGGCGCAGGATCGGTTCCGGCGGCAACTGCTCGCGATCGCGCGCCAGCGCGTCGCGCGCCCAGGGAATCGGCGCTCGACTGAAGTACAGCGCCCGCCCGCGCAGATCGCAGACCACCTTCACGCAGGCCGGATCGAACAGTTCGCGCACCTCCAGCACCGGCGTCGCCAAGGTCGCAGCCGCCGCGCTGGGATCATCCTGCAGGGCGTCAATGACGGCTTCCAGGCAGCTCAGCGGCATCAGCGGTTCGTCCCCCTGCAGGTTCACTACGATCTGCTGGTCAGTCCACGCCAGACGATCAGCCACTTCCGCCAGGCGGTCGCTGCCGGTCGCGTGGTCTGAACGGGTCAGGACTGACTGCACCTGCAGCCGCTTTGCCACCGCGGCGATGCGCTCGTCGTCCGTTGCCACCACCAGTTCCGCTGTCGCCAGCAGACGTGCACGCTCGATGACATGCTCGATCAAGGGCTTGCCGCCGGCCAGCAACAGCGGTTTGCCGGGCAGGCGACTGGCACCGAAGCGGGCGGGAATGGCGATGACGACCGAATCTGACATGTAGCGGGATCCTCTCGATGGCAGCCCATGATCTCACCACGAGTTGCTCCCCGTGGCGATCCTGTCGATGGCGCCGCGGAAAATCGGGGATTCCGCGTGGCCCCAGGCAAGACTGAAACGACAAAGTATTGCGATCAGGTTCGCATCAACGGCCTCGCAGCAAACCGCGCCCAGGCCTCGGCACTACCAAAACAGATCGAATTGTCAGAAACTTACGGCCTGTTGTTGATGTCAGCTGTCAAGCCTTCCAACAAAGTTGCCCTATTGCGTTCATGACCCGTCACCTGATTGCCCTGCTACTCGCATGTGCCGCCACCGCCCAGACGGCTGAAGCGGCGCGCGAAAACATCTACAAGTACACCGACAAAAGCGGGGTCACGGTCTATACCAATGTTCGCCCGAAGGGAGTGGCGGCCAAGGTCATCGGTACCTACTCCTGCCCGGCGTGCAAGGTCGATTCCAAGGTCGACTGGACTCACACGGGACTGAATGTCACGGCATTCAAGAACGAGATCGTCACCGCTTCCCGCCTCAACGAGGTGGATGAGTCCATGGTGCGGGCGATCATTCACGCCGAGAGCGCCTATAGAACGGAAGCGCTGTCGCCCGTGGGCGCCCAGGGTCTGATGCAGCTGATGCCGGGAACGGCCGGCATGTATGGCGTGGACAACGCCTTCGACCCGGCGCAGAACATCGCCGCAGGGGTCAAGCATCTGCGCATGCTGCTGGACATGTTCGACGGCGATTTCGAACTCGCCGCGGCAGGCTACAACGCTGGCGAGAATGCTGTGTTGCGCTACGGTGGGATTCCACCCTATGCCGAAACCCAGGTCTACGTGGAGCGCGTGGGCATCTTGCAGAAGCGCTATGCCTCAGAGATCGCCGGCGGCAGCGCGACCACCGCCGCCGCGATGGGCGGCGGCGGGAAATAGCAGATCGGGGCGCAGGCCCACCCGGCTTGTTGCCACGCCCGCCGTGTCGGATTGACATGGCACATGTGCCATCAAGTCAACCAAGCTCGCCATTGCGAGCCGCGTGTGTAGTCCCGACACTGCCCATGGGCCATGAACCCGGCGCTTGCATGTTTCTGTGGGTCCAGACTTGTCTGAACGCTTTTCGCTTGTTGATGCGGAAGCGTCCAGACAAGTCTGGACCCACGGACAAGCGGCTTGCCGTCTGCACGACATGTGTCGGCAAATCCGCCGCTCACAAGAAGGGTTCATGGAGAGCGTAGCGAAGCAATCCAGGGGCGAGCGGCGCTACCCTGGATTGCTTCGTCGCTGCGCTCCTCTCCATGAACCCATATCGCAAGTCGTTGATTTGCTTGGTTCACCTGTAGGAGCGCCCTTGCGGCGCGACCGCTGATGCGGTCGTGCGGCTTGCCGGTCGCGACGCGAGGTCACTCCTGCAGGCGGGTTTGTGGTTCATGGCCCGCCGGCAGTTTCGGGCCGAAACAGGTGGCTCGCAATGACGCTCCGGTGTGGCTGCCGCTGGCTCAAATCACCCCAAGGCCGCACGCTCGTAGCTCTGTGCTGTCTCCAGCACCCGGCTGAAGGCCTGGCGCTCGACCGGATCGAGGTTCGGATTCCAGGTATCGAAGATCAGCACCACGCGGGTCTGGTCGCTGTCGTTCCAGGCTTCGTGTTCGAAGGAATCGTCGAAGATCATGAGCTTGCCCTCTTCCCAGCCGCGAGCCTCGCCGGCCGCCTTCAGGGCACCGCAGTTCTCCGGGACGATCAGTGGCAGATGCACGATCAGCCGGCCATTCACCGTTCCATAGTGTGGCGGTATCCGTGAATGCGGCTTCAGCACGGAGAACATGGCTTCAGGGCCATACCCCGGCACCCGCATGATGTCGATGGATTCTAGGAGGGCCGCCGTACCCGGACAGCGCGCACAGTTCTCCTCGATGCGCTCGCCGTGGCGGTAGAAGTGGAAGGTTGACCAGTCGTAGGACTGATTGATGCTCTTCCAGATCTGGGCCTCGCGGGTACCCTCCGGGTGATTCACGTACGGGGCAAAGCCGCGGCCCTCGGTCATGACGTTCATCAACTCGGCGCGCACGATTTCGGTGGCGGCCTCCACCCGACTGACCCAGTCGAAATCGGCCCGCTCGTAGAAGGCCTTGGGCGGCAGATCCGGCACATACATCAGGCCCGGCCGCCACTTGGGATGGGCGAAATCGGGTGGTCGCTTGCCGACAAAGATGTCGCCGGCCTTGCGCAGACGCGACACCGCATCGGCGCCGTGCGCCGCGACCAGGTCGGCCAGACTGCGGTCGATCTCGGCATCCAGATGGGCACGCACCACCCCCAACGCATGATTCAGATAGCGCTTGAGGTCTGGCGGCATCTGCTGTGGGTCGAGATTCGCTTCGGCGAATCGCACCGCGCGCAGAAAGGCCAGTGCCGCGTCGGCCGGCCGCTGCATCCGCTCGAGCACGGTGCCGCGATACAGCTGCGCCTCGATCAGGCGCGGATCACGTTCCAGCGTCTGCTCCAGCGCGGCCAGCGCTGCCGGCAGATCGTTCAATCCATAGTGGCCCATCGCCAGATTGAAGACATGGCTGGCGTCGGTGGGGACAGCGCTGCTGGCACGCCGGTAGTAATCGACGGCAGCTGCGTAGTCGGCGCGCTGGCTGGCTTCGAAGCCAAGGAACTCCAGCGCCGTGGGGTGTTCCGGGCTCAGGGTGAGCAGTGCGCGGAAAGCATCAGCCGCCCCGCTCAGATCGCCGGCCTGGTATCGGGCCAATGCCGCCTGCTCGCGTGCGGCCAGAGCGGCAGCGTCGATGTTTTCAGTCATGGAAAGTCCTGCACATGATTCAGCCCGCTACTATAGAGCGTGCACCCGGGCTCAGTCTTCGCTCCAGGCCTCGCCGCGCTCGTACAGCGCCAGGCGTTCGGCGAAGGCGTGCTTCTGCTCCGCAGCCAGCGCTGGTTCCTTGTCGGCCAGATCCAGTGTCTGCTGTTGCGTGGCCACCGCCTGATCAAACAGACCGGAGGCGGCCAGACACGCGGCCAGCGTGTCGTTGAGGTTGGCGGATGGTTTGCGTTGCAGGGCTTCAGACACCAGGCGTGTGCCATCAAGCGGATCGCGCACCGCCGGATCGCGACTGCTGCAGCGCGCCCAGCTCAGATTGGCGATCGACGGACCGTGGCCCTTGGCCGCTGCCTGGGACCACCAGCGCACGGCCTCGACGCGATCACGGTCTCCGCCACGACCGGCGAACAGGGCGCGGGCGTAGTAGTCGATGGCATCCGGATGCCCGCCCCGGGCCGCGGTTCGATAGTGCGCACGGGCGAGCTGCAGATCCGGCGCCACCCCACCCTGCCCGAATTCGTAGATCTGCCCGAGCCGGAACTCGGCAGCCAGATTGCCGTCACTGCTGAGTTCAAGCAGCATCTTGAGCGCCAGCTCTGGATTGGCCTGGACGCCCTGCCCCAGCAGCAGTGCTACCGCCAGCCGCAAGCGCGCAGCCACCATGCCGTCGGCGGCCAGTTTTTCGATCACGGCATAGCCGTCACTGGCCTGGCCGATCATGCCTTCAGTGCCGCTGAGATAAAGATCGGCCAGATCGGTGGCCGCCTTCTGATTGCCGGCCAGCGACGCGCTCAGATACCAGGCCTCCGCTCGGGCCATGTCCGGCTTCAGCTTCAACTCGCCCCGGGCATAGGCGCGCCCCAGCCGGCGCATGGCGCCGCCATTGCCCAGTTGCGCGGCCTCCCGGTACAGGGACAGGGCCCGTTCCTCGTCGCTGGCGAGGCCCATGCGCCCGGCGTCATGACCGATGGCCAGCAAGCCCATGGCGGTAGGATCGTTGTTTGCCGCCGCCTGCTCCAGCAGCGGCCAGCCATCGCGAAAGCGCCCCAGACGCAGATACTCCAGACCCAGTTGAGCCATTGCTGCCGTAGAGCCCGCGTCGGCGGCGCGCCGAAGCCAGCGATCGGCGCTATCGCCGCGCTGACGGCGCAAGCGATCCGACCGCAACATCTGCACCAGCAGCAAGGTGGCCGGGGCATGGTCGGCACGGGCAGCCTTGCGCAGCGCCTTGCCGGCGTCAGCGCTGATCTTGCGACCGGGATCGATGCTGATGGACAGCTGGGCATAGGCCGTGAGCGCCTCGGGCTCACCCATCCGCTCACTTGCCTGCCGCAGCCACTTTTTCAGCTCACTGCCATCGCCTGCGCCCTCGACTCGGTGTTCGGCCGCCAGTGCCATCACCACCATGGCCTCGGCGTAGCCGCGTTCTGCGTAGGGCCGCACCAGTTCCAGCGCATTGGCAGCGCAAACGCCCTGGTCGTCGAGAATCAGGCACAGGGGCAGCAACTCGAAGGTGGCTGCCGTGTCGCCTTCCAGCGCCAGACGTTCGATCCGCGCGGCGGCGGTTTCCGGCGAGATTTCCCCGCGTCCCAGTTCGATCGTGAGTTTGGCCAGTTCCGCCCGCGGATTCGCCGCCTGATCGGCTTCGTTGAGATAACGCTCGACCAATCCCCGCAGCATGGCCGGGTACAGCTCTTCGCCTTCATGCCCCCGCAACCGTTGCCAAAGACGCATGAAGTCGAAATGCAGCTGCTTCTCGCGCCTGGCTTCGGGATCGAAATACACGGCGATGAAAGGCAGGCTGCCCCCCGGCGAGCCCACCACATAGCGCCCGTACAGCGGCGTCGCCCCCATCAGCCGGATCATCATCGAGGCGTCAGCCTCGGCACCCACGAGCAGCGGCCGGTAGGCGGATGCACCCTGACCGTCGGCCAGCAGAAAGGCCAGCAGCCGCTGGCTGCGCTCACGCTCGCTGGCCAGCAGACCCTCATCACCCGAGATTTCCGCGCACTGCTGAGCCGTGGTCTGCAGCGCCGGGCTGAAGGGATTGACCGCGCGCGACCAAGCCAGCTCCTTGGCGTATTCCTGGCACAAGGCCGCCGTGGCGGCATCGGGCGGGATCAGACTCAGCACCGAATAGCTGGCCAGCACCATGTCGAAGCGGGTGTAGTGGGCGAATCGCTCCCAGGCCGCTGTCAGGTCGTCGGACGCTGACACCGGCACAGGTGGCCCAGGTTCAGGTTCCGGTTGCGGCAGCAGCTGCGCCACAGCAGGCGCAGCCGCCAGCAGCCAGCTCAGGCCCAGCAGCAGCCGGATGCGGCGCCACAGTCGAGGCGGGTCACGCATTGCGCTCAGGGCGCGCTCGTGGCAGTCCACTGCTGCAGCCAGCCTTCCACCGCACGGTGCCATTGCACCGAGTTGTGCGGCTTCAGAATCCAGTGGTTCTCATCCGGGAACCACATGAACTTGCTGGGAATTCCGCGCCGCTGCAGTGCCGTGAATGCAGCGATGCCCTGCTCGAAGGGCACCCGGAAATCGAGCATGCCATGGGTGACCATCATCGGCGTCTTCCAGGCGGTGACGTGATTGACCGGGTTGTGCTTCTCGTAATTCTCCGGCTTTTCGTAGGGCGTGCCTTCCATTTCCCAGTGGTTGAACCAGAGCTCTTCGGTGGTGTAACCCATGAAGCGGTTGTCGAAGATGCCGGCGTGATTGACGATGCAGCGGAAGCCCTCGGGCCAGTTGCCGGCAATCCAGTTCATCATGTATCCGCCGTAGCTGGCCCCGATGGCGCAGGCGCGATCGCTATCGAGAAAGGCATAACGTTCGGCCGCGGCAGCCATGCCCTTCTTCAGATCCTCCAGCGGCTTGCCGCCCCAATCACCGCGAATGGCGTCGGTGAAGGCCTGGCCATAGCCGGTGGAACCGTGGAAGTCGATGAAGACCACGGCAAAGCCCTTGCCGGCATAGGTCTGGGGATTCCAGCGATAATGGAAGCTGTTGCCCATGCTGCCCTGCGGTCCCCCATGGACGATGAAGGCCACCGGATAACGCTGGCCCTCGACATAGTCGGCCGGCTTGACCACCCAGCCGTAGACGGTCTCGTCATTCCAGCCCTTGAAGCTGAACTGCTCGTACTGGCCAAAGCGGATCTGTTTCAGGGCGTCGGCATTGACCGCGGTCAGCGCCTTGCGGGCGGCGTCCTTGAGCGAGACCGCGTAGATGTCTGCGGGCGCGTCGAGGGCATCGATCGCGGCGTAGATCTGATGCTTGCCGACCGCGTATCCGCTGACCGAACCCGCGGTCGTCAGCCGCCGCGCCTTGCCACTGGCGATGTCGACGGCAAACAACAGGCGCTGACCGATGTCGTCGGCATAGGTGATCAGGGAACGGCCATCGGCCGACAGGCTCAGGCCGTCGGGCGAGCGATCCCAATCCGGCGCCACTTCCCGGACTGCCTTGGTGGCCAGATCCAGTTCGAGGATGCGGTTGCGGTCGGCTTCATAGCCGGCGCGGGCCATCGAGCGCCAGTAGAGCTTCTTGCCGTCAGCCGAATACAGCGGCGAGGTATCGTAGCCGCCGTATCCCGGTGTCAGGTTTTCTGCAGGCTCGTCGCTACCGACGGTGACGCGGTAGAGATCGGTGTTGGTGGACCAGGCTTCGGTAGTGCCGGCGATTCTGGCGGTGAACACCAGTTGTCGGCTGTCCGGCGAGAACGCCACTTCGCCGAGGTCACCGAAGGGTTTGGTCGGCACATCGCCATCGATGCCGCGCGATGCCCACCAGGCAGCACCAGCAGGCTTGCCGGCCGTGTCGAGCTCGTAGACGAAGAGCTGCGATCGCGTGCCGCGGCTCCAGGTATCCCAATGGCGGATGAAAAGCTTGTCCTGAATGGTGCCGCTGGCCTTCTCGGCCTCGTCGGCGTCCATGCGCTTCTTGCTGCAATCGAAATTGGCGCCGCACTCGGGGTATACCTCCAGCGCCAGCGCCAGACGCTTGCCATCCGGCGAGAGCATGAAATCGCCCACGTCCAGCGGCAGGCTGGTCACGACTTGTGCCTCACCCAGTCCCTCGAGCTTCCACACCTGCATCGAGCCGCCACGCGAGGACAGGAAATACAGGCGCTGGCCACCCGGCGAATAACGCGCATGCATGGCGCTGGAGCCAACGGCGGTCAGCCGCTGCGGGGTCTTGGAACTGCCATCCAGTGACAGCTGCCAGACGCTCTGCAGGCCCTTGTTGGCTTCCCAATCGGTTTCACGCAAGGTGTAGGCCAGTGCCTTGCCATCCGGGCGCAACTGCGGATCGGAGATCCGGTTCAATCGCACCAGATCGTCGACATCGAAGGGTTTGGCTTCGGCGCAGGCCAGCGCCGGAAACAACAGCAGGACCAGGGAGAGACGACGCAGCATCAGTGCAGACTCCGGTGGGATCATCGACCCCCGAGTCTGCCATTACTGGGCAGCGAGAGCACCTGCCAGACGACCGGGGACTGGCGAGCCGCCCAGCTGCAAGCAGTCTCGGTCAGCGAAACTCGACCACCGTGGACCATTCCCGGTAGGCAGGATCATTGACCTTGGCGCCGATGCGATAGTGCTTGCCGGCCTCGACGTCGATCTCGATGTATTGGGGCTGCGGACGCTCGCGTCGGTTCAGGTGGAAGGCGTTGTCGCGCTCGATCAAGGCCACCACGCCCAGGCGCCGCTTGCCGGGCGCCAAACGGATCAGCTGCCGCGCCATCGGCAGGTTCTGCCCATCGACGCTGATGACTCGAACCGCATACAGACGCTCGCTTTGCCGCGTGAGCACGCTGGTCACCTGCCCCTTGTCATCGGCCAGGGCCACAGATGGAACCAAGAGCATCAGCGCCAATGCCACCGCACACAGAGTACGCATCGACCATCTCCTCGCAGGCCAGCCCCGACGGGGTCAGCAGGCGTGCATCGTAGGCTGCACCGATGTGAGTGCCAAGTGCACAAACGCTCGCACAGCCTGCCGGGCAAGCTCGGCACTACCAAAGCCCCGTACACCGCAGCTGTTGTAGAGCGGAGCTTGCTCCGCTGCTTCTGCTGGGTTTCTTGCTCTTCGCACCGCCAGAGAGCCGCACATCCTGCCGAGCAAGCTCGGCACTACAAAGGCCTCGTACACCGATGCTCTGGTAGCAGAGCTTGCTCCGCTGCTTCGGCTGACTCGTACACCGTCGGCTTGCCGGAATCTACTGCGCGCCGGCCCGTAGCGACCATCCAAACAACTCCTCGCGGACTCGAATCTCGGCGATCTCCAGCGCCAGGCCGTCGCGTTGTGCCAGTTGCTGACCGAGTGACTGCAAGCGATCGGCGCTCAGGGCATGGGCGACGAGTTCGGCCTGACGCAGGCGTGACTGGTTCAGATGTTCGACCAACGCCTGCAACTGGGTCTCGGCGGCACGCTGACCGATGACAGGGGTCGCCGCCACGATCTGGCCCAACGCTTGCTGGGTTTCGCCCAGAAAGTCACCCGCAAGGCCGCTTGCGCGCTGCTGCAGCTCGCGCATGGCCTCGTTGTAGCGCTGTCTGGCCTTGGCGGCTTCAGGATCGCGCTGCACCGAAGCAGCACCCTCGGGCGTGCCCAGGCGAGCGAGAAACGGCAGCAGGCGACGCGCGCGCTGGATCAAACCACCCGATTGCAGCAACCCATCGATCTCCACACGCTCGGCGCGGCCCAATCGCACCGGCAATGAATCGGCATGGTGCACGATCAGCGCCACGCTGGCGCCGGGCTTGAGCACCCGCAGCAGTTCGTGGACGGACAGCGACAGATCGGAATACTCGAGTCCGTATTGGCTGATCACCAGATCGAAGCTGGCGTCGGCAAAGGGCAAGCTTTCCGCCGCGATGTCGGCATGGAAGCGCAGTCGTTCCCGGACGCCGGTGTCGCAGCCCCGTAGCCACGGAGGATCAATGGCCGCAAGATCGATGGCATCGACTTCAGGCATGCCCAGGGCAGTGGTCCGGGTATCGAGCAGCAGCCGCGGCAGAGCGCCATTGCCGGTAGCGATGTCGAGCACCCGGTCGGTCGCCTTCAGCGGCTCGAAAACGCTGCGCCAGAAAGCGCCGATGCTGTCGCCATAATTGCCCTCGAAACTGCCGGCGCAGGAATGCAGTGCCCCGCCCTGCCAATAGCGACTCCAGCTGTCCCTGCGTTGTTCATTGCCGCTCATGCGCATCCGATCCTGTCTCAGCTGGCGCGATCATGCACGGCCCGGCTGCATTTCTCACCCTTGCGCGCGCAAGCTGGCCCGCAGTTGCTCGGCCTGCTGCTCGATGGCCTGGCGCTTGCCGGCACTCATGCGCGCCAGATGCTTCCACTGCAGCGCCGTGCGCGGGTGGCGGGCGAATCGCGACTCGTGGCGAATCAGGAAATCCCAGTAGAGGGTGGTGTAGGGACAGGCCTTGGCCCCGGTGGCTTCGGCCGGGTCGAAAGCGCAGCCGGCGCAGTAGTTGCTCATGCGCTGGATGTACTTGCCGCTGGCGCAATAGGGCTTGCTGGCCATGAAACCGCCATCGGCGTACTGGCTCATGCCGATGGTATTGGGCAGTTCCACCCATTCCACCGCATCCACATACACCGCCAGATACCACTCATGCAGCTCGCGCGGGCGTACGCCCAGCAGCAGGGCAAACAGCCCGGTAACCATCAGCCGCTGGATGTGGTGGGCATAGCCCAGCCGCAATGTCTGCTGGAGCGCATCGGCCAGACAGCGCATGGGCGTCTCGCCAGTCCAGTAGATCGACGGCAGCGGCTCCTCTGCCCCCAGGGCGTTGTCCGCCAGATAGTCCGGCATGCGCTGCCAATACAGCCCGCGCACATATTCGCGCCAGCCCAGTATCTGCCGGACAAAACCCTCGACCGCCTCGATCGGTGCCCGACCCTGCTCCCAGGCGTCGATCGCCGCGGCGATCACGCTGCGCGGATCGATCAGCTTGAGATTCAGCGAACTGGAGATGCGGGCGTGATAGAGCAAGGGCTCACCGCGCCAGAGGGCGTCCTGATAGCGGCCGAAAGCCACCAGGCGGTGGGCGATGAAATCTTCCAGGGCCGCCCGTGCCTGCACTGGGGTGACCGGCCAATCGAAGTTCTCAAGCTCGCCGGGGTGATCGGGCCAACGTGATTGCACCAGTTCCAACACCTCACGGGTGGTGGAATCGGGATCGAAGCGGATCGGTTGCGGCAACAACCCAGGACCACGGGCATCGAAGCTGCCGCGATTGTCGGCATCGAAATTCCAGCGCCCGCCCACCGGCTGGTCGCCGTCCATCAACACCCCAAGGCGCTTGCGGAAGTGTCGGTAGAAATGTTCCAGCCGGAACTCGCGCCGGCCCTGCGCCCATTCGGAAAAGGCCTCCAGGCTCACCAGAAAATGCGGATCGGGCAGTTCCTCCCAGGGCAGCCCGGACTCGTTCAAGGCCTGATGCAAATGTTCACGCACGCGCCAGTCGCCGGGTTCGACCAGAACGACGCTCTGTGGCCGCAGCGCCTGCAGATCCTTGGCCAGGGCTTCAGGCAGGCTGCCGGCATCGTGCTCGCCCAGCCGGCGATAGTGCACCCTGCGACCGCTTTCGCGCATGGCCAGCGCATAGTGGCGCATGGCACTGAGGAAGAGCGCAATGCGGGCCTTGTGCGACCACACATGGGTGGCTTCCTCGGCCACTTCCGCCATCCACAGGGCATCGTGATCGGCATCAAAGTCCGCGAATACCGAACTGGCCGGATCCAGTTGATCCCCCAGCACGAGATACAAACGCCGCAATTCCTGGCTCAAGTTGTCGCATCCACAGGGTTGAGCGGCAACTCTCGCAAAGCCGCGGTATCGACGACGCGAAGCCCCGGCAGAGTCGGGAAGTGGCGCTTCTGGGGAGCCCTGCGGCCATTACGCCGGCCCTTTTTGGGCCCGGCCATGCCCTGTCGCGTCAATCAGCAGTCGAACGCGAACGGTTTGCGCGGTTATGATCGGCCATCGTCCTCACCGACCGACCACCGACCTGATGGATGCACCGATCGAAATCCCGAATTTTGAGCTCTTCAAGGAGATCGGTCGCGGCGGCATGTCTCGCGTCTACCTGGCGCACCAGCTGCAACCCAAGCGCGAGGTGGCCATCAAGATCGTCTCGCCGGGCTCGGCACCCGACGAGACCTTTCTGGCCTCGCTGAAGATCGAAGGCGACACCATCGCCGGCCTCAACCACGACAACATCGTCACCGTATTCGCCTGCGGCGTGGTCGACAAGCACTACTACCTGGCGATGGAGATCCTGCCGGGCGGCGACCTGACCGACAAGATCAAGAAAGGTCTGCGCGCCGAAGACGCGGTCGAGGTGATGATCCAGATCGGCGGCGCCCTGGAGCACGCGCACAAGCGCCACGTGCTGCATCGCGACATCAAGCCCGAAAACGTGATGTTCCACGAAAGCGGCAAGGCCGTGCTGGTGGATTTCGGTATCGCCAAGGAGGGTGACGCCGAATCGAGCTTCACCCAGGTGGGCGCCGTGGTCGGCACGCCGCACTACATGAGTCCCGAGCGCTGCATGGGCAAGTCCACCGATGCCCGCTCCGATCTCTACGCCATGGGCGTGATGTTTTTCGAGATGCTGACCGGCCACAAGGTCTTCGAGGGCCGTGACACCTTTGCCGTGAGCTATGCCCACGTCTACGAACCGGTGCCGCCGCTGCCACCCGAGCACGCGCGCTTCCAGGGCGTGATCAACAAGCTGCTGGCCAAGGATCCCAACGATCGCTACCAGACCGCCGCCGAAATGGTCGCGGCACTGAAGAAGCACCGGGCCGGCGCCGCGGCCCCAGCCGAGCCCGCCACGCGCCGGGTCGACACCAGTATCGCCTCGCCGTTGCAGGTCAAGCTCAACAAGCTGGCGGCAGCCGACAACAATGTCGGCGCCACCACGGTCAATCAGCCCACCGGGCCGATGCGGCCGCAGGACAGCGAAGGCGCCACGGCGGTATCCAAGCCGATGTCCGGCGCCGCCGCCGAGAAACCAGCGGCCGCTCAGGCCAAGCCCAAGCCGGTGATGCTGTATGCCGCGGTCGGGGCGCTGGTGGTCGTGGTGGTTGCGGGCGTGGCGATGTGGCCGAGGGGAACGCCGAACGACTCCGATATCTCGAAGGCCATTCTGACGACAGAACAGACCGTGAAAATGACTGATCTGCTGTCCTCCGGCGCGGCACAGACGCGACTCGGGAACTACGAAGCGGCTGCCGACAATTTTGAACAGGTGCTAATCGAATACGATTGCTCAAATGAAG
Source organism: Rhodanobacteraceae bacterium (assembly GCA_024234055.1). Lineage (NCBI taxonomy): Bacteria > Pseudomonadati > Pseudomonadota > Gammaproteobacteria > Lysobacterales > Rhodanobacteraceae > Rhodanobacteraceae bacterium. The sequence continues at coordinate 234,760 of JACKOW010000003.1, forward strand.
AAGCCCGACGAGGCCTCAAGGCCACCGACCCCGGCAACGAGCAGCGATACGTGAAGGCCATCGAGAAGTGCAAATAGCCTCAAAGTCGTAGGTCCCGTTGGCAGCAATACGGTCCACGAGACCTACGAATGAACTGGATTTCTCGAAATGCAACAAAATCCTGTGGCCCGATGGCACTTGGGCCCTGGACTCCAACGTGACCTAAGTACGCGGGGTGCCGGTAGGGAGTAAGCCAGTCGCGTCACCGTGTCACGTAGCCGCTGCGCGGCAACGTGACCTACCTACTCCCCACACCGTCATTCCCGCGAAAGCGGGAATCCAGTGCTTTCAGATACTTGCGTACGACTGGGTTCCCGCTTTCGCGGGAACAACGAGTACTCGAAGTCGCTCTCAGGCTTCACCGCTCACCGAAAATGCGCTAACCCATTGATTTCTATACCTGGAAAAGAAGAAGCAAGGGGCAGGGGCAGGGGTCCAACCTCGACGCATGATCTGACCGTGCCGTGACGTGGGTCCCCTGCCCCCTGCCTCCCGCCCCTGTTCAATGCGCGAACAGGCGCACCGCCAGGAGCCAGCGGGACCCTCACCCTCCCGCACCCCAACCCCTACTCTGCCGCCGCATCCAGCGCCTCGGTCAGGGTCTGGGCGCCAATCACTTCCATCTCGCCGACCCTGCCCTTCTTGGGCCGATTCTGCGCCGGCACGATGGCGCGTTTGAAACCGTGGGTTGCGGCTTCACGCAGGCGCTCTTCGCCGTTGGGGATGGGCCGGATCTCTCCCGAAAGTCCGACTTCACCGAAGGCCATGGTGTGCATGCCCAGGCTGCGGTTGCGAAAGCTGGAATGCACTGCCAGCAGCACCGGCAGATCGGCCGCGGTCTCGGACACGCGGATGCCACCGACGATGTTGACGAACACGTCCTGATCGTAGATGGCGACACCGCCGTGGCGGTGGGCCACGGCCAGCAGCAGTGCCAGCCGATTGCTTTCGTAGCCCACCGTGACCCGGCGCGGATTCGCCAGCGGGCTCTGATCAACCAGTGCCTGCACCTCGACCAGCAGCGGCCGGGTGCCTTCGCGGGTGACCATGACGATGCTGCCCGGGCCGCGTTCGGCCTGCCCGGAGAGGAAGATGGCCGAGGGATTGGGCACTTCGCGCAGGCCGCGATCGGTCATCGCGAACACGCCCAGTTCATTGACCGCGCCGAAACGGTTCTTGAGCGAGCGCAGGATACGGAAGCGGCTGCCCGACTCACCCTCGAAATAGAGCACCGCATCGACCATGTGCTCAAGCACGCGCGGGCCGGCAATGCCGCCTTCCTTGGTGACATGGCCGATCAGGAACACGCTGACGCCCTGTTCCTTGGCATAACGCACCAGTCGCGCCGCGCATTCCCGCACCTGCGAGACCGAGCCAGGTGCCGACGTCAGTTCCGGTAGCCACAAGGTCTGGATGGAATCGATGATCAGGACCTTGGGTTTTTCCTTGATGGCCGTGGCCAGGATGCGTTCGACATTGGTTTCGGTCTGACAGCGCAAACCACTGACTTCGACCTGCAGCCGCCGCGCCCGCTGCGCGATCTGGCCCAATGACTCCTCGCCGCTGACGTAGATCACCTCGGCCTTGCCCTGCAGACTGGCGTGCACCTGCAGCATCAGCGTGGACTTGCCGATACCCGGATCACCGCCGACCAGAACCACCGAGCCCGACACCAGACCGCCGCCCAGTACCCGGTTCAATTCAGCCAATCCGGTATCCATCCGGATTTCCTGCTCGGAGGCCACACTGGCCAGGTCCGATACCTCGCCGGCGCTGGCGGCACCGGCATATCCACCGCGGCGCGAGCCCGGACCGGAACCGGCCGAGACTTCCTCGATCAGACTGTTCCAGGCGCCGCAATCCCCGCACTGCCCGGCCCACTTGGGCGCCACCGCGCCGCATTCGGAGCAGACATAACGCGATTTGGGGCGGGCTGTACTCATGCGGGCAGGAATTCCATCGGATATCAGCCGCAAAGGATCGCACGGCGCCCAGGGCAGGAGCGACCTCGCGTCGCGATTGCCCTCGCCGCCGCCATCGCGAAAACCCCAGACCGGCGGCATGTTGAGGTCAAGAGCAGGTCGCAGAGTGCGCAGAGAGAGGCAAAAGCAATTCACCAAGGTTCCTCTGAACAAGGCGTCCCTCCCGCGAAAGCGGGAATCCATGCATCCGCAAGTACCTGAAAGCACTGGATTCCCGCTTGCGCAGGAATGACGGTCAAGATTTGTTCAGAGCTCCCCAATGCTGCTCTCCGCGTGCTCTCTGCTTTTCCTCTGCGTCCTCTGCGTCAGGCATTTTCTCCAACCCGCCTCAGGCACAGGTTTTCGGAGATCGCGGCGCGAGGCCTCCCATCGAGTCCTTGCCAGGGACATGATGCAATCGGCGCTTGACCTTGTCCCAGGGACAAGCTGCAGTCTTTGCATCGATGTCTGAGCGCAGAGGTGCAGCAACATGCGGATGATGCGGATCGGTGAACTGGCCAAGGCCACGGGAGTCAGCGCCAAGGCGCTGCGCCTGTACGAGTCACGGGGCTTGTTGCGGCCGTGCAGTCATTCGATGGCGGGCTATCGTCTGTACGGTACGGAATCGCTTCGGCGTTTGCAGCAGATCCTGGTGCTGCGCAAGGCGGGGTTTGCGCTGGCCGAGATCGGGCCGCTGCTGGCAGCCGGTGCGAACACGGCAGAGCAACTGATCGACCAGCGCATTACCCGCCTGCAGCGCGAGCTGGCCCAGCAACACGGTGCCTTGCAGACGCTGCTGCAGGTGCGCACCCGGCTGCAATCAACATCATCTCTCGATCAACTACTGGAGTGCATACACATGAGTCAGGAACTGGAAGTCAATCTGACGGCCGCCGAGCGCGCCGCCTTCAAGCAACGCGCCGAAGCCCTCGGCACCGAGACCATCCAGCGGGCGGAAATGGAATGGCCGCAGCTGATTGCCGGCGTGCGCGCAGCGATGGACGCGGGCACGCCACCCAGCGATCCCGCGGTCATCGCCATGGCCCAACGTTGGCAGCAGCTGGTGCAGATGGCCACCGGCGGCGATGCCGTGGTCGAGCGCAAGATCGCGACGGCCTGGCAGGCCCAGCCGCAGCAGATGTCGGCCATGGGCATGGATCCGGCGATGTTTGCCTATGTCGGCGCGGCCATGGCGGCGGGCAAGGCGGTGGAGCAGTAGCCCGTCGTTCGAGCTCTTGCGGGGCCAGGCTGGTCGGGACCTGCTCTCGCCCGCATGCGCTAACCCATTGCGTTATGAGACTTAAAAAGAAGGGGCAAGGGGCAGGGGGCAGGTTTCCAACCAAGACGCATGGTCCGACCGTGCCGCGGCGTGGGTCCCATGCCCCCTGCCCCCCGCCCCCTGTTTGATGGGCGAATAGGCGCACCGGCAGCGGCGACCGATACTCTCACCACGCATGCGCTAACCCATTGATTTATGATCCGGAAAGAGCAGGGGCAAGGGGCAGGTTTCCAACCACGACGCAGGGTCCGACCGTGCCGCGACGTGGGTCCCCTGCCCCCTGCCCCTTGCCCCTTGTTCGCTGCAGGGGCGAGAAGCGTCCAGACAAGTCTGGACCTGCACCGCTACGCGGCCGTCACCGATGCCTGGCGCGCAGCGTGCGCGCCAAATCATCCAGACCCAGTCCGCGATCGCGCAGCAGCACCAGCAGGTGAAACAGCAGGTCCGCCGATTCGCCGAGCAGCGCTTCAGCATCCTGGGCGACGGCCGCCAATGCGGTTTCAACGCCTTCTTCGCCGACCTTCTGCGCGATGCGCCGGGTGCCCGATTCGAACAATTTGGTGGTGTAGCTACCGGCGGGACGCTCGGCATGGCGAGTTTCGACCAGGCGACCCAGCTCGCCCAGAAATGCCAGCTCGGGCCCGGGAAAATCCCCGAAGCAGGTGACTGTGCCCTGGTGGCAGGTCGGCCCATGAGGTCGGGCCAGAACCAGCAGAGTGTCGCCATCACAATCGACGGCGATCGACACCAGTTTCAGCACATGCCCACTGCTCTCGCCCTTGGTCCACAGGCGCTGCTTGCTGCGGCTGTAGAAGGTCACCTGACCCAGGGCGCAGGTCTGTTGCAGGGCTTCTTCGTTCATGTAGCCCAGCATCAGCACGAGCCCGGTGTCGACATCCTGGACCACCGCCGGGATCAAGCCCTTGGCCCAGGCGATGCCTTCGGGTATTGCAAAGCCCGAGTTGGGTTCGATCATTTGGTTCATTACGGCATTCCCGGTTTCAGGTAGGAGCGACCTTGTGTCGCGACCGATACCGCGCGCGTGCCACCGCGGTCGCGACACAAGGTCGCTCCTACAGGGAAGCTTGCGGCGATCTGGCAGTCTGAAGTTCTGCCCGCGAGCGCCAGGAAAAACACAACATGCCGAGCGGCAAAGCTCGCGGCCGCAAGACCATATTCATGCAACTCTTGCTTTCCTTGGCGTTCTTCGCGTTCTTTGCAGACAAATGCTCTGGAATCCATGCGTGCCCGCCTCAGGCCTGCCTGATCGAAATGCCGGCATGCGCCAGTTCCGCTTTCAGCTGGGGAATGGCGATCTCGCCGGAGTGAAACACACTGGCCGCCAGCGCGCCGTCGACATCGGCCTGCTCGAAGACCTCGGCGAAGTGTGACATCGCCCCGGCACCGCCAGAGGCAATCAACGGCACCTGGCAGATGCCCCGCACGGCTTTGAGCTGCGGCAGGTCGTAGCCCTGGCGGACACCGTCGACATTCATGCAGTTGAGCACGATCTCCCCGGCGCCACGCTGTTGTACTTCGCGCACCCAGTCCAGCGTCCGCCGCGCCAGCTCGCGCATCTTGCTGGGATCACCGGTGTACTGGTTGACCCGCCATTCACCATCGACCTCGCGCGAATCGATGCCGACGACAATGCACTGAGCACCAAATTCGGCCGAGAGCGCGTCGATCAGTTCCGGTGATTCCAGCGCCGGCGAATTCACCGAAATCTTGTCGGCGCCGGCGTAGAGCACCGCCCGGGCGTCGGCAACGCTGCGGATGCCACCGGCCACGCAGAAGGGGATGTCGATGCTGCGGGCCACCCGCTGCACCCATTCGCGATCGACACTGCGTCCCTCGGGGCTGGCGGTGATGTCGTAGAACACCAGTTCATCGGCGCCGTCATCGCGGTAGCGCATGGCCAGATCGAGGATCTCCCCCATCACCACGTGATCGCGGAAACGCACGCCCTTGACCACCTGACCATCGCGCACGTCCAGGCATGGAATCAGTCGGCGGGCGATCATGCCAGTGCCTCGGTCAGGCTGAAGCGCCCATCCAGCAGCGCCTTGCCGATAACCACTCCGGCGACACCGACCTGGCGCAGCTCGGCGAGATCGTCGAGGCCCTGCACACCTCCCGAGGCGAGGATGGCCGCCTGCGGCGCCAGTGCGCGCAGATGCCGATAGAGCGCCACGTTCGGGCCAGCCAGCATGCCGTCGCGGTCGATGTCGGTGACCAGAAAGTGCGCGAATCCGTCGTCGGCGAAGTCCTGCAGCATCTGGTCCAGGGCCACACTCTCCAGCGTGCGCCAGCCGGCGGTGGCAATGCGGAAGACCTGGTGCTCGTCCACCCGCGCGTCCAGCGCCAGGGTCAGACTGTCGGCGCCGTAACGCACCCGCAGCGCCCGCGCTGCCTGCGGATCACGCACTGCAAAGCTGCCGACTACCACCCGCGAGACCCCGGCATCGACGAAGCGGATGAAGTCCGCTTCGCTGCGTACACCGCCGCCAGCCTGCACCCTGATCGGCACCTGATTGGCAATGGTCTCGATGGCCGCAAGATTGGCGCTGTCGCCGGATCTGGCACCATCCAGATCCACCACATGCAACCATTCGGCACCGGCCTCCGCATAGGAGCGTGCCAGGGCCAGTGGATCCAGTTCATAGCGCTGTTCGCGGTCGTAATCGCCCTTCTGCAGGCGCACCACCCGGCCGCCGCGCAGATCAATGGCTGGGTAGATCTTCATCGGTACTGAGATTCCACGTCCAGGGAAAGGAAATTTCGCAACAGGCGCGCCCCGACTGCCGCCGAGCGCTCGGGATGAAACTGTGCGCCCATGAAATTGCCACGGGCGACGATGGCCGAAAACTCGACGCCGTGCTGACAGGCCATCAGCGTGTGCTCGCCCTCGGCCACGGCAAAGCTGTGCACGAAATAGGCGTAGTCGCGCTGATCCAGTCCGGCGACCAGCGGGTGCGCCCGTCGCGGCAGCAGATTGTTCCAACCCATGTGCGGAATGCGGATACCGGGGCTGGCCGGCAGACGGTCCACCCGTCCCGGCAGCATGCCCAGGCAGCGAACCGCTGCTGGCTGCGCGTCGCCGACACCCTCCTCCGACTCATCAAAGAGCAACTGCATGCCGAGGCACACGCCGAGCACCGGCTGCACCAAGCCGGGCAGCCGATCGACCAGATCCAGCCGCGCCAGTTCGCGCATGGCAGCAGCGGCCGAACCCACACCGGGCAGCAGCACGCGCGGTGCCTGGCGGATGATTTCCCAATCACGACTGACGACCACCTGGGCCTGAGCGCGCTCCAGGGCCGCAACCACCGAGCCGACATTGGCGACCCCCGAGTCAATGACGACGACCGCGCTCACAGCACGCCCTTGGTGCTCGGCAGCGTGTCGCCCTCGCGCCGGAAAGCCTGGCGGAAGGTGCGGGCCACCACTTTGAAGCAGGCCTCGATCTGGTGGTGGGTGTTCTCTCCCTTGACACTGAGATGCAGGTTGGCGCCGAGCGTGTCACAGAGCGAACGGAAGAAGTGCGTGACCATCTCGGTGGGCAGGCCACCGACCTGCTCTCGCCCGAACTGCCCCTCGAACTCGAACCAGGCCCGCCCGGACAGGTCCAGCGCCGCCTCGGCCAGAGTTTCGTCCATGGGCAGCGTGAAGCCGTAGCGACCGATGCCGCGCTTGTCGCCGAGCGCCTGCCGCAGCGCCTGACCGAGCGCCAGCGCGGAATCCTCGACCGTGTGGTGCTCGTCGATATGCAGATCGCCTTGGCACTTCAGCGTCAACCCGAAGCCACCGTGCTTGCCCAGCTGCTCCAGCATGTGATCGAAGAAGCCGAGGCCGGTCGAGATCTGCGGCGCCCGCTCCGAATCCAGATCGACCTCGACCTCGATCCGAGTTTCCTTGGTCACCCGCTCGATCCGGGCCGTGCGCGGTGCGTCCAGCAGCTGGCGCGCGATCTCGGGCCAGGACAACCCACCCGGACCGCAGCGGATGCCGGCCACGCCCAGATTCTTCGCAAACTGCAGATCGGTGTCGCGGTCGCCGATCACCGCGCTGCGCGAGCGATCCCAACCCGGATCGGCCAGATAGTCGAGCATCATGCCGACCTTGGGCTTTCGGGTATCACTGGGCTCGTGCGCAAAGTGGCGATCGACCTTGATGGCCGCAAAGCGAATGCCCTGGGACTCCAGAATGTGCAGCAGCAGATTCTGCGGCGGCCAGAAGGTCTCCTCGGGAAAGCTCGACGTACCCAGACCATCCTGATTGCTGACCATGACCAGCTCATAGCCGGCATCCGCCAGCCGCTTGAGCGGCACGATGACATCGGGCAACAGACGGAACTTCTCGATCGAATCGATCTGCTCGTCGGCAGGCTCTTCGATCAGGGTGCCATCGCGGTCTATGAACAGGATTTTTCGCATGTTTGGGCTCAGCGGATCAGGAAGTCAGCTTGCAGGAAGGGCTTCGGTTTGCCCGATGGGAGTCCCGGTCGTCCCTGTCGGTGCGCATATTCGCGCATCAAACTGTGGGCGATCTCGGAGTTCACTTTTTTGTCCGCAAAAGACGCAAAGGACGCGAAGAGTTCAATGGTTGTCCGGCTGAGCCCGATCTCTGGCGACACCGCCCCCCGAGATCTTGGAATTGCTCTACTTTGCGTCCTTTGCGTCCTTTGCGGAAAATGTCTTGTTTCAGGTACTTGCGGCATGTTTGGTGGGAGCGGGCTCCGCCCGCGATGGCGGTACGGCAGCTGCGAGCATCGCGGCTGAAGCCGCTCCCACAGGGTGTCCGAGGCGGCTCTGGCCATCACGACAAGGCCGCCAGAAAGGCATCGTTCTCGGCCGGGGTACCGATGCTGACACGCAGGCAATTAGCCAGTCCGAGGTAATGACTGACATCGCGGACGATCACACCGGCCTGCTGCAGCCTTTGCCAACTGACGTGCGCCTCATCCACGCGGAAGGCGATGAAATTGGCGTCGCTCGGCCACTGCTGGCGCACGGCTGGATGCGAGGCCAGCGCCGCCTGCACGCGGACGCGCTCGCTGCGCGTCTGCGCCAGATGCGTGGTGCGCGCAGCGCTGGCCTCATCAGAGAATGCCGACAGGGCCGCGGCCAGACAGGGCGTGGGCACTGGATACGGAGCCATGATGCGGCGGATCAGGGCGATGATCTCGGAGGATGCAATCAGCACACCCAGTCTGGCGCCAGCCAGACCGTAGGCCTTGGACAAGGTCCGCAGCACGACCAGATTGGGCAGCTGCGGCATCCTGGTCGTGAGGGATGGGACATCGGCAAACTCGGCATAGGCCTCGTCGACGACCACCAGCGCACGACCCGCCAGATCAGCAGCCAGCGCGGCAATCGCATCGGCGGCGACGCTGCCGCCAGTGGGATTGTTGGGTGTGCAGACGAAGACCAGCTTGACCGGCTCAGCCAAGGCCGTTGCCCGAAGGGCGTCAAAGTCCGGTTTGAAGTCGTTGTCCGCCGTCAGCGGCACGCTCAATACCGCAGCGCCCTGCACGCCCGCGGCCACCGCATACATGCCGAAGGTCGGCGGCGAGATCAGCACCGCATCCTGACCGGCACGACAGAAGGCCCGCACCAGCAGATCGATGGCCTCATCGCTGCCGCGGCCGATGAACAACTGTTCGGTAGTCACGCCATAGCTTTGCGCAAGTTGCTCCAGCAGCGCGCGCGGTTGTGGATCGGGATAGCGATTGAGTGCCCAGGTATCGCCCACAAAGGGCGCATAGGGCGATTCATTGGCATTCAGCATCACGGCCGCGCTGCCCGCTTCCATGCGCGCCGAGCTGTAGGGCTTGAGCGCCAGCAGTTCCGGGCGTGCCAGATCGAGCACGCTCACGGCCGACCCTCGCTGGCAATCGCCCGCAAACGCAGCTGCACGGCCAGCGCATGTGCGGACAGGCCTTCGGCCTGAGCCATGGTGATGGCGGTGGGGCCAATGGCCTTGAGGCCTTCGGCGCTGGCTTCCTGGACCGTCACCAGTTTCTGGAAACTCTGCACCGACAAGCCACTCAGCGTGCGCGCATGGCCGTAAGTCGGCAGTACATGATTGGTGCCACTGGTGTAGTCGCCGAGCGATTCGGGCGTATAGCGGCCCAGGAACACCGAACCGGCGTTGTCCACCGACAGCAGTAGCCGCCGAGGATCGGCGACATTGAGGATCAGGTGCTCGGGCGCGTAGGCATTCGAGACTTCGATAGCCTGCTGCAGATCCTGCACCAGAATGGCCCGACCATGGGCCAGCGAGGCCGTGGCCTGATTCGATCGGGACAGACCTTCCAGCAATTCGCGCAGCGCCTCGTTGACAGTCTCCAGCAGCTCCCGACTGGGCGTGACCAGCAGGGCCTGCGAATCGTGACCATGTTCGGCCTGCGAGAGCAGATCAGCCGCGACAAATTCGGCATCGGCCATGGCATCGGCCACCACCAGCACTTCCGAAGGTCCTGCAGGCATGTCGATGGCCGGGCCGCCCTGTTGCTGCGACACCCGCATCTTGGCCGCCGTGACATAGGCATTGCCGGGACCGAACAGCTTGTCGCATCGGGGCACACTCTCGGTGCCGTAGGCCATGGCCGCGATTGCCTGGGCGCCACCGAGCTTGAAGACCCGGGTCACGCCGCAGGCGTGGGCCGCAAACAGCACCGCCGGATCGGCGCTGCCGTCGCTGCGCGGCGGCGTGCACAGCACGATCTGGCGGCATCCCGCCAGCCGCGCCGGCGTGCACAGCATCAACGCCGTCGACGGCAGCGGAGCGCTGCCGGCCGGCACATACAATCCCACATTGACGATGGGCAGCGGCAGGCGCTCGCACATCACGCCCGGCGCGGTCGACAGCGCCATCGGTTGAGGACGGGTTTCACGATGAAAGCGTTCAATGCGGTGACGCGAATCCTCGATGGCCTGTTTCAGCTCTACGCTGAGTTGGCCGGCGGCGGCGGCGAATTCCTCCGGCGTGACCTCGAAACTGGCCAGTTCGCAACCATCGAAGCGCCGCGTCAATGCCCGCAAGGCGCCATCGCCATCGGCCTTGACCTGTTCCAGCACCCGCTCGACCGCGGCCTGCAGCTCGGCACTGCTGCTGCTCGCCGGACGCGCCAGGACTGCCTCACGCTGCGCGGGCGTGGCGCTGGCCCAATCCAGCATCTGCATCTGGGTAAACTCGCTGATCGCACTCATGCCAGCATCTTCTCCACCGGCAGCACCACCAATTGAGTGGCCCCGGCTCGTTTCAGGTCTTCCATGTGCTGCCAGTTGATGGCCTCGTGGCAGATCGCCTGCACCGACAAGGTGTCTGCGGGCGCTTCCAGTCGCGACACCGACGGCGGATCACCCTTGGGCAGGGCCGCCAGAACCGCACCGAGTTGCGCACGGCCCACCTGCAGCAACACCAGTTTGGTCTCACGCACCCTGATGACACCGTCAATTCTGCGTAACAGCAGCTCACGCAGTTCAGTTCGTTCGTCGGCGTAATCCTGCGGCGCCCCGATCAGCACCGCCTGACTGTCCAGAATGGAGACCACTTCGCGCAGCTGATTGGCAATCAGGGTGGCACCGGAGGACACCAGATCGCAGATCAGATCGGCCGTGCCCAGGCGCGGCGCGATCTCGACCGAACCGTTGAGCACCACGATGTCGGCCTCGACCCCGTTGTGACTCAGGTAGTCGCGCAGCAGATTCGGATAGCTGGTGGCGATGCGCCGCCCTGCCAGGTCCTGCGGACCCTCGTAGCCTTCCTCCTGCGGCACCGCTATCGACAAGCGGCAGCGCCCGAAGCCCAATTCGCGCAGCTCGGCGAAGGGCGCAACGCTGCCCGGTCCACCCTCCAGCACCTGCTCTGCCGAGACATTGCGGCCGACAATGCCGAGTTCGCAAACGCCTTGGGCAATCAGCCCGGGGATATCGTCATCGCGCACCAGCAACAGATCGATGGGCATCGACTCGCCAAAGCAGAACAGCTTGTCCCGGCTCTGACGGAACTTGAGGCCGCAGCGGCCCAGCAGATCCTGCGAGGACTCCGACAGTCGTCCGGATTTCTGTACGGCAATGCGAAGTCGATCTCTGGGTTTGGTCATGGTCTTCATTCTGTCTGGCGGACACCAGGGGCATCCGCGTGAGGCTGAGGCTGCGCAGGAGCCGGATTGGCGCTGCGTTTGGCGGGTATCAGGGCGCTGAGCGAGCGTTCACGAGATGGCACCCCACGTCGCTTGCGTCTCGCGGGTGAAATGGCCAGATCAGTCGGTTTCCGAAGGCGGCCAGCGACCCTTGCGCTGCAGGCGCTTGGCTGCCAGCGCGTAACCCCCCTGCTCTCCCACCAGAAACCGGGCGACACGACCGATGGTGGTGACGCTGACCGCCGTGCGATCATGGATCTCGCGGTAGGCCACTTCGCGCAGCAGATAGGGAACCACACGCCAGCGATCGGTGAGCGCCTCAAGTTCCGCGGGCGTGGTCAGATCGCGCAGAAAGGCGCGCATCTCCTCCACCGTGCGCATCGACATCATCGCCTCGCAGAGAAAATCCAGCGAAGCGGTGTCGGAGGTTTCTGGCTGTACCGCTCGACGTTTCATTCACGTAATAGCGCGTTATTACAATGCGGCGGAGCATAGGGGCGATGCTGCATAGCGTCAAGGGCGGGAGTTTGCACCTCGTTCAGGTCCCGGGTCAGGTCGACACGGATCGCCGACAATCTGCCTCGTGGCGCTGCGGGCCCTCTGCGGCCGCCATGGACGCATGTACGGCGGCCAAGTGATTCCCGAAGCAAGGCTTGATAAGCGCGCCGCACCACCCCAGCATAGCCTGACCATCAAGATGTTCAGTACGCATCGCTCATGACTGACAAGCATATCCGCCTGGTGGAAGTTGGCCCCCGCGACGGTTTGCAGAACGAAGCCCGGCACTTGCCCACGGCCAGCAAGATCGAACTGATCGAGCGACTGGCGGCGGCGGGCCATCGCACGGTCGAGGCCACCAGCTTCGTCAGCCCCAAATGGGTACCGCAGATGGCCGATGCTGCCGACGTCTATGCCGGACTGCAGCAGCGGCCAGGCGTGGCCTATCCGGTGCTGGTTCCGAACCTGCAGGGCTATGAGCGCGCGCGCGCGGTGGGTGTGGCCGAGATAGCGGTGTTTGGCGCCGCCTCCGAAGCCTTCAGTCAGCGCAACATCAATGCCTCCATCGCCGAGTCGCTCGCCCGATTTGCGCCGGTGATCGAGCGTGCCCGCGCTGACCAGGTGCGCGTGCGCGGCTATGTTTCCACGGTGCTTGGCTGTCCCTACCAGGGCGAAGTCCCCTTGTCCGACGTAGTCCGGGTGGCGCGCACGCTGTATCAGATGGGCTGCTACGAGATTTCCCTGGGCGACACGATAGGCGTCGGCACGGCTGGCAAGGCCCGGGCCATGCTGAAGGCAGTGGCCACGGAGGTGCCGATGGTGGCGCTGGCCGTGCACTTCCACGACACTTACGGGCAGGCGCTGGCCAATACCCTGGCCTGTGTCGAGGAAGGCGTGCGCGTGGTCGACGCCTCGGTTGCAGGCCTTGGCGGATGTCCCTATGCCGCCGGCGCCAGCGGCAACGTCGCCAGCGAGGATGTGGTCTACCTGCTGCACGGCCTGGGCATGGAGACCGGTATCGATCTGTCCGCACTGGTGGAGACCGGCCGCTGGATCAGCACCCTGTTGCAACGAAACAATGGCAGCAAGGTGGGCCTGGCGTTCAAGAAGACGGCCTGAAAGATCGAATCCGGCGATGACGAATTCGTTCGCTCCCTGCTAACCTGAAGACTCCGCGGCTACGCAGCCCGCGCCGACCAGAACAGGGCCATGAAGCCAGCGCTTGCGCATCACCCTCAGATCGGTGCTCGTCTGCTTCCAGCGGCTGTCAGCGGCCAGCGGTGAGCACGCAGCCACCCTCGCTGTCGCGGCGGTCAGCGGTCGATCAGACGGCCCGCGAACTGCTGGAGTGGCTGAGCGAGCTGCGCGCCAAGGCCGCCGGCGACGGCCTGGACTCCAACGATCTGGCCGAGATCGCCCGACGCGTGGGCGAATTGCTGAAAATCGGCCGTTCCGCCGTTTCGCGTTATGTCGGACTGTTCGATGCGGCCGCCGATGCCATCACGCTGATCGACCGTAATGGCCATATTGTCGATGCCAACCTGGCAGCGGAAAGGATGTTCGGCTGGAGTCGTCAGGAACTGCGGGAGCGCAGCGTCTACGACCTCAATCCCAGCCTGCCGGCGAACCACATCGAGCGCATCTGGGACAATCTGGCGGTCGGCGAGAGTACCTCGACCGAGACCACCAATCGCTGCAAGGACGGCCGCCTGATTCCAGTCGAGGTGCACTCACGCGCCTATTTCGATCACGATCAGAAGCTGATCGTGGCCATCGCCCGCAACATCAGCGAACGCCTGCATTCGGAGCGTGAACTGCGCGCTGGAGAGGAGCGCTACGCGGCCTTGCTGCAGGCCGTGGACAAGGGTGTGATCGTCCATGACGCCAAGGGCCGCATCGTGTCGATGAACGCCTCGGCTGAACGCATCCTCGGCATGGACACCGAAGCTTCCGGCGATCTGTCCAGGATCACCGAGTGGGATTTGTATGACGACAACGGCCAGGCGATCGAATGGTCCGCCAATCCGGTGCTGCAAGCGGTGCGCACAGGACAGCGGGTCGAATCCACGGTGCTCGGCCTGGTTGATCGCCGCACCGGGCATGGCCGTTGGGTGGCCATCAGCGTCGTGCCGCAGTTTCGCGAAGGTGAATCCCAGCCCTTCCAGTTGATTTCCCTGTTCAGCGACATCACCGAACTGAAGCGCACCGCAGAGCTCTTCGACCAGGTGCAGGCGCTGGCCCGGATCGGCGGCTGGACCGTGGATCTCAAGCAGCACACGCTGTACTGGACCGAAGCACTCTATCACCTGTTGGGACGCGACCCCGGCGCGGGCATCGGCCGCGACGGGCTGGCGGAGATGCTGGTGCCGGAGGACCGGCAACGATTCGAGAACGCCGTCCGTCGCTCTGCCGAAACCGGCGCAGCACTTGACACCGAAGTGCGGGTGGCACACCCCTCCAACCGCATCATGTGGGTGCGCGTGCTCGGTCATGTCCAGAGTCGCCGTGGCGTTCCCTACCAGATGTCCGGAACGGTGCAGGAGATCACGTCGCGCAAGCTGGAAGAGGAACGGCTGCGACGGCAGGCACAGACCGATCCCCTGACCGGCCTGCTCAACCGCGATACGATCCTGGCCGGCCTCAGCGCTGCGCTGGTCGGCAACACTGGGCAGGCAGGCCCGGCGCTGATGTACGTGGATCTGGATCGCTTCAAGGTGGTCAACGACCTGATCGGACACACCGCCGGAGATCGCTTGCTGGTCGCCGCTGCGCGGCGTCTGCTGGGCGTGCTCCCCGAAGGCATCAGTGCCGGTCGATTCGGGGGTGACGAGTTCCTTGTCCTGATGCCCAGCGCGACCTCGGAGGAAGAGGTTTGCGCCCTCGCCGAAACCATCAGCGCCGCATTCGCCAAGCCATTTGCGCATTCCGGCGAGGAGTTTGTCATCACGCCGTCGATAGGCATCGCCCGCTATCCGAATGATGGCCTGAACGCGCAGCAGCTGCTGAACCATGCCGATGTCGCCATGTACGAGGCCAAGCGCCGCGGTCGCAACACCTGGCAGATGTTTTCTCCAGCACTGGCCCTGCAGCTGAAGGAACGCCTGCTGATCGAGACCCAACTGCGCCGGGCCATCGAAAACGAGGAGTTCTATCTGTTGTACCAGCCCAAGATCGACATGCGCACCGGCTGCGTGGTCGGTGCTGAAGCATTGCTGCGATGGCGCAGCCGGGTGCTTGGCGATCTGGCGCCCGACACCTTCATCCCGATCGCCGAGACCTCCGGCGACATCGTCCGGATTGGCGCCTTCGTGTTGGAACAGGCCTGCATGCAATGGCGCCTGTGGCACGAGCGCGGACTGACCGTGGGCCATGTCGCAGTCAATGTCTCTTTCCGGCAGTTCCTGGGCGAGAGCTTCGAACGCAATGTGCGCCGAGTGCTTGAGGCCACGGGCGTGCCTGCGCATGCGCTGGAACTGGAAATGACCGAACGCGCGCTGATCGAGGATGCGCCCGCCACCGAGCAGACCCTGGCGCGCCTGCGTGATCTGGGCGTGGCGATCAGCATCGACGATTTTGGCGAGGGCTACAGTGCTCTCGGCTATCTGCGGCGACTGCCTATCGCCGGCATCAAGATCTCGCATAATTTCATGCACGGCATCCCCGGTCACGAGACCGACGCCAAACTCTGTCGCGCCATCCTGCAGATGGCCCAGGCCCTGGGTCTGTCGGTGGTCGCCGAAGGCGTGGAGACCGTCGAACAGCGGGATTTCCTGCTGGAACTGGGCGCCCGCTATGCGCAGGGCTTCTACTTCTCCAAGCCCCTGAACGCCACGGAATTCGAGCGTTTCGCGCGCGATCGCGAGTGTGCCATCTAGCCGTTTCCAGACGCGAAGACGGCGGCGGATGCGCTTTCGCTATACTCCCGCGGCTTTGTACCCTCTGGAGGTTCTGTGCCGGCCAAAAGCCAGCCCGACAAGACGCGTGGATTTCTGATTCCCATTGGCGGAGCCGAAGACAAGATCGGCGCGACCAAGATTCTCAAGCGCTTCGTCAAGCTCTGCGGCCGTCGGCCGACCATTGCCATCATTCCGACCGCGTCCAGACGCGAGGATGCCGGCATCAATTATCAGGAACTGTTCTCTGGCTTCGACGCAGCGCAGACGCCGATCCTGCGATTTGCCCGGCGTGAGGATTGCGAAGACGACGCTGCCCTGGACACGCTCAAGAACTGCGATGGCGTGTTCATCACCGGCGGCAATCAACTGCGCCTGTCGACCACCATCGGCGGCACTTCGGTGGCGCGACTGTTGCGTCGTCGCAATGCCGACGGCATGCCCATCGCCGGCACCTCTGCCGGGGCAGCGATCATGCCCTCGCACATGATCTCGGGGGGCGAGGAAGGCGCCACGCCGCACGCAGGCATGGTCAGCCTGGCGCCGGGCCTGGGGCTGGTCAACAAGATCATGATCGACCAACACTTTCGCCAACGCGACCGGATTGGCCGACTGCTGACCGCGCTGGCGCTCAACCCCTTCGCCGTCGCCTTGGGCATCGACGAGGACACAGCGGCCTTCATCGGTCCCGACAACGTCCTGGAAGTGGTGGGCAGCAGCACCGTGCTGGTGCTGGACCCGTCCGAAGTGCGCCATTCCAGTCTGGCTGAGGCCGAACACGGCGAACCGGTCAGCATCACCAATGTGCGCCTGCATATTCTGACGCCAGGCATGCGTTACGACATCAATGCCCGTAGCGTCGAGGACATCGAATGAGCCTGCTGATTCGCGCAATCACCGCCCAGGACGACCCAGCCGTCGCCGCCATCATCCGGACCGTCATGCCCGAATTCGGTGCCGACGGGCCGGGTTTTGCGATTCACGATCCCGAAGTCGCGGCGATGAGCGCGGCCTATGCGCGGGCGCGGCATCGCTACTTTGTCGTCGACATCGATGGCCAGGTTGTCGGCGGTGCCGGCATCGCGCCCTTGTCTGGCGCTGACGAGGACGTCTGCGAATTGCGCAAGATGTACTTCCTGCCCCAGGCGCGCGGCATCGGCGCCGGCGCCGCCATGATGCGTACCTGCCTGGACTTTGCCCGCGGCGCCGGCTTCAGCCGCTGCTATCTGGAAACCCTGACCGGTATGGACCAGGCCCAGGCCTTGTACGAGAAAGTGGGATTCCGGCAGATTTCGGCGGCCATGGGCGCCACCGGACACTTTGCCTGCAACCGGTTTTATCTGTTGAGCCTTTGACGGGGCACGGGGCACGGGGCACGGCACGGGGCACGGGGCACGGGAAAGGCTACGGGAATCGGGCTCTTGTGGGTCCAGACAAGTCTGGACCTACAGCACTCCATGAACCCATATCGTAAGTTATTGATTTGACGTCCACGTGGGCACAGCGCCGGCTTCATCCACCTGTAGGAGCGCCCTTGTGGCGCGACCGCTACTGTGGACCTGCGGCTTGGCGGTCGCGACGCGAGGTCGCTCCTACAGGCAGCTTGTGGTTCATGGCGCGAGGGCGCGAGGGCGCGAGGGCGCGAGGGCATGAAAGAGCAACGGCGCGCGTCGAACCAGCTTTTTCGTGCCCTCGCGCCCTCGCGCCCTCGACTATTACGCTTCCCGCGCCACCGGAAAGCGCACCTGCACGCGCAAGCCCTTGCCGCCACTGCCCTCGCCGAGTTCGATGCTGGCTTTGTGCAGTTCGGCCACACGACGCACGATCGACAGACCGATGCCGCTGCCAGGGCCAGTCGCGTCCGGCTCGCGATGAAAGCGATGGAAGACCAACTCGCGCTGCCGCTGATCAATGCCTGGGCCCTGATCCTCAACCAGCAGCAGCACGCTGGCTCGTTCACGTTGCAAGGCGATGTCGACGGCGGCCTCCGCCGGGCCATGGCGGATGGCGTTCTCGATCAGATTGCGGGCCAGCACCGCCAGCAGCACCGGATCCCCGGACACCAGACAGCTTGAATCTCCGGAAAATGCCAGCTCGATGTTGCGGCGGTGCGCTTCCGGCGCCAGATCGGCAATGACTTGACGAATCACCGCGCCCAGATCCAGAGACTGGGCCTCCAGCTTCAGCGCCCCCCGTTCCAGCCGGGCCAATTCCAGCAGTTGCGACACCAGGCGCTCACAACGATCTATTCCTGCCCTCAGTCCCCGGCTTGAGGCGTCACGCGCGGCTTGATCCTTGCCCTCGGCCAGATTCTGGGCATGCAGCTTGATCGCCGAAATCGGCGTGCGCAGTTCATGTGCGGCATCGGCGGTGAAGCGCTTTTCATGTTCCAGCGTCGCCTGCACGCGCAGGAACAAGCGGTTGATCGACTGAATCAGGCCCGTCAGCTCCTGTGGCGCGGCCTTCACGTCGATGGGATGCAGCTGATCGGCCGGCCTGGCCTCCACCTCGTCCGCCACACGGGCGATGAACCGCGTCGCCCGGTTGACCACCAGCACGATCAGCACGGCGATGATCGGCAGCGCCAGCAAGGGCGGCAGCGCAGTGCCCACGGCAATCTCCGCTGCCAGTTCGCTACGGATATCGTCGCGCTCGGCCACCAGATACCAGCGACCACCGGCCCTGTGCAGCGCAAAGGTGCGCCAGATCGTGTCGCCCAGGCGCTGGCGGGCAAACCCGGGTCGCTCGGGCTTGCTGAATTCTGCCGGAGCATTATTCGACTGCAGCAAGCGCGCACCGTTCTCGGCATACACCAGGAAGGCGAGTTTGGTCTCGTAGGCATGACCGTCGTCGGTGGCCAGATCATCTCCGTCTCCCTCGATGTCGAGTTCAGGCACGCTCACGACCACCGCTTTTGTCTGGGCCTGCATCTGGTCCAGGCGATGCCCGACCAACGCCTGGAGTACCCGCGCCGACTGCGCCAATTTGGCGTCGAAGAGCTCTTTGGCCTCGTTGCGACTGGCGGCATAGCTGAGCAGAGTACTGATCGCTGCCGCCACGCCGATGGTCAGCAGCAGGGCCACCAGCAGCAGCCGGCGCAGGGATCTCACGGCTGCTGCTCGACCAGATAGCCCACGCCACGAATGGTGCGGATCAGTTCTGGATAGAGCTTCTTGCGCAGATGATGTACATGCACTTCCAGTGCATTGCTTTCCAGTGCTTCGTCCCAGCCGTAGACGCGCTGGACCACGGCGTCGCGGGTCAGCACCCGTCCGGCGTTCTCCAGCAGGCAACGCAGCAGCGCAAACTCGCGCCGTGGCAGATCGATCACCCGACCCTGATAGGTGCACAGGTGGGCGGCAGCATCCAGCCTGATCTCGCCATGGGTGAGGATGTTGCTGGCCTGTCCCAGCGAACGCCGGTGCAAGGCCCGAATCCGGGCCAGCAGCTCGTTCAGGTCGAAGGGTTTGACCATGTAATCGTCGGCACCCAGATCCAGCCCACGCACGCGATCGCTGATCTGGTCGCGCGCGGTCAACACCAGCACCGGCAGGCGCTTGCCGGCCTTGCGCACCGCGCTGAGCACGGCATGACCGTCCTGCCGCGGCAGTCCCAGGTCGAGCACGGCCAGATCAAATTCTTCCGAGGACAACGCGGCGATGGCAGCACTGCCGTCGCTGACCCAGTCGGCGGTGTAGCCATGGCGCTTGAGCGCAGCCACCAGGCCCTCGCCCAGCAGTGGGTCATCCTCGACGACCAGTATTCGCAAGTCCTGCCCTCCTGATATCCGATGATTGCCACTCAGCCGAGGTCGACCGACAGCCGCCACAAGCCATGGCCCGAGTCACGATACTTGCGCTCGAAGGGACTCACCGGCTCGTCGCTGGCATCGACGGCAGTGATGATGCCCTGATGGCCGCAGGCTTGCAGCGCCAATGCGAATTCGTCCACATACAGGCGCCAGTTGCTGCGCAGTTCCAGCTTGCCTCCCAGCGCCAGCAACTGTGGAAAGACCGGGTGGCCGTGCCAGCGTCGCTGCAGGTGCTCGGGCTTGGGCCAGGGGTTGGGATACCACAGACAATGGCGCAGCGGACGGAAGCCCTGCGCCAGCATCAGTCGCCACAGATCCTCCAGCGGCGCCCGCAGGCGCAGGGCGTTGGCAAGCTCGGCAGTGGCCCGACCCAGGCGC
The DNA here is from genome assembly GCA_024234055.1 of Rhodanobacteraceae bacterium. Lineage (NCBI taxonomy): Bacteria > Pseudomonadati > Pseudomonadota > Gammaproteobacteria > Lysobacterales > Rhodanobacteraceae > Rhodanobacteraceae bacterium. Next base: position 254,768 of record JACKOW010000003.1, read on the forward strand.
GCCTCCGACTGGTCGATACCGAGCACGGCGTGTGCCGGATGGCTCTCGGCCAGCAGTAGCGTGCTGGCCCCGGTTCCGCAACCGCTGTCCAGAATCAGCTGGCGGTCCGGATGCGCCTGCAGCCACTGTTGCAGGCGCTCGAACGCTGCCAGTGAATGCGCCGCATAGGGCCGCTGCCAGGCATGGCGGCGGTGCCGCTCGACCACGTCCAGCAGCCGTGGATGCGGCCCGGATTGCGGCGTCTCGATCATCGGCGAGTTGGCATACATCGCTGTCCGGCCTCTGATCCCCGGCGGTTCTGGTTATGATGCCCGCCCCAGACCGCAATATCGCCTATGTCCGGTGCCGCTCAATTTGTTGCCCTGCCCTCGCCAATGCCGCTGTTGCGTGGCGGTGAGTTGCGCGAGGCGGTCATCGCCTACGAAACCTGGGGCAAGCTGTCGCCAGCCCGGGACAATGCCATTCTGATCGTCACCGGCATGTCGCCGAGCGCCCATGCCGCCTCCAACGCGCAGGATCCAACCCCCGGTTGGTGGGAGCCGATGATCGGCCGCGATCGCAGCTTCGATACCGAACGCTATTTCATCATCTGCGTCAATTCCCTGGGGAGCTGCAAGGGCTCCACCGGTCCGGCCTCGCCGCATCCGGATGACGGCCTGCCCTACCGTTTGCGCTTTCCCTCGATCAGCATCGAGGATGTCGCCGATGGGGCCGCCGCGGTGGCCCGGGCGCTGGGCATCGAGCGCCTGCTGGCCGTGGTCGGCCCGAGCATGGGGGGCATGACCGCGCAGGCGATGGCACTGCGACATCCGCCGCTGGTGCCGAATCTGATCATCATGTCCTGCGCCGCGCGCTCGTCGGCCTTTGCCATCGCCCTGCGCTCGCTGCAGCGCCAGATCGTGCGCGCCGACCCCGCCTTTGCCAACGGCAACTATGCCCACGCCGCCGACGTCTCCAGCGGCATGGGCCTGGCGCGCAAACTGGGCGTGGCCACCTACCGCTCGCCGCTGGAATGGCGCGAGCGCTTCGGCCGCGAACGCCTGAGCGAGCGGGACGCCGATCCCTTCGCCAGCGAGTTCCAGATCGAATCCTATCTCGATGCCCATGCCCGACGCTGGTCGGGCGGTTTCGATCCGCTGAGTTATCTGTATCTGTCCAGGGCCATGGACTGGTTCGACCTGGCCGACTACGGTGGCAGTGTCGAGGCTGGCTGCCGACGAATGGCGGTCGAAAAAGCATTGGTGATCGGCGTCTCCACCGACATCCTGTTCCCGGTCGAGCAACAGGAGGAAATCGCCGAGGCCCTGACTGAGGCCGGCGCCGAGGTCGACTACCAAGCCCTGCCCTCCATCCAGGGCCATGACGCCTTCCTGGTCGACATTCCGCGCTTCGCGCCAGTGATCTCGCGTTTTCTGGATCGGCTGTAGGGTCTGCCAGCGTTCGGGCCGGGACCACACAATGCCGGATCCAAGAGCAGAATTTTCCGCAAAGGACGGTCAATACCGATTCCACTTCTCCGCGGCTCCGCGTGAGACGTCCGCCTTGCACCTGCCCGCAGCGACGATCTGACCCAAACGCCCTTTCGGCATTTGCCGTCTTCGCGTTCTTTGCGTCCTTCGCGGACCAATGCTCTGAACAAACCCGCTCAAGCTGCCAGCGATGTCGCTATCGGCTGGGTCTCGCAGCCCGGCAAGCGCAGCAGATCGAAGGGCCCACGACCGCTGGCGGCGGTGATCAGGCCTAGCACGCGTGAGGGTTCGGGGCCGACCATCTCCCAGCGGAAACGCCAGCTCCAGTTGTGGCCGCCGATGGTTCCCGGAATGTTCATGCGATGGGCGCTGTCCAGCCCGAGCACGTCCTGGAACTGACACACGGCGATGTTGGCCACCGAGTTGCAGCAGGCGCGGATCATGGCCCAGTGCACATCGTGGTCGCTGGCCGCCAGATAGCTGCCGGCGTAGGCACGCTCGCGCTCGCTGGCCCGATTCCACCAGCCACGCACCGTGTCGTTGTCATGAGTGCCGGTGTAAGCCACGAAATGTCGGCTCCAGTTGTGCGGCAGGAATTCGTCACTGGCGTCGCTGCCAAAACCGAACTGCAGGATCTTCATGCCGGGGAAGCCGCAACCATCACGCAGTTCCACCACATCGGGCGTGATCAGACCAAGGTCTTCGGCCACGATCGGCAACTCACCGAGCTCGGCACCGATGGCGTCGAACAAGGCCTTGCCCGGACCCGTCACCCACACGCCCTCTTCGGCCGTCGGGCAACTGGCGGGAATCTCGTAGTAGCCGGCGAATCCGCGGAAATGATCGATACGGAACACATCGGCCTGATGCAGGGCCCGACGCAGGCGTGCCGTCCACCAGCGGTAGTTCTCGGCGGCCATGCGATCCCAGCGGTACAAGGGATTGCCCCAGCGCTGGCCGGTCGGCGCCATGGCATCGGGTGGGCATCCGGCAACGACCGTGGGCTGGAAATCCTGATCCAGGAAGTACAGATCCGGCCGCGCCCAGCAATCCGAACTGTGGTGGGCGATGAAGATCGGCAGATCCCCCATCAGCGCGACATCGCGGGCATTGGCATAGGCCTTGAGTGCCACCGCCTGCGTGTCGAAACACCACTGCACGAATTGCCAGAAACGGATTTCCGATGCATGTGCCTTGCGCGCAGCGGCCAGTGCCACCGGATCGCGATCGCGCAGTTCGGCTGACCAGAACCACCAGGCACTGCCCTGATGCGCGGCCTCCAGCGCCATGAACAGGCTGTAGTCATCCAACCAGTGCGCCTGTTCGGTGCACCAGCGCCCGAAGGCGGCGCGATCGGCGGCAGCGGCCCGCGCTTCGAAACCGGCGGCGGCCAGTCGCAGTTGCGCCAGCCGCCACGGCACCACCCGGGAATAATCGACCCGCTGTGGATCGAAGCCGCCATCGGGCAGGGTCGGAGGCGGCAGCCAGCCCGAAGCCACCAGCGGTTCCAGCGCCACCATCAGTGGACTGCCGGCAAAGGCACTGACGCTCTGGTAGGGCGAATCGCCGGGACCGATGGGATTGATCGGCAACCATTGCCACAGGCGCTGCCCGGCCGCCGCCAGCCAATCGACGAAGCGGAAGGCATCCGGCCCGAAATCACCGATGCCGTGGGGACCGGGCAGAGAACTCAGGTGCAAGAGCACGCCGGAACTGCGTTGGTGTAGATCGATCATTGCAGACCCTCGGGTACATCAATACGAGCCAGCACCAGCAACGCCTGTGCCGGCACCAGCAGGGTGGGAAGCAAGACGGGAACCGCGCTCAGCGCCGGCCGCGTCGAGGGCAGCGGCAGGCGTTCGCCGCTACTGTCCAGACACAAGCACCAACCCTCGCCGGAAAGCGCAAACTCGCAGTCCTGCGGCGCTGGATTGAACATCAGACAGAGTTCGGCCTGATCAGCGCCAGCGGGCGTCATTTCGCAAGCGAAGGCACGCTGATCCGCGTCATGCCAGTCACTCACACGCATGTCGCGACCTGCGGGCGTCAGCCAGCGCACGCGCGCCCGCTGCGGGTCAGCGGCATCGGCAAACCAGTGTGGATGCCGTAACAAGGCATGCCCCTGGCGCAGCGCCAGCAATGCACCGACCAGGGACGAGTCGTCTTCATCCGCGTTCCAGTCCAGCCAGGCCAGCGGATTGTCCTGACAGTAGGCGTTGTTGTTGCCACGTTGGCTGTTGCCGTGCTCGTCGCCCGCCAACAGCATCGGTGTGCCCTGAGCCAAGAACAGCGTGGCCAGCAGCGCGCGCCGCACACGACGGCGCTGCAGCATCACCTGCGGATCGGTGCTGGGTCCTTCGATACCGAAATTGTGCGCCGGCTCGTCATTGCGACCATCGCGATTGTCCTCGCCATTGGCCTGATTGTGCTTGACAGCGTATGAGACCACATCGGCCAGGGTTCGCCCGTCGTGCGCGCTGACGAAATTGACGCTCGCCTGAGGCCTACGCAAGCCGTGATGGAAGAGATCGCTGGAACCGCAGAAGCGCCGGGCGAATTCGCCGCGGCTGCTGCCGCGGCCGCTGCTTTGCGGTAGCCAGTAGCGACGCACACTGTCCCGGAAACGATCGTTCCAATCGAGGAATCGCCCCGGGAACCGTCCCACCTGATAGCCGTTCGGGCCGATATCCCAGGGCTCGGCAATCAGATGCACCGCGGCCAGCAGCGGATCCTGCTGCAGAGCAACAAAAAAGGCGGCGTGAGGGTCGAATCCGTGGTCGTCACGACCGAGCACCGTGGCCAGATCAAAGCGGAAGCCGTCCACGCCCATGGTTTCAACCCAGTAGCGCAGCGAATCCAGCACGAACTGGGTGACCCGCGGGTGGGCCACATTGAGCGTGTTGCCGCAGCCACTCCAGTTCTCGCAGCGGCTGCGATCATCGGCGAGCGTGCGGTACCAGTTCGCATTGTCCAGGCCGCGAAAGCTCAAGGTCGGCCCCAGTTCATCGCTCTCGGCCGTGTGGTTGTAGACCACGTCCAGAATGACGTCGATGCCGGCCGCGTGCAGTGCTGACACCATCTCGCGGAACTCGGCAATCAAGGCTGTCGGATCTTCCCCCGGGCCGCCCAGGCGAGGATCGGGACTGAAGAATCCCAGGGTGTTGTAACCCCAGTAGTTGACCCGCCCGCCACGGCTGAGGGCGGCCTCGCTGATGGCGTAATGCACCGGCATCAATGCCAGTGTGTTGACCCCCAGCTGGTGGAAATGGGCAATGGCCAGCGGGTGCGCCAATGCCGCATAGCGACCACGCAACTCCTCCGGCATGCCGGGGAATTGCATGGAGAAGCCCTTGACGTGAACTTCGTACAGCACCAGGTCGGTCACGCGGTGGCGCGGACGCGCTCCGACCAGGGGAGCGAATGGCTCGGCCACCCGCGCCTTGAGGGCAAGGATGGCATTGTCCTGCGCATCGAAGGAGCGGGCACCGTCCGGATGACCGAGTGCGTAGCCGTAATGGCTGTCGCGCCAGCGAAAGCGGCCTACGATCTCGCGAGCCCAGGGGTCCAGCAGCAATTTGTTCGGATTGAAGCGATGGCCGTGCTCGGGGGCATAGGCGCCGTGCGCTCGGTAGCCATAGACCAGTCCGGCACCAAGACCCGGCAGAAACCCGCAGTGCACGCCGGCTTCCTCGGCCTGCAGCGGATAGCGACGAAGCTCGCGAGTGCCGCTGTGGTCGAACACGCAGAGCTCCACCCGTGTCGCGCCCTCCGACCACAGCGAGAAGTTCACACCCTCGGCGCAGACCATCGCACCGAAAGGTTCGGCCCGGCCGGGCAACAAGGTATCTGGCAGTCTCACATTCATGCCGGCAGCAGGTACAGCGTCGCCAAAGGCGGCAGGCAAAGGCTCAGGGAATGGCTACGGCCGTGGCTGGCCACCGCCTCGGCCCGAAGCACCTGTCCAGCGTTGCCGTTGTCACTGCCACCATAATGAGACGAATCAGTGTTCAGCACTTCGCGCCACTGATGCAGGCCCTCGGGCACCGGCAATCGGTAGTCATGGCGCGGCACCGGCGTGAAGTTGCAGACCACGATGGCGGCGCCGCCGGCACCGTCAAGACGAGCCCAGGCATAAACCGAGTTGGCGCTGTCATCGGCAATCAACCACTGGAATCCGGCCGTCTCGCAATCGAGTCGATGCAGCGCCGATTGCGCCCGGTACAGACGGTTGAGATCGCCGATCAGACGCTGCACCTGGGCGTGGCGCGGCTCATTCAGCAGATGCCAGGGCAAGGCCTGTTCGTGATTCCATTCCTGCGGCTGGGCAAATTCCTGGCCCATGAACAGCAGCTTCTTGCCCGGATGGCCCCACATGAAACCGTAGTACGCACGCAGATTGGCAAAGCGTTGCCAGTCATCGCCGGGCATCTTCGCCAGCATCGAGCCCTTGCCGTGCACCACCTCATCATGCGAGATCGGCAGCACGAAGTTCTCGCTGAAGGCATAGACCAAGCCGAAGCTGAGCTTGTCGTGATGCCAGCGCCGGTGCACCGGATCTTCGGCGATATAGCGCAGCGTGTCGTTCATCCAGCCCATGTTCCACTTGAAGTGAAAGCCCAGGCCACCGGCGTAGGTGGGCGCCGTCACCTGCGGAAAAGCCGTGGATTCCTCGGCCAGGGTGATGCTGCCCGGGCATTCCGTGCCCAGTTGCACATGCAGATTGCGCAGCAGCGCGATCGCCTCCAGATTCTCGCGGCCACCGTGCTGATTGGGTATCCACTCGCCGGCCTGTCGCGAATAGTCGCGGTAGAGCATCGACGCCACCGCATCCACACGTAGCCCATCGACCGCAAAACTCTCCAGCCAGTAGAGCGCGCTGCCGGTCAGAAAACTGGCCACCTCGGTGCGGCCGAAGTTGTAGATCAGGGTGTTCCAGTCGCGGTGGAAACCCTCGCGCGGATCGGCGTACTCGTACAGCGCGGTGCCATCGAACTGGGCCAGACCATGGGCATCGGCCGGGAAATGCGCCGGCACCCAGTCCAGCAACACGCCCACACCCCGGGCGTGACAGGCCGCGACAAAGCGAACCAGACCGTCAGGGTCACCAAAGCGCGAGCTCGGCGCGTACAGGCCCAGCGGCTGATAGCCCCAGGAACCATCAAAAGGATATTCGCTGACCGGCAACAACTCGATATGGGTGAATCCCAGCTCCGCCGCATAGGCCGGCAGTGTGGCGGCCAGTTCGTCCCAGCATGGAAACTCGCCCGTACCATGGCGCCAGGACGGCGCGTGGACCTCATAGATGCTGATCGGCGCCAAACGCTGATTGGCCTCGGCGCGTTCTGGCGGCAAGGCCTTCCGCGCGGGCAAGCCACTGATCCTGCTGGCGTTGTCGGGTCGCAACTGGGCGGCGAAGGCATAGGGATCTGCCTTCAGCGGCAACAACTGGCCATCGGCACCGACGATTTCGTACTTGTACAGATCGCCTGCCGCGACATGTGGAATGAAGATTTCCCAGATGCCGCCCTCATGACGCAGGCGCATCGGATGGCGACGTCCATCCCAGCCGTTGAAACTGCCGACCACGCTGACCCGGCGCGCATTCGGTGCCCACAGCGCAAAACGCACGCCATCGACCCCGCTCACCTCAAACGAATGCGCACCCAGCACCTGGTAAGGCCGCGGATGTTCGCCGCTACGCAGCGCCCGCAGCTCCGCATCAGAGATCAGGGCGCCAAAGGCATAGGCATCGGCATAGACACCGCTGCTGTCATCCTGCCAATGCACCGCCAGCCGGTACTCGAAGCGCTTGCGACGGCGCGGAATCCGACCTTCGAACCAGCCATCCTCACCCGCGTTCAGCACCGCCAACATCTGGCCGCTCGGCACCAGTTGCACCTCAACACGGCTGGCTCCCGGCAACAGCGCCCGCAGCCACAGCTGGCCTCGCCCGTCAGCGTGCAGCCCGAGCACCGCGAAGGGATCGCCGTGGCGAGCCTCCAGCAGGGCCTGGCGCTGATCCTGATCAAGCATGGTGCGGCAACGCCCGCAACAGACCACTGCGATTCAGAGCCGCGGGCGACCAGACCTGTTCGATGTAGTCGCGCACGCTGCGATCGGCAGAGAACCGGCCCATGCCGGCGATATTGCGCAGCGCACAGGCAGCCCACTGCTGCGGATCGGCATACAGGGCATCGACCCGCGCTTGCGCCTGCAGATAGTCGTCAAAGTCCGCCAGCAGGAAGTAGCGATCGCGATGCAGCAGACTGTCGACCAGATCGCGGTGGCGGGCGGGCTCGCCCGGCGAGAAACCGCCACCGGCGATGGCATCGAGCACCCGCCGCAGGCGGAGATCCTGTTCGACATACAGGCTGGGGTCGTAGCCCGTCGCCCGCAATCCTGCCAGCTGCTCCACGCGCAGACCGAATTCGAAGACATCAGAAACGCCGATGGCCTCGGCCATCTCGATGTTGGCACCGTCCCAGGTACCGATGGTCAGGGCACCGTTCATGGCGAACTTCATGTTGCCCGTGCCGGAAGCCTCGGTGCCCGCTGTCGAGATCTGTTCGGACAGATCGGCCGCTGGGATGATCACCTCGGCCATACTGACGCCGTAGTTGGGCAGAAACACCAGTTTCAGACGACCAGCCACGCGCGGATCGCTGTTGACCACGCGGGCGATGTCGTGGGCCAGCTGAATGATCTGCTTGGCCACCCGATAGGCCGACGCCGCCTTGCCGGCGATGATTACGGTACGCGGCACCCAGGGCTTTCCATTGATACCGGCGGGCTGCTCCAGAATGGCTTGATATCGGGATACCACATGCAGCAGGTTGAGCAGTTGCCGCTTGTACTCGTGGATGCGCTTGATCTGCACGTCGTACAGGCTGTCAGCCTGGACGAATGGGCCAAGATCGCGGCGGATCAGGGTAGCCAGGCGCTGTTTGTTGGTCTGCTTGACCGCGAGAAAGCGGGCTTGCAGCTGGGCATCACCTGCCAGCGGGCGCAGCTTGGCCAATTCCTCCAGATTGCGCCGCCAGCCGCTGCCGATGGCCTCGTCGAGCAAGCCCGACAAGGACGGATTGGCCTGCTGCAGCCAGCGCCGGGGCGTGACCCCGTTGGTCACGTTGAAGAAGCGCTCCGGGTACAACCGTGCGTAATCGGCAAAGATGGTCCGCACCATCAGTTGTGAATGCAGTGCAGCCACTCCGTTGATCTTGTGCGAGGCAACGATGGCGAGCCCAGCCATGCGGATCCGCCGGCCCTGGCCTTCATCGATCAACGAGATTCGCTGCACCAGCGCCTCATCGCCGGGGAAACGTCGGCGCACATCGGCCAGCAGGCGTTCGTTGATCTGGTAGATCACTTCCAGATGTCGCGGCAGCCAGCGCTCGAACAGACTCACCGGCCAGGTTTCCAGGGCCTCGGGCAACAGCGTGTGGTTGGTATACGACAAGGCCTGTCGGGTGATGCGCCAGGCCTCGCCCCATTCGAGCCCGTGCTCATCCAGCAGCAGGCGCATCAACTCAGCCGGCGCCAGCGCCGGATGGGTGTCATTGAGATGGATGGCGTTGCGCTGGCCGAGCTGGGCAATAGGCCCTCCCTCCTGCAGGTGTCGCGCGATCAGATCCTGCAGCGACGCCGAGACCAGAAAAGCCTCCTGCTTCAGCCGCAACTCGCGACCAGCGTCGGTGCTGTCATCCGGATACAGCACCCAGTTGAGCACATCGGCGTCCAGCCGGTGCTGCGCCGCCGCCGGATAGTCACCACGGCAGAAAGCCGCGAAATCGATGCTCTCGCTGGCTTCTGCATGCCATTGGCGGAGCGTGGCCACCCGCTCGCTCTGATGGGCGGGAACGATGAAATCATAGGCCCGGGCGACGATGCGCTGCGCCGGTGTCCAATAGCGGCCGGCGCCTTCGGCATTGACCCGCCCACCAAAGCCGACCACGTAATGCAGGTCCGGGCGAGCCACCTCCCAGGGATTGCCGGAGCGCAGCCAGTCGTCAGGCACTTCAATCTGACGACCATCCTGGATACGCTGGGCAAACATGCCGTAGCGGTAACGCAGGCCATAGCCGAAAGCCGGCAAACCGACTTCGGCAAAGGAATCCAGAAAGCAGGCCGCCAGGCGACCCAGACCGCCATTGCCCAGCGCGGCATCGACCTCGCCCTCCAGCACATCGGCAAGCTCCAGGCCCAGTTTGGCCAGCATCTCGCGCAGGGTCTCGATGCAGGACAAGGCCGCCATCGCATTGCCCAAGGCACGACCCAGCAGAAACTCCATCGACAGATAGTGCACACGTCGCGCCTGACCCGCCGACACCGCAGCGGCGTCCTCGACCTGGGTGCGCCCCCAACGTGTCAGCAGTGCATCGCGGCAGACGTCTGCCAGGGCCCGGAACAGCGCCGACCGACGCTGCTCGCGCGAGGCCCCTGCGGTCAGGGGCTGCTGCGCCAATCGAGCATCCAGCGCGTCGCGCAGCGAGGGCCGGATGGGCACATCAACAACTTCGATCATGCAGCGCTCGCTTTCTGGCTGAGGAAGGGATGTCGCGCTTCTCCTGGCGCAAACGGGACCGGTCGGATGCCGAAGGGCAAGCGCCAGAGCACCCGTCTCGGGCGGCCCCGGGCAGCTTAATGGCCGAGCCCGAAACTGCGGCGCAGGTGCAAACGTATTCATGATCCTGCCGACCCTGGACGAAGGTCCAGGTGCGTCCGTCGAGCCGCAGCGAGGCCTCGTCGGCCTACGCTGGCTGACGCAGAAACAGGCCCATGTAGTGATCCGAAAGCTCGCGCATCTGGCCCGCTTGCGGCGCACAACGCGCCAGAGTGCGTTCAATGACGAATCCCAGTCGCTGGTAGCAAGCGATTGCGCGACGGTTGCGGCTGTCGACAATCAGGTCGATGCGCGCCACACCGCCGCGCTTCAGTTCCTCGATCAGATCCCCCAGCACCTGCTGCGCCAGACCCTTGCCCTGATGCTCGGGCGCCAGGGCGATGGTGCTGAGGTAGGCGCTGATGCCGGCAGCACTGACCAGCAGACTGAGATGGTGGAAGCCGACCACTACGCCGCCGAGCTCCCAGACCTGAAAACTCGGACGCGCACACAGATCGTCGAACAGCGGCTCGAAGTCTTGCAGCGCCATCGATTCGCGCCCAAGCCAGGCGGCGATCTGCGGATGGGCATAGATGGCGTGCACCGCCGCCAGATCCTTCGCAGTGGCGAGACGGGTGGTCATCTGCAAGCAATGGTCGGAATCGGCATGCCCCAATGTATAGCGCGTGCCGTCTTCAATCGCGCGTCGCGAATACCCGGTCCGGGTCGTCAACGGTCAGCAAGGCCTGAGCATCGGGCTCGGCGATGCAGGTGGTGCGGCCATCGGGCCAGTCGATCTCCAGCGCATCGGCCCGGGTTGCCGGACCCAGCCCGAAATGGGCCTCGACGGGGCTGGAGGACTGGAAATGACTGCCAGCCATCAATACCCGGGTTTGGATCTGCCCATCCAGACGCAGCCGCAGCCGTGCGCCTACCGCCTGAGCATTGGCGCCGCCCGTGCGCAAGCGCACGCCCAGCCCGTGATTGGCAGCTGGCGCGTCGTTTCGATACAGGCGGCCATTGCCTTCGTTGTTGGCGATGTAGATGTCGATATCGCCGTCGCGATCGTAGTCGAAGCAAGCGATGCCACGTCCCTGCCTGGTGTCATCGATGCCCAGAGCCAGCGCCTTCTCGACGAAGGTGCCATCGCCCTGATTGACGAAGAGCCGACTGGGATCGGCGTTGAACACCGGGTGGTTGCCGAAAGGCATGCCGTTGACGTTAAAGATGTCGAGCCAGCCATCCTGGTTGAAATCGGCAAAACAGCTGCCCCAACCCCAATAGCCCTGACGCACGCCAGCGGCGGCGCTGACGTCGACGAAGACGCCATTGCCATCGTTGCGGTAGAGCCGATTGCCGGTGATGCCCTGCCCGGCCACCGGCACGCCTGCCGGGTCGTAGATCGAGCTGACGAACCAGTCGAGGTCGCCGTCGTTGTCGTAGTCACCGACATCGGCACCCATGCCGTTCTCATCATCGAACAACAGCGGATCGAGCATCTGGAACTGGCCGTTGCCGAGGTTGCGGAAGGCCTTGCTGGTACCGAAATCACTGGCCATCAGCAGATCGACATCGCCATCGTCGTCAAAATCGACCAGATGCGGGCTGAAACTGTAGTCCGGCCCGGTGTAGGCCACGTTGATGCCGCTGCTGACGTCGATGTCGGTGAATCCGGATCCGGAATTGCGCCACAGGTGTCCGCTGGTGGGCGCAGCGCCGGTGCGGTTGTCCCAATGGCTGACCGCCAGATCGAGCCAGCCATCCCCATCGATATCGCCGGCGGCCGCGGAATAGGCGTCGATGGTCGACCCAGCCAGTCCCCAGGCCGCCGTGGCCTCGGTGTACTGGCCTGACTGGTTCAGATACAGGCGGGTACCGAAGCCGCGCAGGCCGGTCAGCACCAGATCCAGGTCGCCGTTGTTGTCGAGGTCGGCCAACAGCGCGCCAGCCGCGACGTTGCCAGTGAGGTTCAGACCCACCTGCGCTGCCACTGATTGGAAGCCGCCATTGCCCAGATTGCGCAAGACCCGCAACGGCAGGTAGTCGCCCTGCGGGATGATCAGGTCGATATCGCCATCATTGTCGATATCCCCGGCGGCAACTCCCGCCGGCATCATGTCGCGGGTTTCGGAGTAGCCGAACTCGAAGCGGAACTGCGAGCTGGCACCTGAGGCACTGGTGACGTCGACAAAACCCCAGTTGCCGCTGGCCGCAGCACCTGAACTCATTCCAGGTGCGGCAAGCAAGACGAGAATCGCTAATCCAGTGCTGTGCATGGGGCTATCAAAGTTGACGTCGGACTCCCGGCAACAGCACCAGACCGGCCATCAGCAGACCCAGCAACAGCAGACCCGGGCCACCGAGGGCAGGCACCTTGATCGCGGTGACCGTGACCGAAGCTGTGCCCGAGGACGGCAGATCATCGACGTCCCCGGAATAGGTCGCCACCAGCTGGTAGACGTTGAAATCTGCAAAGGTCACCACGCACGAAGTCTGTCCGTTGCCGTCCAGCACCAGGTTCTGACACACCGGCAGGGCCACGCCATTGGCGCTGATGCTCACGGTGCCGGACAGCGGCGGTACGCCGCCGCTGACGGTGATCGACAACTGCACCGGATCGCCTACGACCACCGCCTGTGGCGAAACCGTCAGTGTGGTCGTTGTCGGCACCCTTTCCACGGGCAGCGACAGCGCGCCCGAGGAGGCCAGGTTGTTGGCATCACCGGAATAGTTGGCAACGAGATTGCGCGCGCCTTCGGGCGAGAAGCTGGTGCTGCAGCTGGCCGTTGCAGCCACCACGGTCACCGCGGCACACCCGGCAATCGGATTGGCGCCTTCCAGGAATGCGACCGTGCCTGTGGTGTTGACGCCATCGCTGACGGTGGCCGTCAGTACCACCGTCTGACCGACAATCGCCGGATTCGGTACGGCGCTCAGCGCAGTAGTCGTGGGCGCCGGGTTGACCGTCTGCGCCGCGGTGGCGGACGACGGCAGATTGTTGACATCGCCCGAATAGCTGGCCGTCAGGGTCTTGGCGCCGGCCGTCTGCGAGCTGAGATTGCAGCTGACCGCCGGCAGCGCGATCGTGCAGCTGGCGCCGGTGCCGTCATCGACCATGACGCTTCCAGTTGGCGTACCAAAGCCGGTCACGCTGACCGTCACCGCATAGGGCTGACCGGCAACGCTCGGCGACGGCACCACGGTAACGATCGTGGTGGTCGAGGGTGCCCGGTCTATGGTGTAGGGCTCGGTGTCGGCACTCGGCAGGTTGTTGACATCGCCGCCGTAGCTGGCGGTCAGAGTCTTTGCGCCGGCGAGGTTGGATGTCAGATTGCAGCTGCTTGCAGGCAGCACCACGGTGCAACTGGCGCCGGCGCCATCGTCGATGACGACATTGCCGACCGGCACACCAAAGCCGGTCACGCTGACGCTGACCGCATAGGCTTGACCGACCACGCTGCTGGCGACTGGCACAACGCCGGTGATGGTCGTGACTGAGGCCGCGCGAAGCACTTCGTGCGCTGCGGTGGCGCTGCTGGGCAGATTGAATCCGTCGCCAGGATAGCTGGCGCTGATGGTCTTCGGTCCGGCCACGGTGGATGTCAGCATGCAGCTGACAGCGGGCAGCGTAATGGTGCACATCGCGCCGTTGCCATCGTCGACGCTGACGTCGCCGCCAGGCGGACCAAAGCCACTGACGCTGACGCTGACCACATAGCTCTGACCCACCGTGCTGGGTGAGGGCACGATGCTGTCGATCTGGGTGCTGCTCGGGGCTCTATCGACCGTCAGCGCCGCCGTGTCGCTGCTACCCGCATAGCTGCTGTCGCCACCGTAGCTGGCAGTGATCGTCAAGGGTCCGACAACAACGGAGGTCAGCTGGCAACTGCTGGCTGGGAGCACGATGGTGCATTGGGCGCCGTTGCCGTCGCCGACCACCACGCTGCCGGTAGGCGTACCGCTGGCGGCCGACACCGCCACGGTGACGGTGTAGGGCTGACCGACCACCGCCGGCGACGGCGATATCGAGACAATGCTGGTGGTCGAGGGCAACAAGCCCTTGAGCAGATCGAACATGCCATCCACGATCCGATTGGCGGCGATCGGCGCGGAACTGAAGCTGGCCGCGCCGGTGCCGAGATCGAAGGAGATCAGATCGAATCCGCTCATGCCGACACGGGTACCGACGGCGCGCAGTGCGCCATCGTTGACGGTGACGGTATCCGGAGCAATGGCACAGCAATCGGCGGTTGCGGCACCGATGGGAGACAGGTTGGCGCTGCTCGGATCGACGCTCACCAGTTGCAGGCTGTAGTTTGCGGGCGCACCACTGGCCAGCTGCTGCAGCCCAATCAGCGTGTTGGTCAATCGATCGGTGACCAGTGCCACCAGCTCGGCGCTCATGGCGGTCTGGCTCACCGCGGGAGAGCTGGTGGAGAATCCGATCAGCATCTGGGTTCCGGGCGCGCCTTGCAGGCGACCGACCGCGTAGAGCACGCCGCTGCGTTCGGCCACAGCCCCGGAAATCAGCTGACAGCAGTCCGCTGCACCCGGATTGACCACTGTTGCGGTCGCGGTGGCGGTGTCCACTGCCAGCACGTCAAGCTGCGTGGCCGACACCTGACGCAGGGCCAGCAGGCGCTGGGTACTCTGCTCGAAAGCGGCGCCGACGATACGTCCAGGCAGGGACAGGCTGCCCACCAGCGCCCCGGCGCCGCTGAGCGCATCAAAACGATAGAGCACGCTGATCGACGGATCGGACGAACTTGGCCCGAACGCAAACAGCACCTGCGAGAAGGGGTCAAAGGCGTTGGCACTCATTGCCACTTCACAGCAGGCCGCCGCACCGGTGCCAAGATCGGTCAGCGAGCCGTCCGCGGGATTGATCGCTGCCAGCGTGGTGCTGCCCGTGCTGCGGTCGTAGCTCAGGGCGTACAGCTGTGCTGCGGCCGGACTGGCCTGCAGCAAGGCCACCAAAGCCAGCGCCGCGCTGGCCAACAAGGGCAGGAGGGTGCGCATGACCGCGCCCCTCAGTGGGCGTTGGCGTCAGAACGCAACAGCGCTGCTTCCAGCCGCTCCAGGCGGGCTTCCAGCTCGGCAATGCGCCGATCGCGCTTGTCGATCTCGGCACTCAGCGCCTGACTGGCCGCCAGCGCGACGCCGGCCACGTCCGCCGGCGCCAGTGAACGTTCGCTCACGCCGAAGCCGAAGGTGCGATAGAAGTCCTCGGCCACCGGGCCGATATGACGATCGCCATCACTAGTCTTGATGTAGTTCCAGCTGAAGATCGGCAACTGGCGCAGCTGAGACAGCAGTTCACCACCGGCGACGGCGACGAAGTTTTCCTTGCTGTAGCGGCTGGACAGCTGGGTAATGGTGCCACCCACGAACAGATTGCCGGCGCTGTCGAGCTCCAGCCGACGCTCCTCGGTGGCCGGATCCGAATCGTCGGGCAGATCAACACGCAGCAAGGCATCCGTGTAGGCAGGCCCGCGCCTCAGGTGCAGCGCCGCCAGAGGGGCGGAGTTACCCATGGCCACATCACCGTCGGAATCCACGAAAAAACTGCTGGTCGGCGCACCAGGTCGGATGCGAAAGGGCAACTGGGAACCGTTGGTGACATCACGCACGAAGAATTGGGTCTCGTTGCCCGCGACATCCCAGATCTGGGCCAGGAATCCACTGGAACTGTTCTGGTCCAGCCGGACTCCCGGCGTGTTGCCCGTGTTGATGTGCAAATCCAGTACCGGGGCGCTGATCCCCAAGCCAATGCGACCGGAGCTGTCCACGTAGAGTGCATTGGCGCGGGCCGCTGCTTCCACGGTAAAGGGCCGCGCCGACGTACCGCGGTCAAGGAAGGCGAGGTAGTTCAGGCCGCCGCTGGCGCTGTCGTTCGCGGTGATCTCCCAGTCGTTGCTGGGAAAGGCCCCGACCGAAGTATCCTCGAAATTGACGCGGGTGTTGTTTTCCTTCAAGCGCAAGGTGTCGAAACCGAAACTCTCGTTATTGACACAATCCATGCCTATGCAGGCACTGCCGTCGACGATCAGGTCATCGGCAATCACCTGATCCTTGAGTCCCAGCTCCGCCTTGCCTCCACGCGCCGTCGAGGTACCTGCGGCAGTGCTCTTGTCGGGCACGCTGCTGCTGGCCTCCTCCAGATCCATTGGCGCAAAGCGGCCGTTCTGGATCAGGAACAAGCCCGATTGCGTGGGCAGCGCGGCCGGCCAACCGGCCGGCAACTCGGTGACGCCAGCCTCGCGCGCCTGACCGCCCGCCTGACGCTGGGCCGTGGAAATCTGCGGCGCAAACACCAGCGACCACTTCCAGGTGCCATTGGCGAGATTGCCCAGCCCCGGCACCGCAGAGTTGATCGTGACGGCTTGACCGGCTGCGAAGTCAATGCTGGCGCGCTGCCCATTGGGGCCGCTCAAGAGCAGCGTGGCCGTACTGGAATTGGCCGGTCGGATCCAGGAATAACTGTCACTACTGCTCTGTGCGTAGCCCATTGAGCCCGCGGTCAAGACCAGTGCCATGACCAGAAACAGGGGGGACTTGCGCATGGCCAGACTCCGGTCGGATTCGAGGCCACTAGGCTACCGGCAACAAGGCCTCAGTGTCGCCCATCACGTAACAATGTGTATCTATCTTCCGCTGGCGGCTTCGATAGCCGAAATCGCCGCGGCCACCACGGCCGGATCGATCTCAGCCCGCACTTCCAGCACATACCAATCGACGTCGGAGGCCAGCTTGACCGCGTCCTTTTCGGTGGTGATGCACGGCAGCCCGTCATCGAACTCGGGCATGCCCGACCGCGCGTAATCGTGATGATCCGCCAGTGTGTGCTCGATCACCTCGATGCCCAATGAGCGTACCGTCGCGAACACCCGCGCCGGGTTGCCGGTGCCGGCAATCACATGTGCCTTGCGCCCACGCCACTCCTGCAGGGACTCGGGGCGCTCGGATCCCAACTTGCGAAGTGCCCTGACCTTGAGGGTCATCGCCAGCTCGCCCGCCTGCGGCTCGCCACCATTGCGCACCCGCAACTGCGTCTTGCGCAAACGGCTCAGCGGCGCCCGCAGCGGCCCGGCCGGCAGCAATCGACCGTTGCCGAAACCGCGCTGACCATCAATGACCACGATCTCGCAGCAGCGCGGCAGCGCCATGTGCTCCAGGCCATCATCGGAAATCAACACATCCAGCGGTACCACGCCGATCAGTCGCTGCGCGGCCGCGACCCGATCCTCGCCCACCGCCACCGGGGCGCGACTGAGACGAGCTATCAGCAAGGGCTCGTCGCCGACTTCGGCCGCCGTACTGGCACGATCCACCAGGCGCACACCAGTGGTTCTGCGGCCATAACCGCGGCTGATCACGCCGACGCCATAGCCCTGCGCACGCAGCGCCTCCACCAGGGCGATGGTCAACGGCGTCTTGCCGGTGCCGCCGACGGTGAGGTTGCCGACGACGATGACCGGCACTTCCAGCCGCCGCGGTCGACGCAGGCGCAGCCGCCAGGGCAGTTGCACCAGCAGACGCAGGCCGCCATAGACCACGCTGCCGAGCTTCAGGTACCACGGTATCGCCGCGCCCTCGTACCAAATCGAGTGCAGCCGCTCAGGGGATATCGGCATCGACCGCATCCTCGCGCGAGCGATAGAGCTGGGCATACATGCCGCCCTGGGCCAGCAACTCGGCGTGACTGCCTTGCTCGACGATGCGTCCCTCGTCCATGACCACGATGCGATCGGCCTGCTCCACCGTACTCAAGCGGTGGGCAATGACAACGGGTCGTGCGGCCGTTCATGGCGCTGCGCAGCGCCTGCTGTACCTGGCGCTCGGAGGTGTTGTCGAGGGCCGAAGTGGCCTCATCCAGGATCAGGATCGGCGCATTCTTGAGCAGCGCCCGGGCAATCGCCAGACGCTGGCGCTGGCCACCGGACAGTGCAGCGCCACGCTCGCCAATGGTGGTGTCAGGCCCTGCGGCAGCGCCTCGATGAACTCCCAGGCATGGGCCGCACGCGCGGCCGCCTCGATCTCTGCGCGCGAACTGCGACGCAGATCGCCGTAGGCAATATTGCGGGCCACCGAGTCGTTGAACAGCACGATCTGCTGACTGACCAGCGCCAACTGCCGCCGCAGTGCCGTCAGGCTGTAATCGTCCAGCGGCACACCGTCAATGCTGACCTGCCCGGAATCCGGATGGAGAAAGCGCGCCAGCAGCGCCACCAGCGAGCTCTTGCCGCTGCCGGATCGACCGACCAGGGCCACGGTTTCGCCGGCAGCCACGTGCAGATCGATGCCACCAAGGGCGTAGTCCTCCCGGCCGGGATAGCGCAAGCGTATGCCGTCCAGACGGATTTCGCCGCGCACGCGTTCCGGCGCATAGGTGCCCGGATCCGGTTCTGCGGCCTCATCCAGGATGGAGAACACCGACTCGGCCGCCGCCAGGCCACGCTGAATCAGCGATTGCGCGCTGGTCAACCGCTTCAGCGAGGGCAGGATCGCCAGCATCGCGGTCATGAAGGCGGTGAAAGCGCCGGGGGTCAGACGTTCCAGCTCACCCCGGCCGGGTGGCCACGTAGACCACCAACGCCAGACTGCTGGCCGCCAGGATCTGCACCAGCGCCGAACTCATGGCATTGGTGGCGGACACCTTCAGATGCTGGCGCCGATTGTGTTCATTGACCTTGGAGAAGCGCTCGGCTTCGTCCTGCTGGCCACCGTAGATCTTGATCTCGCGCTCGCCCAGGATCACGTCCTGCCCGATCTGGGTGACGTCGGCCACCGAGGTCTGGATGCGCCGGCTGATGGCGCGATAGCGCTTGGACACCAGCCGCACCACCAGGGCAATGGCCGGGCCGGCCAACAGCACCGATAGCGTCAACTGCGGGCTGTACCAGGTCATCACCCCGAGCAGGCCGATGATGATCAGCGAGTCCAGTACCCAGATCTTCAGGCCCTCGGTGCAGGCCTGCCCGATCTGTTCGACCTGGAAACTCAGGCGCGACAGTGCATCGCCGCTGGCGCGCTCGGCAAAAAAGCGCGAGGGCAGCACCAGGTAGCGCTCGAAGACCTGCGCCCGCAGATCGGCAATCATGCGCCGGCTGATCCAGGCCATGCCGTAGTCGCCGATGAAAACGCCGAGGCCGCGAGCCACGAACAGGGCGATGATGGCGAAGGGCAACCAGGCAATGACGCTGGCATTGCGCGCCCCCAAGGCATCATCGAGCAGCGGCTGCATCAGCGCTGTGAACCCTGCCGCGACGCTGGCTTCCAGCACCATACCGGCCAAGGCGCCCAGCGCTACCGGCCAATGCGGACGCGCATAGGGCAGCAGGCGCCGATACAGGCGCGGGTTGCCCGGATCTTCGGTCACGGCGACTCGCTGGCGCGCACCGTCGCGATCGACAGATTGCGATAGCCGGTCTGTGCCAGCGCATCCATGGCCGTCACCACTGCCTGATGCTGGGTGCGGGCATCGGCACGCAGCACCACCGACTGCTTGGCCGGGTCACCGCCCTGCTGCTGCAGCGCCGACTTCAACGTCTCGATACGGGAATTGATGACTTCGCTGTTGTTGACGAAATAACGCCCTTCGGCGTCGATCTGCACGATCAGGGGTTGATCGGCCGCCGGGGTCGCTTCGCTGCTGGCCTCGGGCAACTGCACCTTGATGCGCGAGTTCTGGTCAAAGGTGGCCGTCGCCATGAAGAAGATCAGCAGCACCAGAATCACGTCGATGAGCGGAATGACCGTAATTTCAAGGTCGTCACTCTCCGGTGCCGTGAACTTCATCGCACCGCCCTCACCGGGGTCGCACTGCTTTCCGGCACATGCTCCAGGCTGTCGATCAGCAAGGTGGCTTCCTGTTCCAGCTCCACCGCAAGATCACTGAGCTTGCCGCGGAAATAGCGATGAAACAGATAGGCGACAATGGCGATGCACAAACCGACTGCGGTGGCGACCAGAGCCTCGCCGATGCCGCCCGCCAGCGCATTGGCATCACCGATGCCGGCGGTGGTGATTACGAGGAACATGCGGATCAGACCGGAAACCGTGCCGAGCAGGCCCATCAGCGGCGAAATGATGGCGATGGTGCCGAGCGCATTCAGATAGCGGCTGAGACGATGAATGGCCAGGCGACCCGCATCCTCGGCCTTTTCGCGGATCAACTCACGCGAACGTTGGCGATTGCCGACAATGGCCGCCAGCACCAGCCCTAGTGGCGAGTTGTTGCGCAGCTTTTCCAGATGATCGCGCTCGATCTTCGGTGATCGCGCCCAGGCTCGTACCTCGGCACCGAGCTTGGACGGAATCACCGCGCTGCGACGCAGCGTCCAGAAGCGCTCAAGCACGATGCCAAGCATGGCGATGGATGTCGCCACCAGCGGGAACATGACCCAGCCGCCAGACTTCAGGATTTCAAACACGCTTGACCTCGCATCAGCAAAGACTCCAAAGCCGGCGATCATACAAGGCCTCCACCGGCAATGCCGTGACCGGCGGCCTAATCGGCCGACGACCGGAGCATGGGCGCAGCAGCGGGATTGAGCGATTTTTCGGGCAAAGCGGGTGCCAGCGGCTCCTGCCACCAGCGTCGGACCGCCATCCGCTGACCCAGCGCCACCGGCGCCCTGCCCGGCTTGAAGTCGAAGCCGATGGCACCGAAATCGGCCGTGTTCCACTGCATGGCGCCCGCCGCGGCCACCCGTTCGACCACTTCCGGGCGCGGGAAACCGAAGCGATTGCGACTGCCGGCCGAATACACCACCCAGACCGGCGACACGGCAGACAGGAACTCGGCGCTCGATGAGCCTGCGCTGCCATGATGGCCGGCAATCAAGAGGTCGACATCGAGCAGATCGGCCTGCTCGCGCACCAGTCTGGCCTCGATGACCTCGCCGATGTCACCGGGAATCAGCGCGCTGCCGCCGGCACCCGCTACCCTGACCACGCAGGAACTCTCGTTGCCCAGGTAAGGCAAGGTGCTGGGTGGGTGCATGATCGCGAATTCGACGCCATCCCACTGCCAGTGCTCACCGGCGCGGCAGAGCTCGGCATCCGGAATCTTCTCGGGCAATGAGGCAGCCACCGCGTCCACTGGCACCCGCCGCCGCAAGCTGGCAGTTCCGCCACTGTGATCCAGATCGTTGTGACTGATGATCAGCCGATCCAGCCGCCCCACCCCCTGTTGTACCAGACTCGGCACCAGCACCCGGTCGCCGAGATCGCCGCCCTCGGGGAATCCAGGGCCGGTATCGATCAGCAGCGCATGTTCGGCGGTCCGGATCAACACCGACTGTCCCTGCCCCACATCCAGCACCGTCAGCATGTAGGCCCCTTGTTCTGGACCTGTACTGACCGGCAACAGCAGAGGCAGAAGGCCAAATACGCCCAAGGCGCGAGCCGGCCAGCCGCGCGGCGCCAACAGCCACAGCGTACCCAGCAGCGCCAGCGTCCAGGCCAGCAGATCCGGGGCCGGCAAAGCCCAGCGCGCCGCCGGCCATTGCGCGGCCGTGACCAACAGTGCATCGAAGCCACCGAGCAGCCAAGCCGCCAGATGCAGCAATCCATGGCTCAGCCAGGCCCAGGGCCAGAACACCAGCGCTGCCAGCAGCACCGGTATGACCACCAGGGTAACGAAGGGCACCGCAATCAGATTGACCAGCGGCGCGGCCAGACTGGCCTGCTGGAAAAAGGCCAGCCCCAGTGGCAAAAGCGCAAGCGACAAACCGAGTTGCGGCAGCAGCCACAGACGCCAGCGCGATTGCGCCCGCCAGCGCCCGCTGAACGCCAGGATCAACCAGGCGACGGCGCCGAAGGACAGCAAATCCGGCGCTCAGCGGCGCCAGCGGATCGATCAGCAATACGCCAGCCAGCGCCAGGGCATAACGCGTCCACCAACCGAGTTCCCGTCGGGTCAGCACACCGGCCAGCAAGGCCAGCATGGTGATCAGGGTGCGCTGGGTCGGCAGACTGAAGCCAGCCAGCGCGGCATAGGCACTGGCACTGAGCAGCGCCCCCAGCGCCATGGCCTGCGGGCGCGGCAGACGCAGCCCCAGCGCCGGCCACAGCCCGTACAGCAGCCAGATCGCGCCGGCGCCGATGGCCGCCGCCAGACCCACGTGCAGACCGGAAATGGCGATCAGATGGCTGGTCCCGGTGGCACGGAACAGATCCCAGTCATGCTCGTCCAGCTCGCGGGTATCGCCAATGGCCAGGGCCTTGATCGTGGCGCGGATGCGCCCGGCCGTCAGTGTCTGGTCGATGCCCTTGGCGATCGACGAGCGCAGCGCATCCACGCGCCCACCGCCCGCGCATGAGGCAGCGGGCCGTACTTCGCTCACCACATAAGCGGTCGCGCCGATATTGGCCGCCAGGGCGTAGCGTTCGAAGTCGAAACCGGCCGGATTGCTGAGCCCGCGCGGGCGCTTTAGGCGGACCATCAGCGACAGGCAGTCGCCAGGGCCAAGCTGGGGTGCCTGTTCGTACCACGACAGCCGCAGATGGCTCGGCAGGCCGCGCCCATCGGGCTCAGTGCGCAGATCAAATCGCAGTGCGCGACCGCTCTGCTCTGGCAAGCCGATCACGGTGCCACTCACGGCCAGATCCTGTCCCTGCAGTGACGCCGGCAGGCGCTCGGCCAGACGCTGCTGGGCCGTGACCGTTGCCAGCAATAGTCCGATGAGCACTGCCGGAATCGCGCTCGCCACCCGGCGTGGGCGATATCGCCATGCCAGCAGCAGGCTCAGCATCAGCAGGCCGGCTATCCAGAGTGGATCGGGCAATTCCGGAAAGGCCAGCACCGCGCTGGCACCCAGTGCAAAGGCCAGGCCGTGCAGCGGATGCAGTCCGAGGCGCAAGCCTGCGGCTCAGAGCTCAGCCGGCGCCAGACGACCGCCGCGCAGCTCCAGCACCCGGTCCATGCGCGCCGCGAGGCGGCGGTCATGGGTGACGATCACCAGACTGGTGCCGATTTCGCGGTTCAGCTCCAGCATCAGCTCGTAGACCTGTCCGGCGGTGCGCTCGTCGAGATTGCCGGTGGGCTCGTCACCGAGCACACAGGCCGGTCGAGTCACCAGCGCACGCGCGACCGCGGCACGCTGACGCTCGCCGCCCGACAATTCCCCCGGCTTGTGCCGCAGGCGCTCGCCCAGCCCTACCCTTCCGAGCAGCGCAGCAGCCCGCTCGCTGGCCTGCGCCACCGGCATGCCGCCGATCAGCAGCGGCATGGCGACATTCTCCAGCGCGCTGAATTCGGGCAGCAGGTGGTGGAATTGATAGACAAATCCCAGAGCCTGATTGCGCAACCGGCCCCGCTCCCGATCCGACAACCTGGACATGCGCTGGCCCTGCACCATGACCTCGCCACGGGAGGGCAAATCCAGCCCGCCGAGGATATGCAGCAAGGTGCTCTTGCCCGCACCCGAAGTGCCGATGATGGCCACGCTCTCACCCTTGGCCACCGCCAGCGAGGCATCGCTGAGCACCTCCACGCGCAAATCGCCCTCGGCATAGACCCGGGCAATGCCACTGGCTTCGATCACGGTCTCACTCATAGCGCAGCGCCTGGGCGGGTTGGGTGCGCGCGGCGCGCCAGGCCGGATACAGCGTGGCCACTACCGAGAACAGCACCGACAGCAGGCCGATCCGGGCCACGTCACCCATACGCAGTTCTGAAGGCACGCTGGAGATGTAATAGATGTCGCTGGGCATGGCCTGGAAGCCGAAGGTGCGCTCGATGAAGGGCACGATGACATCGATGTTGCTGGCCACCGTGACGCCCAGGATCAGGCCCAGCAGGGTGCCGATGATGCCCACCGCCAGACCCTGCACCATGAACACATTCATGATCAGCCGCGGACTCGCCCCCAGCGTGCGCAGAATGGCGATGTCGGCCTGCTTGTCGGTCACCACCATGACCAGGGTGGACACCAGATTGAAGGCAGCCACGGCCACGATCAGCGAGAGGATGATGAACATCACCAGCTTCTCGGTTTTCACGGCCCGGAAGAAATTGCTGTGCTGCTGGGTCCAGTCGCGCACGCTGTAGAGGCCGTCGAGCCGGTTGGTCAGATCCTGAGCCACGCGCCAGGCCAGGAACATGTCGTCAGCTTCAGGCGCACCCCGGTCACGCCGTCGCCCTCGCGAAACAGCTTGGCGGCATCGTTCAGATGGACGAAGGCGTAGCCGCGATCGTACTCGTACATGCCGACCTCGAAGATGCCCGTTACCGTGAATCGGCGCATCTGTGGAATCACGCCGACCGGCGTCGCCCGCATCTGCGGAGCCATCAGGGTGACGTGATCGCCCAGCGTCACCCCCAGCGTATGGGCCAGCTCGGCGCCGAGCACGATGTTGTAACTGCCCGGTTGCAGCTCGGAAAACGAGCCCTCACGGGTGTCCTTGACCACCTCCGAGACGCCGGCCTCAAGCTCTGGTTCGACACCACGGATCATCGCCCCGCTGATACGCTTGCCCTGCAGCATGCCCTCGCGTTCGATATAGGGCGCAGCGCCGATCACATGCGGCTGCTTGCGCGCCTCTGCGACCACCTGTGGCCAGTCGCTGACGTTGTCGCCATAGGCGGTGATGGTCGCGTGCGACACCATGCCCAGAATCCGCGCGCGCAGTTCCTGCTCGAAGCCGTTCATGACCGAAATGACCACGATCAGCGCGCTGACGCCGAGCGCAATGCCCAGCATCGACACCAGCGAAATGAAGGAGATGAAGTGATTGCGACGCTTGGCGCCGGTATAGCGCAGGCCGATGGCGGTCGACAGCGGATGAAACAACTTCATAGGCCAGTCCTGCCGTAGGAGCGACCTTGTGCCGCGACGGCTGCTGCCGCCGCAGCGGCATGGTCGCGGCGCAAGCCAGGAGCAGCCGCCGAGTCTTCGGGCCGGTGCGTGGCCAGCCAGACCCGCAATCGATGCCGACCGCCGGGATCCAACCGATCCGGGAACAGCAGACCACTGTGGCGACGACCATCGGCATCGCGCAGTTCCAGCTGCGGCAAGCCCAGATAGCTGCAGGCCTGCAGCAACTCGGCGGCACGCAGATCACCGCCGACATTCGCCTCGACCTGGCCATCTGCGTACAGCAGCAGTCGCGTCGGCCGCGCTGCGGCCTGCCGCCAGCCATGCACGGCCCAGACCATGGCGAGCAACAGCAATCCCGCCATCTGCGTGCCGGACAGCGCGCTCAGCCAGATGCCGCATGCAGCCACCAGAACCGCCACCCCCAGGGCAAGGCGCTCCCAGCGTCCGGGGGTCAGATCGAGTTCAAGAGGTGCCGCGTATGCGCTGGACGAGGGCATCGAGTTCCGAATCTTCAGGGTGGCTGCGCCCGAGGAACCAGGCCCAGAGCAGATCATCTTCGACCTTCAGCAAGCGCAGGAAGTTCTCTCGCTCTATGGCCGAAGCGCTGCAGAAGTGCGCATCAAGATAGCGCACCAGCAGGAAATCCAGCTCCTTCATGCCGCGTCTGCACTGCCAGCGAAGCTGGCGTTGCAGCGCCAGCACCGATTCTTCAGATTCCGTATTCATGATCGGCACCGGTGCGCAGGCAACTTCCAATCCTGATCCATGGGCCGCAACCCACGCCGACTTGACGCCTGTGCCCTGCTCAAACAGAACGCCGCGCAATCATCGCCTTCTTGATCTCGGCAATGGCCTTGGCCGGGTTCAAGCCCTTCGGGCAGGTCTTGGTGCAGTTCATGATGGTATGACAGCGGTACAGCCTGAAGGGATCCTCCAGATCGTCCAGGCGGGCGCCGGTATCTTCATCGCGACTGTCGGCAATCCAGCGATAAGCCTGCAGCAGGATGGCCGGACCCAGATAGCGGTCGCCGTTCCACCAGTAGCTGGGGCAGGAGGTGCTGCAGCAGGCGCAGAGGATGCATTCGTACAGACCGTCGAGCCGGGCACGATCTTCCGGCGACTGGCGACGCTCCACATCCGGCGGCGGCGAGCTCTGGGTGCGAATCCAGGGCTTGATCGAGGCGTACTGGGCATAGAACTGGGTCAGATCGGGCACCAGATCCTTGACCACCGGCATGTGCGGCAGCGGATAGATCTTGACCTCGCCCGACACCTCGCTGATGGCCTTGGTGCAGGCCAGGGTATTCGTGCCGTCGATGTTCATCGCACAGGAGCCGCAGATACCTTCGCGGCAGGAACGGCGGAAGGTCAGGGTCGGGTCGATCTCGTTCTTGATCTTGATCAGCGCGTCCAGAACCATCGGACCACAGCTGGCGAGGTCGACCTCGTAGGTGTCGGTACTCGGGTTCTCGGTGCCATCCGGGTCATAGCGATAGATCTTGAAGCGACGGATCGACTGTCCTGCGCCGCCCTTGGCAGCGAAAGTCTTGCCGACCTTGATCTTGGAATTCTTCGGTAGCGTGAATTGGGCCATGATGATTGCCTCGGTGCAGCGTTAATCTGGTCAACCGCGACTGGGGCCAGGTCCAGCACGCCCGGCGGTCCCCTGAATCCTGCGTCAGGCGTGGCCCAGGGGCCACCACCCGAAACGCGTAACCTCAATAGACACGAGCCTTGGGCGGAACCATCTCGACCTCGTCGGTGAGCGTGTACAAGTGCACCGGCCGGTAGTCGAAGCTGACCTTGCCGGACTCATCGACATAGGACAGCGTGTGCTTCAGCCACTCGGTGTCATCGCGATCCGGATAGTCCTCGCGGGCGTGGGCGCCTCGGCTCTCCTTGCGGTTCTCCGCCGAATAGATCGAAGCCACGGCGCACCCGAGCAGATTCTGCAACTCCAGGGTCTCCACCAGATCGGAGTTCCAGATCATCGAGCGATCGGCCACGCGCACGTCGTCGAAGCTGCGGTAGATCTCGCTGACCTTCTGGCAACCTTCCTGCAGCGATTCGCCGGTGCGGAACACGGCCGCATGCGCCTGCATCGCTTTCTGCATCGACAGTCGGATGTCGGCCGTCGGCGTGCTGCCCTTGGCGTGGCGCAGCTTGTCCAGATTGGACAGCGCCTTGTCGTAAGCCGAGTTCGGCAGCGTCTTGTGGGTGGCGCCGGCCTTGACCACCTCGGCCGCGCGATTGGCCGCCGCTCGACCGAACACCACCAGATCCAGCAGCGAGTTCGAGCCCAGGCGGTTGGCGCCGTGCACGGAGACACAGGCGGCCTCGCCGATGGCAAACAGCCCCGGTACCACACTGTTCGGATCGCCGTCCTTGATGGTGACCACCTCGCCATGGACGTTGGTCTGCACGCCGCCCATGTTGTAGTGCACGGTCGGCAGCACGGGAATGGGCTCCTTGGCCACATCGACGCCGGCAAAGATCTTGGCCGTCTCGGCGATGCCAGGCAGGCGCTCGTGAATCACTTCCGGCCCCAGATGATCCAGATACAGGTAGATGTGGTCCTTGTCCGGACCCACACCGCGTCCCTCGCGGATCTCGATGGTCATGGCGCGACTGACCACGTCACGCGAGGCCAGATCCTTGGCGTTGGGCGCATAGCGCTCCATGAAGCGCTCGCCCTTGGAGTTCTTGAGCTGTCCACCCTCACCACGCACGCCTTCGGTGATCAGGCAGCCGGCACCGTAGATGCCGGTCGGGTGGAACTGGGTGAATTCCATGTCCTGCAGCGGCAGGCCTGCACGCAGGACCATGCCGTTGCCGTCACCAGTGCAGGTGTGCGCCGAGGTGCAGGAAAAATAGGAGCGTCCATAGCCACCAGTGGCCAGCACCACGGCGTGGGCGTGGAAGACGTGCATGCTGCCATCCGACAGATCCCAGGCGATGACGCCACGACATTCGCCGTTGTCCATGATCAGATCGATGGCGAAATATTCGATGTAGAAGCGCGCGTCAAAGCGCAGCGACTGCTGGTAAAGCGTGTGCAACATGGCGTGACCGGTGCGGTCGGCCGCCGCGCAAGTGCGCTGCGCCGTGCCCTTGCCATAGTTCGTGGTCATGCCGCCGAAGGGCCGCTGATAGATCTTGCCGTCCTCGGTGCGCGAGAAGGGAACGCCGTAGTGTTCGAGTTCGATGATGGCCGGAATCGCTTCCTTGCACATGTACTCGATGGCGTCCTGATCACCCAACCAATCCGAACCCTTGATGGTGTCGTAGAAATGGAAGCGCCAGTCGTCCTCGCCCATGTTGCCCAACGCAGCACTGATGCCGCCCTGCGCCGCCACGGTGTGGCTGCGGGTGGGAAAGACCTTGGTGATGCAGGCGGTGGACAGGCCCTTGGCGGCCATGCCCATGGTCGCCCGCAATCCGGCGCCACCGGCACCGACGACAACCACGTCGTACTTGTGATGAATCAGCTTGTAGGAATCGGTCATGAGCGCTCAACCGCAAGAAAGACGAGACGCAGAATGGCAATCGCGGCGGCCAGAACGGCCAGCACGGCGCCAAACCGGATCAACACCATCAGCGTGATTTCGAGGGCACGCGGGTGCACGTAGTCCTCGATGACGACCTGCAGACCCAGGTAGGCGTGGTAGAACATCGAGCTGACGAAAGCCAGCAGCAGCACGGCATTGATCGGCTGCCCCACAGCCGTGCTGAGGCTGCTGTAGTCAGCGCCGCTGTGAGCCACGGCAAACCAGACAAACCACAGACTCAGCGGCGCCAGAGCAATGGCGGTGACGCGTTGCCCCCACCAATGACCCGTGCCCTCGCGGGCAGAACCGAGGCCGCGTACGTTTTTCAACGGGGTGCGAAAAGCGGTCATGGACATCAACTCCTCAGATCCACAGGCGCCACAGGATCAGTGCGGTCAGCAACGGGGCAAGCACCACCAGGGACCAGCCTGTCGCGTAGGCGCGTTTCAGATCCAGACCCCAGCCGGTGTCCCACGCCAGATGGCGCAGTCCATTCAGCCAGTGATACACCAGGGAAAACACGAAGGCGGCCACCACCAGCCGGCCAACAACGGTCGACATCAGCTGCGCGAACTCATGCCACGCCTCCGGCCCCGCCGCCAGCGCCACCAGTCCCCAGACCAGCAACAGACTTCCGGCCGACAGCGCCACGCCGGTTGCACGATGGGTGATGGACAGCAAGGAAGTGAGTTGGGGTCGGTAGATCTGCAGATGCGGCGATAGCGGCCGTGCTCGCGTTGCCATCTCGAAAACTCCCGATTCGGTCATGTAGGGGCGTCTGTTGCAGACGCCAAGTGCTGCTGAACAATAGCAGCTGAGCCCCGAAGGTCCAGCGTCAATCTGTCAAAAGTCAATGCACCGTCCGTTCTTCTCCCAATCGCCATAGCGCGTTGGGTCCGGGCCCTTGCGTCCACCAATCTCGGCCGGCGTCGGCACAGCCACCGCAGGCACTGCCTTCGCCTCCGGCGAGACGGCCTTTCCCAACGAATCTTCACGTGATGCCAATGGAGTACTGCTGTCAGACATTTGTATGCTCCTTGAACGGGCTCAACGCTAGCCCACGCCGGATGATGATGCCGCCAAGTTTTGCCGAAATTCTCGTCGACGGACCAGACGCGCTCAGCTTTGTCCACGGACAGCTGGCCGGCGACATCAAGGCCATCGCGCACGGACACTGGCGCTTTGCAGCTTACTGCGTGCCCGACGGCAGGGTACAGGCCTTGATGATGGTCGCCGTCAACGCTGCGACCCGCTTGCGCCTGCTGCTGCCGGAAGAACTGGCGGGCACCGTGCAGGACCGGCTGCGCCGCTACCGGCTGCGGGCTCGATGTGAGATCGCGGGGAGATCGGTACAGATTGCCCGCTGCGGCCCGACGGGCCCAGGCGCGCTGGCTGACAATCATTGCGTCTACCAGAGCGACGCCTTCCAATGGCAGCTGTGCAACGCCGAATCGACCCCGCTGGATGCATCGATCTGGTCAGATCAGGTGGCTCTCGGCATTCCCTGGATCGTCTCTGCCACCAGCGAGAAATTTCTTCCACAAATGCTCTCACTGGAGCAATTGGGCGCGTTTTCGCTACGCAAGGGCTGTTTTCCGGGACAGGAAATCGTGGCCCGCACCCATTTTCTTGGACGCAGCAAGCGTCATCTCGCCACTCTGACACGAACCGCCGGGTCCGACCCACTGGCCCCGGGCTGCGAGTTGTTGAGCACGATCAATACCTCAGTGACAGCGGGCTGGATCATCGCTGACGGACATCCCGAATTGCCGCTGGCGCTGGCCGTCGTGACTGATTCCGCCTCTGAAACGCTGTGTTCGGGAGTTGCTTCACAGGACTCGCGCGCAACCTTCGTCATTAACCGTGAATCAACTGAAACAAAGCGCGACAAGCTACTGAACGGCCGCTGTTTGCTGCCTTTGCAGACATAGCGTTTTCGGCCACGAAAATGGTATGAACTTATCGTCTTCCAGGGGGGGGATGCATGATGATCAAAAATCAAGGCAAGGGCCCGGTCCACGCGATCGCACTCGGATTGACGTTGATGGGTTTGACTGCCGTCGATGCACTCTCCGCAGCGGAATACAATTTTGCGGTGGAACCCACCTACACGCCGGAGCGAGCCCGGGAAGTCTACGAGCCTCTGGTGGACTATCTGAGCAAGGCGACCGGCGAGCAATTCAAGCTGGTGGTGGCGCGCAACTACGCCTTCTACTGGAACGACATGCGCAACCGCAAGGATCTGCACTTTGTCTTCGACGAGGCGCATTTCACTGATTTTCGGATCCAGCGCTTCGGCTACGAGCCCCTGGCAAAATCATCCATCCCACCAGCTACTCGCTGCTCTCGCAGGATGACGTCGGAGAGGGCAATGTCCAGGCCTTCGTGGCCCGCCGTCTGGTGACCATGCCGGCACCGAATCTGGGCTTTGCACTGATGCTGGAGTATTTCCCCAACCCCATGCAGCAGCCCGACCTGCGCTCACTGGCCACCTCCTGGCGCGACACGGTGGAAATCGTGTTCGCCGGCGAGGCCGACGCCGCGCTGGTGCCCAGCTGGCTGCGCGATCTGTATCCGAACCTGATTCCCATCGTGACCACCCGCGAATTCCCGGGACCTGCGGTGTCGGCGTCAGCGGACGTGCCCGACGACCTCAAGGCCAAGGTGAAGGAAGCCCTGCTGGTGCTGCATGAGGATGCTGCGCTTTACGAGGTGCTTAGCGAAATCGGCATGCAGCAGTTCGTGGAAGCGAGCAAGGAGGAGTACAAGGGTTCCGAGCAGATGCTGAAGAACTTCTACGGCTACAAGCAACGCTGAATGGCGATCGCCTGACGGATGCCCCGGCATCCGCAGCGCTTCTTCCCCACTCACCATCGCACTCGCTCAATTGCCGCCCGGATTTCGTCGCAACTCGTAGACGGATGCGGGCGGCAGATTCATCCATGTGAAATCCACGCGCCGCGCCACCAGCCCGAGACGCCGCAGGATCGCGGCACGAACCGGGCACTTCGGCCCGTAGGTAAACTGGATCAGTACCCCATCATCGGGCAGGCAGGCAAAGGATGCCGCGAGAATTTCCTCGACCAGCGACGGTGGCATCGACAGGAAGCCCAGCGAACTGACCACGGCGTCGACCTTGCCGTCCCGAAACCCGGTGTGTGCACCCAGTAGTTGTGGCAGTTGCCGGGCATCGCCGCATACGACGGTCGACAGCGGAAAGGCCTGGGTCAGATCGTCGTGCAATTCCTCATTCAGTTCCAGCACGAACAGCTGCTCAGGCCGCACCCGGTAACGCAGTAGCTCACGCGTGATGGCGCCGGTGCCGGCGCCGAGTTCCACCACGCGAGCGACATCGGAAGGCAGAGCCATGGCCATCGCCCGGCCCAGTCGTGGGCTGCTCGGCACCACCGAAGCGGTCGTCAGCGGTGCGCGCAGCCATTGCCGAAAGAAAACCCAGTTCCGGGACGCGCCGCTACGCCATCGATTGAAAGACGATTCCAGGGACGAGTGCATGGCGCGCCGCGTTGTGGTTTGGACGGAGCCTAGCAAGGTCCACAGGCTACTGCCAATGTGTCGCAGGCCATGCCCGCCGAACTGCGGGTCGATGGCTCGTTGGACAACAGGCGTCGGCTCACACCTGCCTAGTGCTCGATCTTGGCCTCAGCCTTGATCGCCTTGGCGACGTCCAGCGCCCGCTTGCGTTCCAGGGAGGCACGGATGGCTTCGTGTACCTGCTCGAAGGGCGGCGCTGCGAAAGGTCGCTTTGCCCGCAGCAGAGCCACGTGAAATCCGAACTCGGTCTGTACCGCCTGCGGCGTCCACTGACCCGGCGTCAATGCCGACAGCGCCGTGGCCAGGGCTTCCGGCAACTGGTTTCGACGCACCCAGCCAAGCTCCTTGGAATCGCGCACCCCGGATTGACCTACTTCGGCCGCCATGACCTGATCGAAACTGGTTCCGGCGTTGAGCGACGCCAGGACCTGCTCGGCGCGCTCGGCATTGTCGACCAGCACATGCGCGACCTGGTACTCCTCGTTGCCGGTGGTCGCCAGTTCCTGGTCATAGGCCGCACGCAGATCCTGTTCGGTCACCGGCGCAGCGCCGCGTTCGATCATCAGTCCGCTCAGGCGGTTGAGACGCTCCAGTTCCAGATCGGCCTGCACCTGGGCGTCGTCCAGCAAGCCCTGCTTTCGGGCCGCCATGGCCACGGCCAGCAACTCGCCCAACTGTTCATAGACCTGTTCCAGCTGACCCGGATCGCGAACCTCCCAACCGCGCTTGCGCGCATAGGCCTCCACCAGAGCTTGCGGCACGGCCTCGCCGTTGACCTTGAGGTCGCTGCTGGCGCCCTTGAGCTGCACCAGACCTTCCGGCTGCTGCGGTTGACCACAGGCAAACAAGGACAGGGCCAGCATCAGCCCAAGAAGCACATTTCGAACGTTCATCCAATTTCCTCAGGTGTGAGCGCCTGAATCGACAAGGCGTGAATATCGGTATCCATCAGGGAACCCAGGGCCGCATAGACCATCCGGTGCCGCGCCAGCGGCGCCTTCCCCTTGAAGCAGGAGGCGACGATGCGCACGCTGAAATGACCGCGACCGTCACGCGCCCCGGCGTGTCCCACGTGTTTGTGACTGTCATCGACCAGATCCAGCGATTCTGGCGCCAGGGCGCCTTCGAGGCAGGTGCGCAGTCGTTGCATGCGATCAGACATGAATTCCCCGGCTGTGGACTCGGATGAGGGCAAGAAGTTCCCCGCGCAGCGCGGATGATGCCCGGGCCCTGGTGTCGGTGCCTTGGCAACATGCGGGCTTGGGGCGCCAAGATGAACCGCGGGACCTGCCAATTCGCGGTGGCGCATGGTACGGAATCGGCCTCGTCCGGTACACTCCCGCGGCTAAGAGTTTGCAGTTTGCCCGGCGCTCAGCCCGTGAATGCGCATTCCGCAGCCCCGATCAGTCTGGAATTTCATGTCGCGCCGCATCGCCATCCATCCACAATCGCCCCAGAAACGTCTGATCGATCAGGCCGTGGAGGGTCTGAAGGCGGGCCAACTGCTGGTCTATCCGACCGATTCGGGCTACGCCTTCGGCTTTGCACTGGATTCCCGCAACGCGCTGGAGCGGGTCGCCAAGCTGCGTCAGCTCAAGCCGCGGCACAACTTCACCCTGGCCTGCCGCGATCTCAAGCATGTGGGCCAGTACGCCCGCCTGGACGACGCCGCCTTTCGCATGATCCGTTCACACGTGCCTGGCGCCTACACTTTCATCCTTCCGGCCAGTTCTCTGGTACCCAAGCGGGTCGCCACCGAGAAACGCCGCTCCATCGGTGTGCGGGTGCCCGACAACCGGGTCGCTCAGGCCCTGATCGAAGGGCTGGGAGAGCCCATCCTCAGTTCCAGCCTGCTGCTGCCGGACCGGGAGCTGCACGGCATGGAAGTCGACGAGCTTTTCGATGCGTTGGATGCCCATGTGGACCTGTTCATAGACGGTGGCCCCTGCGGTTTTGATCCAACCACGGTGGTCTCACTGATCGATCAACCGTACACGGTCCTGCGCTACGGCAGCGGCCCGGTGGATTGGGAATGAGCGAGCATCCGGTCATCCCCAGCGGCGAAGGCGGTAGCGCCAGGCAGGGAGAAATCCCCTTCGCGCTGGTGCGCGGCGAACCCTTCTACGAGCTGCCCAAGGACCTGTACATCCCGCCGGACGCGCTGGAAGTCATCCTGGAAGCCTTCGAGGGCCCGCTGGATCTGCTGCTGTACCTGATCCGGCGCCAGAATCTCGACATCCTCGACATTCCGATCGCCGCGATCACGCGCCAGTACGTCGGCTACATCGACATGATGCAGGAGCTGCGCTTCGAGCTCGCGGCCGAGTATCTGGTGATGGCCGCCATCCTGGCCGAGATCAAGTCCAGACTCCTGCTGCCCAGGCCCCCGGCTACTGGCGAGGAGGAAGAGGATCCGCGCGCAGAACTGGTACGTCGGCTGCAGGAGTACGAGCGTTTCAAGAAGGCTGCCGAAGATCTCGATGCGCTGCCGCGCATGGAACGCGATACCTGCGCGGTCACCGTGCACGTGCCGGAACGCAAGATCAGCGTGGTACCGCCCGAGGTCGAACTGCGCGAACTGCTGCTGGCATTCCGCGACGTGCTCAACCGGGCCGACCTCTTCGTCAGTCATCAGATCCGCCGCGAACCCCTGTCGGTGCGGGCCAAGATGACCGAATTGCTGGATGCGCTGAACAGCGGCGAGTTCATCGAGTTCACCACCGTCTTCACGCCCGCCGAAGGTCGGCTGGGCGTGGTGGTCTGCTTTCTGGCAATGCTGGAGCTGGGCAAGGCCGGACTGCTGGAAATCGTGCAAGACCGACCGCTGGCACCCATCTACCTCAAATCATTGGCCGCGCGAGACGCTGACTGACATGCCCATTGCCCCTCTCAAGCCGATCATCGAAGCGGCCATTCTGGCTGCCGGTCAGCCGCTGACCATTGCCCAGATCAGCGAACTCTTCGACGAGTCGGAGCGCCCCAGCCATACCGAGGTGGCCCAGGCGCTGGAGTCGCTTGCCGCTGACTGCGCCGAACGCGGGGTGGAACTGGTCGAGGTCGCCAGTGGCTTTCGCTATCAGGTGAAGACCCAGGTCCACGCCCATGTCGCCAGGCTTTGGACCGAGCGTCAGAGCAAGTATTCCCGCGCTCTGCTGGAGACGCTCTCTCTGATTGCCTACCGACAGCCAATCACCCGAGGCGAAATCGAAGCGGTACGCGGCGTGGCGGTCAGCACCAACATCATCAAGACGCTGGAAGAACGCGAGTGGATCCGCGTCATCGGCCATCGCGATGTCCCCGGCCGCCCTGCCCTCTACGGCACTACCCGAGCTTTTCTCGACTATTTCGGCCTGAAGAGTCTGGATCAGCTGCCGACACTGGCAGAAATCCGCGATCTGGATTCGATGGAACCCGAATTGTCCTTTCCCGAGCGCGAAGCCTCCACCGCGACGGAAGTCGAGATGCCGCCGGTTCCGCTTGCCCCTGTTGAAGTTCCGTCCACGGAGACGCGTCAATGAAACGCCGCAATACCCTTTCACTCAAGCGCGGCGCCGATCTGGCGGGTCCCGAGCGTCTGCAGAAGCTGCTGTCCAAGGCCGGACTCGGATCCCGCCGGATGATCGAAGAGCGCATCCTCCGCGGGGAAATCGAGGTCGACGGTCGACCAGCGTCGATCGGCGATTCGCTGGGAGACGGACAGCACATCAAGCTCGATGGTCGCGAATTCGTGGTCCGGGCCGTGACCCACGAGGGTCCGCGCGTACTCGCCTACAACAAGCCCGAGGGCGAAGTCACAACCGTGATCGATCCGGAGGGCAGGCCGACGGTCTTCGATCGCCTGCCGCGCCTCAAGGGCCTGCGCTGGATCGCTGTCGGTCGCCTGGATCTGAACACGGCCGGCTTGTTGCTGTTTACCACCGACGGCGAACTCGCCAATCGATTGATGCATCCTTCTCGCGAAGTTGATCGCGAGTACCTGTGCCGGGTGCACGGCGATGTCGAAGACGCCGCCCTGAAGCAGCTCAAGGCCGGCGTGCAGCTCGAAGACGGCCCCGGCCACTTCGACGAGATCGAGGCCATGGGCGGCGAAGGCAGCAACAAGTGGTTCAAGGTGGTGATGCGCGAAGGCCGCCAGCGCGAAGTGCGACGCCTGTGGGATGCGGTCGGTGCCGAGGTCAGCCGCCTGAAGCGGGTGCGCTACGGCGTCATTGAACTGGGCAAGGATCTCAAGCGCGGCTGGTATCGCGAACTTGAAGCCGAGGAGATCGCGCAGTTGCTGGAATCGGTGGAGATGCCGATGACCACGCGCAACGAACTGCGGGTCATGCCGGTGGAGGTTGCCCGCAAGTTCGAGCGCGGATTGCGCGGCGACAAGCGCCCCGAAGAGCGACCGCGCTGGAAGCGTGAAGCGGATGAAACCGTGGCCGAACGAGGCTCACAGGCGCGCCCGCCACGTGCCGCCGGCGCTGCGCGCGACGGCGAGCAGTTCCGGGCCCGCGGCACTCAGCCGGGACGACGTCCGGCCAGCCAACGCCCCCGCGATCGTGCCGGCACCGGCCCGCGTCCGGCCCATCCAAAACCGAGTCCTGCGGCCGAGGCCCGCGCCGCCGAAGCCGACAATGCCGGACAACGACCGTGGCGCAGCGCTGAAGAGGGCCGCGGCCAGCGCCGCGACGAACGCAGCGCTGGCCCCCGTGGGCCCCGTAGCAGCGCTGCTGCGGAGCTGGCGAGCCTGCGAGAACGCCGTTGCAGCGGACCCGGACGCGGCTCAGCGAAACCAGCGCCGGCAACGCTACGCGTACGCGAGCGCCTGTCGGCTGGCACACGCGGCGAGCGATGGACCGCCGGCAGCGGTGGCAAACAGCGGACGGAAAAGCCCCGAGCGCACGCAGCGCCGGCGAGCGCGACCTATGCCCGCGAGGGCGGTGCCCGCCGTAAACCGGCGGCGCCATGCAGGCCGGGGAGCCAGCACAACGCCGCGCACCGGACCCGCAAACCGGGCACGCGGCGCGGCGAGCTGGCTTCGTGCGGGCGCAGAGGGGCACAGGGCACACGGGGCACAGGGCACGGGGCACAGGCCACAGGGCACAGGGCACGGGCGCAGGGCACAGGGCACCAGGCTTCGTCCCTCGGCGCTGTTGGGTCAGACTTGTCTGGACGCTTTTCGAGACGACGCCAGGGCGTGAACGAAGTCTGGACCCACAGGGTGCCTGCCATTGCGAGCCACGTGTATCGGCCCGACACTGCCACCACGGGCCATGACCACCAGTTGTCTGTAGGAGCGGCCTCGCGTCGCGACCGGCAAACCACGTCCCGCGCGGTCGCGCCGCAAGGGCGCTGCCAGTGAACAAAACCGGCGTTGCGCGGAGGCGCGGAAGGCCAGGGCGCTCAATGGCGATTGCATCTCCGGTTCGCCGCGCCTCGCGTGAGCATCCGTGAAACCTGTGGATCGCTAGGCAGAAAGCCCCGCTGAGACGCGCTGGCAGGCTACCGCTGAGTTCATGGCGTGCTCGGTGTCGGCGGGACGCCGGTAGCCTCCGCCGGCCTTGTCGCAAGTCGTTGATTTTCAGCGGGTCAGGTTGCTGGCGCAGCGCGCGTGACAACGCTGGTTCCACGCCGAGGCGGAAAGACTTCAAGGCGCTGTTAGCGTCACGCATTCTCCGCGCCTCCGGCAGACATCAGCGGAAACTGTGGGATCGCTGCTGGATGGGGCCGGCGAGGCAGCCCCGCTGACGCTGCGCACCGCAGGCTACACGCAAGAATGAGTTCATGGTCGCGTGCTCGGTATCCCGGACGCAGGTAGCCTCCATAACCCATATCGCAAGTTGTTGTTGCTGTTGCTAGGTCAGGTTGCTCGCGCGCTACGTCAGCACCGCTTATTCGCAGGCGCAGAGGCCGCAAAAGGCCAGGGCGCTCGATGGCGATTACACCTCCGCGCTCTCCGCGCCTCCGCGTGAACATCCAGCGAAACTCCTTCCTTTTCCCTTTCGCCTTTGGTCTTTGACTATCCCGCCCCCTGCCCCGTAAATCACGCCGACCTTGACTCTGGACCATGGTCCAGGGTTCACACTAGGGGCCACATCAATCACGGGCCTCATCATGAAGATCGGAGAACTCGCCCGGCGAGCAGACGTCTCCGTCGACACCGTGCGCTATTACGAGCGTGACGGTCTGTTGACCCCGGCAGGGCGCCAGGCCTCGGGCTATCGCGTCTATGGCGACACCGAGCTCAAGCGCATGCGCTTCATCCGGCGCGCCAAGGCACTGGGATTCTCGCTCGACGAGATCCGCGGCCTGCTGGCCCTGAGCACAGATCCGGACGTGGCTGAGGTCAGGCGAGTTGCCGTCGCCAAGATCGCCGATGTCGATGAGCGTCTTGCTGAACTGCAGCGAATTCGGGCGGGACTGAGCCGGCTCGTGACGGCCTGCCCCGGACACGGCCAGGCCGAGGCCTGCCCGATACTCAACGCCCTCAACGACGAGGCCCCGACATGAACGCCGGGCACACACAGCCGCATTCTGGCAGCGCTTCCTGCTGCAGCCATGGCGCCGGGCGCGCCAAGGTTGATCCGGTCTGCGGCATGTCGGTCGCTGCCGACGCGCCCCATCAGGCCATGCACGACGGTCAGGACTACCGCTTCTGCTGTGCCGGTTGCCGCAACAAGTTCCTTGCCGAGCCGGCGCGATATCTCAAGGCCGCTGGCAATACGCCAACGCCTGAAACCGCTGTGGCCGGGGCACAGTACACCTGCCCCATGCACCCGGAAATCGTCCGCGATGAACCGGGTGAATGCCCGATCTGCGGCATGGCCCTGGAACCGACGATGCCTGGAGTGGACGAGGCCGAGAACCCGGAGCTGACCGACTTCCGACGGCGCTTCTGGTGGACCCTGCCGCTGTCCGCGACCGTGCTGATGCTGGCAATGTTCGGCCACCAGTTCGATGGGCTCTCGGCGAATACCCGCACCTGGCTGGAATTCGCGCTGTCGGCGCCGGTGGTGCTGTGGGCCGGCCTGCCCTTCTTTCAGCGCTGGCTGCAGTCGCTGCGCAATCGCAATCCGAACATGTGGACGCTGATCGGCACCGGCGTCGGCGCAGCCTTCGGATACAGCGTGGTGGCCACGCTGGCACCCGGACTGTTCCCCGAATCCCTGCATGAACATGGACGGGTCGGTGTCTACTTCGAGGCGGCGGCGGTCATTGTCTCGCTGACCCTGCTGGGCCAGCTGCTGGAGCTGAAGGCACGATCCAGCACCTCGGCCGCCCTCAGGAACTTGCTGGGACTGGCCCCCAGGACCGCGCGGCGGCTGCGCGATGATGGCCGCGAGGAAGACGTCGAACTGGACCAGGTGCGAGTGGGCGACCGCTTGCGGGTGCGCCCGGGCGAGAAGGTCCCGGTCGACGGCAGCGTGCTCGAGGGCCGTTCCAGCGTCGATGAATCGATGCTCACCGGCGAGCCGATGCCGGTCGAAAAGACTGAAGGTGCCAAGGTGATCGGGGCCACGATCAATGGCAATGGCGCGCTGGTGATCAGCGCCGAAAAGATTGGTTCCAACACGGTTCTGGCGCAGATCGTTCAGCTGGTGGCGCAAGCCCAGCGTTCGCGCGCGCCGATGCAGCGCATGGCCGACAAGGTGAGTTTCTGGTTTGTGCTGGTGGTGCTGGCCATAGCCTTCGCGACCTTCCTGGTCTGGGGCCTCATAGGTCCGGAACCGTCCTGGACCTATGCCGTGGTCAACGCGGTTTCCGTGCTGATCATCGCCTGTCCCTGTGCGCTGGGACTGGCGACACCCATGTCGATCATGGTCGCCACCGGCCGTGCCGCACAGGTGGGTGTGTTGTTTCGTGACGCCGAAGCCATCGAGCACATGCGCAGCATCGACACCCTGATCGTGGACAAGACTGGCACTCTGACAGTAGGCAAACCGGCGTTCAAAGAGGTGCTGGTTGTCGACGGCATGGGTGCCGACGAAGTGCTGCGCCTGGCTGCCAGTCTGGATCAGGGCAGCGAACACCCTCTGGCGGATGCCGTTGTCGCCGAGGCAAGACGCCGCGGCCTGGTGTTGACCGAAGCGACGGAATTCCAGTCTGTGTCTGGCTTTGGTGTGCGCGGCGCGGTGGACGATCGGGAACTGGCGCTGGGCAATGATGCGCTGATGGCCGATATCGGCGCCGATATCAGCAGTCTCGGCCAGGATTCAGAACGCCTGCGCAGGGAAGGTGCCAGCGTGATGTTTCTGGCGATCGACGGCCGAGCCGCGGGACTGCTGGCGGTCGCCGACCCGATCAAGGAAAGCACACCCGCTGCCATCAAGGCACTCAAGGCCGCCGGACTGCGCATGGTCATGGCCACCGGCGACAGCAAGACCACGGCCGCGACAGTGGGCCGACAACTCGACATGGACGAGGTTCATGGCGAGCTTCGGCCTGGGGACAAATCCGACCTGGTGGCGACACTGAAAGCCCAGGGTCGACGCGTGGCCATGGCCGGCGACGGCATCAACGATGCCCCCGCGCTGGCCGCGGCGGATGTGGGTATTGCCATGGGCTCGGGCACCGATGTGGCCATGTCCAGCGCTCAGGTGACCCTGGTCAAGGGCGATCTGAGTGGCATTCTGCGGGCGCGCGAGATCTCCGAAGCGACCGTCGCCAACATGAAACAGAATCTCGCCTTCGCCTTTGCCTACAACGCATTGGGCGTGCCCCTGGCCGCCGGCGTGCTCTACCCGGTATTCGGCTGGTTGCTGAGTCCGATGGTTGCAGCCCTGGCGATGAGCCTTTCCTCGGTTTCAGTTGTAAGCAACGCCTTGAGAATCCGGCGATGAAGGACCCTCAGAACGCAACAAGCCGGTCGGAGAGCCGACCGGCTTGTGCGCTCTTCAGCCTCGCTCGGGCGCAGACGAAGATCAGTCGTCCAGATCCAGCGCGCCGCGGGTCTTGTCGCGACGGCGGCTTTCCTTGGCGTCATACTCGGACATGCAGCGACTGGTCTGCTTGACCATCACGCATTCCAGGTAGTCAGTGATCTCGACCAGCGCGGCGCGAATGGCCTTGCCGGCAGGGGTCTTGTTCTCGCTGGCGAGATTGCCGCCAAAGCCGCCGCGGTACAGACCGATGCTCATGCCGCCGCCCTTGCTGGTGCCCTCGATGGTGCGGGCAAAATCGATCTCGCCGGTTTCCGCATTGATGACCCGCAGATCCACGGCCAGATAGGCTTTCTCGCTCTTGCCGCCCAGCGATACGCCGCCGAAGCTGATACCGCCACCGGTGCTGGCAGTCTCTTCTTCGTAGGCCGTCACCGTGCCCGTGATCAGGTACTGGGCGCCGGTCAACTGACCGATCTGGGCGCCGGTGCCGGCCTTGACCCGACCGGAAGCGGCCAGATTCTGCTCTTCCAACACCGACTGAATCTGTGCCCGCTCCAGCACCTTGAAGGCGCCGCTGGCACTGAGTTCATTGCTGAGCATGCCGGCCAGTTCCCAGCCCACGCCTCCGCGCCACCAACCGGCGCCGGATTGATTCTCGAATTCCGTCACGGCAACCACCGGCTTGTCGCCTCGGGCCGCAGCCAGATTGGGTGCCAGGGCGAAAGCGCCCGCCATTGCCAGACCACACCACCAGATTGCTCGCATCGACATGTCCTCAGGGCTGTACCGCCGTACCGGCGTAGACGTCAGATTGTGAATACCGCGCGCAATGCTGGCACAAGTCCAGCTCGGCGCGACGATGTGTACACAGATTCCCTAGTGTAAACGCAAGAAAGCCAGAATCAGGGACATCAGGCCATTCG
The DNA here is from genome assembly GCA_024234055.1 of Rhodanobacteraceae bacterium. Classification (NCBI taxonomy): domain Bacteria; kingdom Pseudomonadati; phylum Pseudomonadota; class Gammaproteobacteria; order Lysobacterales; family Rhodanobacteraceae; species Rhodanobacteraceae bacterium. The sequence goes on from JACKOW010000003.1 coordinate 296,551, forward strand.
AGCCGTCCGCCGCCCATCACCGCGACGCTTCGCCCCGGCTCGGTCCAGATCCTCGACCTCCCCGGGCGCCATCATCAGCGCCCGGTCCCATTCGGGTACCGGACCGGCTTCGCGCCAGGATTGGGCGGCGTAATCCAGCTCCAGCAGATGTTCCAGCCACTTGTTGGCGAAACTGTTCATGCGCCTGCGGTACTGTGCGATCAGCCGCGCAGGGGTATCCGGCGCAAACAGGCGGACCCGATGGGCGTCAAATCGACAGTGAGTGACTTCGGCCTGCAGCGCATCGTGATAGACCCGCCAATAGGATTCCGGGTCTTCGGCGGGCGTCGATTGCTCAAAGCGCAGGCTCAACCGCAACAGCGTCGTGTAGGGCTGCTGCTCGAGAATGTCGAGCACCAGGGCCGGCCTGCCATCGGGCTGATTCAGATAACGGCCCGGCAACAGTCGGCGGCTGTCCACCAGCTTGCGCAAGCGTTCGAAGTTGTCGCTGTAGAGGCCAAGCAGCCATTCGAAGGCGTTGGGTAGAGCTTTGGTCATGGTCATCGTCTGGCGGTGCCTGTGTCGCTGTGGGCCGCCAGCAGCAGAGCTGCGGCGGGTGCCTTGGTGATCAGCACCCGCCGCCTGCGCCGCCTCAGGCGTCGCGAGGCAGGAAGAAGAACTCACTGCCTTCGTGACCGGCGTGCCGCAACGCCGAGTACTGAGGGCGCTGCGGCAGCCGGGCGACAGCGGAGCGCTGACCAACCAGTTCCGAGACCTCCTCGTATAGGCGATAGCCCTCGTTGAGTCCATCGGCCTGTTTCAGGGCAGTCAGGAAAGCCGTGGCAAACACCGAGTGCCCGCTACCGTCGTCATCCAGCACCGGCTGCAGCCCGCCCGAGGTAATGACCGTTCGTGCCTTTACCCGGGAGATGAACAGCAGATCCTCTTCCTTGGCGTCCAGCGGGATCGGTCGGATCGCATTACCGGACATGGTGCCGGAATAGCAGGAATCGGCAACCACCATGACGTGCTTGGCCTCAGAGGCCCCCAGATAATCATTGATCTGGTCATTGCCGATCCAGGTGGCCGGATCGTCGGTGCGACCGTCCACCGGTATCCAGTAGCCATTGCCCTTGTCGTCGATCTGGCCATGGCCGGCGTAGTAGATCAGAAGGTTGTCATTCTTTTTCATCCCCATGGTCATTTCGGCGAGCTTGGTGATGATCACCTGACGCCCGACATTGGTCAGCTTGGTGACCTTGAAACCGTAATGAGATTGCAGTTGCTCGGCGATGGCATCGGCATCGGCAACGGCCGTCGACAGGGCCGGGAAAGAACTATAGGCGTCGTTGCCGATCACCAGCGCATGGAAGGTGCCGAGATCCTGACGCATGCGCCGCTGGAACAACTTGCTGGTCACACGCTTGGCTGCGGCCGCGCCGCCGCGATCACGGGTGATGAGAAAGCTCTCGACTGCGCTCAAGCCGTCATTTGTGATTGCCTGGATCTCCACGGGCGTGTCGCCGGCCACCAGGTCAAGGTCGATCTGGAACAGGCCATCGGAGTCAACCTTGTCGCGGTAATCGCGATCATTGACTTTGAGCGCCTTCAGGCTGCTGGCCGGATAGACCCTGCCAACCACCTGGTAGGTGGGCACCGCCGCCAGCAAAGGCGCGGCCAGCACGCCACTGCGGGTAGCGACCAGCTTGGGCGCAATCACCTGGATCTTCGGTGATGTGCCCTCGGGTGCCGGGCCACGCAGATTGGGATCAACACCCAGCGCGGTATAGAGCTTGTCGGCCTCGGCATGCGATGACGCGACTGCCTGCTCCTGAGCCGCAATCTGCTGTTCCAGCTCGGCAATGCGCTGACTGGCGCGCTGGGCACGGGCACGATCGGCGCTCGCCGCGGCCAGCTCCGCCTTGGCTGAACTCAGCTGATTGCGCGACTGACCCAGTTCCGTTTCGAGCTGACCGAGATCGGCGCGGGTCTGTTCCAGCTGCGCACGCAGGCGGCTGACTTCGCCACGCAGTTGCTCGGTTTCTTCAGCCGCGGCGCGCCTGCGGGCATTCTCTTCTTCGGTGACCAGCTCCAGGTTGCCGCTGCTGAGACCGGAGGCCTTGCGGTACCAGTTCATCGCCATCGTCAGATCCTGGGGCACGCCCTTGCCAGCCTCATACAGGCTGCCCAGATTGATCATGGCCGAGGAACTGCCTTTCTCGGCCGCTTGCCGGTACCACTCGACGGCAGTGGCGTAGTCAGGGGTGACACCCAGGCCTTTCTCGTAAATCTCGCCCAGATAGTTCATGGCTTCCACATCACCCTGCTTGGCGGCGGGCAGCCAGACCTTGAGCGCGGTGGCGTAGTTCGCTCGATCGTAAGCCACGTATTCGCCGCCACGGATGGCGCAATCCTTGGCCGTGGTGCGGATTGGGCGCCTGGCCGACAGATAGGTGAAGTTGCCACCCAGTTGGCGTACTTGCCCCGGCAACAGACAGTCGACGATGTACAGATCCTCGACGTTGACACCGCCCTTGGGAACTTCGGTCTTCTTGGCCAGCACGCTGGCACTGCCCAGCAGGCCGATCACCAGCGCACTGCCCAGAATCAGGGCGAGTCGCCCGCTTGTGCTCGTGCCCGGCAGCGCCGGCTTGGCGGCAGCGACTCCCGGCTTCGTGATTGTGTCTTGTTTCGGCATGGTATAGATCCTCCTCTGCCGTAGTTAGAACTCGAAACGGGCGCCCAGGTTCACCGTCGAGCGACTCAATCCATCCACGCCGACGCTCTCGCGCCATTGCAGATAGGCCTGTTTGCCATTGGCCAGCACATAGACCAGCCCGATGCCCACGCTACCGTAGCTCTTGTCGGGCTCCTCCGGTGACAGGCTGAAGAATTCACCCGGATCGCCACTGACGAAACTGGCATCAATGACGGTGTCGTTGTTTCGGCTTTCATGATTCCAGATCAGATCGAACTGCGGCGTCAGCACCCCGTTCGACAGACTGATCACACGATTGACCTGTATGCCGGCACCAAGTACCAGCGAACTGACCGTCTGGTCGCCGTAGCGCACCGCAAAATCACTGCCGCGCTCGCTGAAACCGTCGACCGTGCTGCGCATGTAACGCACGAAACCGTTCGGCGTGAAGGTCCACGCACCCCGCGTGAAGTGATGCCCCAGACTGGTCGCCAGCGTCAGTTGATTGGCCTGGGTGTCGCTGGTCAGCGTTTCGTCCAGCGTGAAACCGGTGAGGTTGACCCGCAGGCGCCGCGTCTGGTCAAGGTTAACCCGACCGTAGCTCAAGCGGGTATCGAGATAGGTCAGGTCGTTCAGGTAGTAGGCACTGTAGCCGCTCAGCGTCAGCGCACGGGTCTCCAGCTTGCCATCATCGGTGAGGGCCGAATTGAACTTGTCGAAGCCCACAGCCGCGCCCATCACCCAGCGCGCACTGCGCCGGTAGTCCACGCCGG